>PXPE01000001.1:637700-956550 GCA_003009795.1 Nanohaloarchaea archaeon SW_7_43_1 | reverse complement strand
ATTCGGAAATCTTGAGCTCAAAGGCTGCATGCACCTCGCCCAAGCTTATCGCAGCTTGCCACGTCCTTCGTCGGCTTCTCGAACCGAGCCATTCACTACCTGGCTTAACCAGCAACTCAACTTCGGGTGTCTCCAGCTTGATATGCTCCATGTTTCAGTAGAACTGAAACAAAGATAAGCTGAAAACCCGGTTGACTTGTGGTGGTCAAACCTTCTTACACCAATGCAAACGCCAAAAAAGACGTGATCAGACAAAACGATCTTTTGGTGTGCATTACTATCGTCCTTCATTCCGAAAAGGTCGGACGACGTTTCGTGCTTAGGACATCGTTCTTGACGCCCCTTCTGTACACGTAAATTGCGAGCAAAGACCTTTTAGATCCGTACCTCAATATCTATAGTTAAATGCAGATTACCTTAAATCTACAGGTATCTCTGCTGGCCCGCAACATAACACATATCTCAAAACTTTAAATAGGGTTGGAACAGAGTCGGTTTCCGGACCGGATTCCCATTTAAAAAATTGGCTTCCATTTATTGAATTACGAGAAGAAGGGCTCGTAGTTCAGTCTGGCAGAACGTCCCCCTTGCAAGGGGAAGGCCCAGGGTTCAAATCCCTGCGAGTCCAACACTTCCCTGGGTACAGTTTTTCAAGACATTTGTTTTCCGGCGCAAAAATATTTTGTCTCTTTTGGCTTCTGAGGTTATTTCAACCACTAGGTAATCTCCTCTCTAACCTCTTCTAGGCTCTGAGTTTCTACATTCTCTTGTTTTACTTTGATAGCCCTTAGAAGCAGTTCAGGGTCTAGTTCGCTGTCTTCTTCTAGTTTCTCTCGTAGTGCCTGTCGGATATACTCTGAGGGGTTCTTGAAGTTCTTTCTTTCAGCTGTTTCCTTGACTTCATCCTTCAGTCTTTCAGGTACATCCACGCTTATCCTAGCCATTTCATTCTCACCTTTTATATGATCGAGATGTGATGAGGATATTAAATATCTTATTGTTTTTCTCGGTTACAATTTTCTGTTACCACTGATTTTTCATTGCAGCTTCATTAGAAACCGATCGACAGTTGGGCACTCATAAGCAATTCAATTTAAACAGAGTGTGCGTGATTTAGAAAAATTGGCAGGGATTCTGGCAACGTTGTAATAAGCCGTACTGTAATCGGCTAGTCCTGTAGGTCGCCTAGACTTTGTTTTAGGCTCTCCATGTTTGATGATATCCTTTTTATGTCCTTTTTCAGGTTCTTTTTCTCATCTCTTAGATCGGATATATCCTGTTTCAATCCTTTCTTCCTTTCTTCGAGTCCTGTCACATTTTCCTCAATTTTATGGATCTTTACATTCAGTTTCTTCCCTTTATTCTTGATATCTCTCAAAGTCTGTTTTTCCTCAATTTCCTTTTTCTGCAGCTTCTCAATATTCTCTTTCATTTCCCTTTTTTGCTTTTTCAGTTCTTCGACCTCGTTTTCAGCCTTCTTTCTTTTTTCTTTTGCTTTCACTGCCTTTGCTACTTTTTCATCCATCTCATTAACTTTCTCAAGTAGATCTCCCATCTCGTTTTCGATATTCGTGTCATCGTATTGAACTGATTCGGTATCCGGCTCTTCGACCTCTAAATCTTCAATGTCTTCAGTATCATCATCTATTTCTATGTCATCTAAATCTATTTCAGACGGATCAATCTCCGTATCTTCAGGTTCTTTTTCATTCTCTGTCTCCGTTTGTTTGTTTTCTTCCCTTTCTTGGTTTGATTCATCTTCTTGATCTTCTGAATCGGTTTCTTTTTGCTGTTTTTGTTCCTCTATGCTTTCAGATATCTCATTTATTTCTTCTTTTACCTTTCCTAAATCACTTGAATCTGTTTCTTCCTCTTGATCATCTGTCTGAGTTTCTGTTTCATCTTCCTGGTTCTCTGTTTCCTCGTCTTCATTTGCTTCTTCTGTATCCTCTGCTTCGTCTTGGCTTTCGGTTTCTGTTTCCGCAGTCTCTTCCTCTTCCTTTTTGTTTTCCGGCTCTTGGGCTTCTTCTTCCTCTGTTTCTTCAGTCCCAGTTTCTTCTTGTTCTTGGGTTTGTTCTTCTTGATCGGTATTTTCGGATTCTTCTTCAGATTTTTCTTGTTCTTTTTCTGCCTGTTTGATCTCTTCTTCGGTATGTTCCTTTTTCTGGTGGAGATCCATGCCTTTTTCACTACTCATTTTTTCATCGCATACAGGGCAGATATAGGTCATATTACTTTATAGTCTGAGTCTATTGAAAAAGGTTTATTCAGATTTGATTTCGTCATTCAAACTTTCTAGTAAAGATGGTTCTTCGTGCTCTAAAATCTCTTTGTGCTCTCTAATCTTGTGTTTAAGTAGTTTCTTATGGAGTGCGAAGTCTTCCCCACAGTATGAACAAATCTCTAGTTTCTGGCCGTGTATCTCTTTTTTGTGTTTTTTAAGTACTTCAGAGGATCCGAAGCTTTTCTTACATTTATCACATCTGTAGAATTCCAGGTCATCGCTTTCTATCTGTCTTCCTTCAATTAAACCGATTACTTTAAACTTCAAGTATTGGAAAAAGCTTTTTTGGCCTTCCACTACTTCTATATTGAATAATGCTTCTTCCAAAGTCGATATCCTGTCCTTCAAAGGCTTAAAGCTTCCTTTGATATCTTTCTGGATCTCCTCTATTTTCTGTTTTTCCTGTTGTACTTCCGAAATTTTCTTGACCTCAATCCTGTTTTCCTCCAGCTTCTCATCGAGTTCCGCCATCTTCTCATGAACCTCAATCAAACTCTCCATTGTCTCATCATTCATACCTTCATCTAGTTCTGCGATCCGTTCCTTTAGGCCTTCAATTCTTCCTTTACTTACCGGGCTACCCGCTGTTCCTTTATTTATTTCCTCATGTAAGTTCTCAACTTTATCTCCAAGTTCTGTAATACCTTCCAGTTTTCCGGTTAATTCGTCTAATTCTTCTTGTGTTACGAAGGATTGGTCATCGTATTTCTCTATGTTTTCGACAGCTGATTCTACTGCGGGAACAAGAGCATCAATTTCCTGCGCTCTTTCTTTCACCTCGGTTTTCAGGTCTTCGAACTCCTGTTTCTCCGGGAGGTCATTTACCTTGACCTGTACATCGTCGAAGACTTTTCTCAGCTCGTGGAATCTCTCATCTAGATCCTGTTGTTTTTCATCTATCTTCTTGATCTCTGATACCTTCTCCTGCATCTCAAGAAACATGTCCTCGACTTTGTTGGCTTGTGCATCCATCTTCTGTTCTTTCTGTTTTGCCTTTTGTAGGTCCTCTCTAACCTCTCCTTTCATATCTTTGATCTGGTCTAGGCCTTCGAAGTCGTTTACGGTCTCTCTCAGGTCCGATAGATTTCCTCTAAGATCTCCGATCTGGCTTCTTGTCTGATCTATCTGTGTGTTGGCTTGTTCTAATTTTGCATCCCGTTTTTCGATCTTCTTACTCATTTCCTGTGGATCGATTTTCTCTACTAGATCCAGGGCTTTCTCTGATTTCGATTGTATCTTCCCGATTTCTTTCTCGTTTTGCCTGGCATTTTCCTTTGTGCTTCCTAATCTATCTGAGAACGTATCTATCCTCTCGTTGTAGGAGTTGATTCTTTCCTCCATTCCCTTTACTTTTGTCTCTGTCTTCTTGTTGCTGTTTCTCAGCTTTCTAACTTCTTTTTTCATCTGTTTTATCTGTTCGATTAACTCGTCCGGCGCTGAATCAGGCTTAACCGGATCATCCAATCCTGTATCTTCATCAGAGTCATCGCTGTCGCTGGAGCTATCGCTTGAATGGGCCTTGTTCTTATGGACTTTAAGCCCTCTCTCGGAGTCGAATTCCTGATCACATTCCCCACATTTCAGTGAATCCTTTTCTTTTTCGGACAGGAGATCCATAATCTTTAATATATGCGCTCAATTAAAGGGTTCACGGTGGAATAAAATGAGGTCATATGGAGACGGTTCAAAGATTGATGAGGTTGAAATCGATCCTGAACAGACTTTTCAGTTAAGTAAAGGCCTTTTTTACGGTACATCTTTACTAACTGCAAGCTTTGTAATTGCAGAGATCCAGATTTTTCGGTTGTTGATGGCTGCTAATTTCATATTTGCCTTGGCCATGTCAAGCTCGGTTCTCTCGAATGTATGGGAGATGCGCGGAGATTGGAGGAGAGCCTTAACAGTTTTAACCACTGTTCTGTGGGCTATAGGTATACTAACAGTTGGATCATCTCTATTACTTCTCTAATTAGATGTCTAATGCATCGTTGAGGTCTTCTTCTAGTTCATCAAGGTATGTATCTACCAGGTTGAAGCTTCTTTTCCTGATATTTTTCTTAACGAGTTTGAGCTGTGATTCGTATTCGAATACGTCTTCGTCTTGACTCTTGAGGATAGAGATCATATCCTCTAACTCGTCTACCCTTCGGTTGTATTTCTCGAATTTATCTAGTTCTTCGTCGCTGAGCCTTTCTGGACTGTGTTTAACAGGTCTGAAGTCGACGAAGTAAGGCCTACCGTGGTTGTATGATGAGTTCTGAAGCATCCCGGTTCCGGTATCTGCCTTTGTAACTCCTTGGGTGATGTTGTTACCGTATTTTCTCTCTATTCTATCGAGATCTCCTTCGTATTCTGTACGCATCTGGATCTGTGTACCGATGTTGGCTCTTACCTCTTCAGGGAAGTCCTCGATTACCTGTGATATCATAAGCATGCCGGTACCCCATTTACGGAACTCTCTGGCACCTCTCTCAAGCATTTTGACTCCACGGCCTGTTCCACCGAACTTTGGTAGAACTCTGTGTGCCTCGTCGTAACATATCAGGGTTTTCAGGCTGTCTTTTTCTTCAGGGTTGTAATCGAAGATCTGTTGTATTGTATCTGAGAGGTATTCCTCTAGTTCTGCGTTCTCCAGTTTATGCATCGAGAAGACGTGGATACTGCCTTCATCTCCTTCGGGCCGCATGATATCTGTGATATCTATCGTGTCCTGGTCTGCATCGACTGCTCTGATGTTACCTTCGTAGCTTCTTGCATCACCTTCTTTCATACCGAAGTCGCTGTAGAATGCGAAGAATTCATCGTTTTCGTTTTCGTCTAGGTAACCTGACCATTGTCCGGTTGGATCTAATACGATTACATTAACTCCTTGTTCCAATGCTTCTTCGACGATTACCTGTGCTGCTACTGATTTTCCTGCACCGGTAGCTCCTGCTGTCAGGCAGTGGGTCATCAGGTCGTCTAGGTTTATGAAGGATCTTGTGCCTATTTCGGATAGTTCTCCTACGAACGCTGATCTTCCTGTGTCTGATGGTATTGCATCGTTGTCTACCTGTTCTTCAAACCTTTTTCTCTTGGCTTCAAGTTTTTTCTTTCTGTAGTACCAGTAGCCGCCGCCTGATCCACCTGCTATCAGTAGGAATATGATTATGAACCAGGTCTGGTTGGTTAGGTACAGTGTTTTTCTCTCCAGGAATGGTCTCCGGATATCTACCTGGTTTACTGCTGTAGCTGAACGGTTCCCGGGTACGTTTGAGTACTCTACATCTGCTCTGGCCTCGTAAGTTCCTATGTCTGCGCTTTCAGGGATCTGGAGTTCGACAACTCTGTCCAGGGTGGTCTGTACTGCGAACGTATCTGTGGTTCTAGCGATTGTTTCATTCTCAACTATATCCTCTATTTCTATAGTTGTCTCTGCGTCCACAGCTCTTGAGAATCCTTGGTTGCTGAATGAAAGCTTTAATCGTGCTGCTTCCCCGGGTTCAAAGCTTTCTACTGTTGGTTCAACGCTTACGTCCAGTAGTCTGTTTTCTGATGATACTATTTCTATGTTGAAAGGTATTGATCTTTCCTGTTCCTCGCCTTCTACTCTAAGGAATCCGCTGATCTGTCTTAGCTCTGATTCATTTTCTGCATCGACTTCGATCCTCACTGTTCTAAACTCTCCTGGTTGAAGTTCAACGGAGCTGTTAAGGCTGATTAAAGGTTCGATGTTCCCGGTAGGGGTTATATCTATTTCTACTGCTTCAGATCTTGGATTCTGTACGGATACAGCTGTCGATTTCTTTTCTCCGGGTTCTAATGATACGGATAATCTGTTGTTACCGATTGCCAGTTGGCTTTCTGAATTATTCAACTGATCTACTAGATCTCCGAACCCGGATGGTGATCCTCCACCACCGCTTCCGCCGCTGCCTCCACCACCGCCTCCGCCACCGCCGCCGGAGGAACCTGAACTTGATGCAGCTTGTTCCAGTAAGGAGCCGAGATCAAGATCTGAGAGATTTTCTTCCAGTTCTACGCTTAACGTGTTGTCACTTGATGATTTCTCTGTTAATACGTAAGCAGAGAATGAGGATATATTGGTGTATGCAAGATCTGAAGACCTATCTACAACTGTTCCGGCCTCCTCGAAACCTGAGATACAGTTTCCATCTCCATCACTGACGTTGTAGTTCTCACATTTCTGGATCACTAGGTTGCCCACGAATGATATATTATCCCTGAAACCTGAGTAGTCAACAGAGATCCTGCCGTTGATTTGTTTGAAGTTCTCGGAGTTCAATCCAAATCCTGTTAGCAGTCTTCCTTCGGGGTTTACCGTTTTAGGTTCAAGCACCGAATCAAACTTTGGAGGTGATTCAGCTACCTTTTTCCCCTGGAAGTCCTCTACAAACGCTGTTGTATTCTCATCCGGCTTAATTCTGACATCAAAGTTACCGGTCTTAATTGTCTCGTTGTACTCATCTTGTTCTGTTGGTTCAATTCTTTCAGAGACTTCTCCATCAGGGTTAAGAAGCTCTATTTCCGTAGAATCTACGGGATTGACGGCAGTTCCGTTTACATTAATTGGTTCGTATACCCTCATGTATCTGATGAAACTACCTGCATTGTCTAATTCGTCTGTTGCTGTGAAGTTGACGGTGTAAAGACCTTTCTCCGTTGTTTTATTGAACTGTGTTTCGAAACTGTTTGAACCATTTTTTGTGAACGATTCTGTTTCAGTGCTTCCGGAGGGGGCCGTAATTTTAGCTGAAACATCCGTTACGTTGCTGTCATCTTTAAGCGTTGCACTCATATTTGACTTGTTGCCGCTGAAAACTGAATCAGCTGAGGCAGTTACAACCGTTGGAGCCGAAACATCCAAGTACGATACATTTGTCGAGTTTTCAAGTGTAACCTCGAAGGAGGGTGAGTCAGCTAGGAAGCTATAGTTGTGGTTTTCCCCGTCCGGAAGATCAGGTGCGTTGAAGGAAGATTCCCATTTTTTCGTTGAATCGTTGTAGTACTCAGGGATACCAAACTCACTCCCGTTTGAGGAAATCCTAAGATCTATCGATACATCATCATTTATGACTTCTTCCCCTTCTGTCACGTTGAATGATGCAGTTAGGTTTTCTCCCTCCTTGATTTTCTTCTTTTTGGATACGTTGTTAATTAGAAGATTGTAGTCTTCAACAGTGACGGTTAGGTTCAGGATCTCCTTTTTGTCTAAGGATCCGGAACCGAGTTTCGGCTCTACAAAATACTTGTATGTGCCGGTACTTACCGCTTCTGAGTCAGAGTCAAATTTAATGGCCACACTATCATTATTACTTGGTTGTATCGTTGTGCCGTAAGGAGTCGATTTCTCATCTAGGAAGAGTTCGTTCGAGCTACTACTACTATCATTGTCATCAAACTCAATATCTATATTCTCATTTCCAATATTTTTGGTCGAAAGAGTACCTAACCTTTCTACACCTGTATCAATCTGTAAACTACTAGACTGATTATCAGGTTCAACACTCACTGCTTGTTGACGTTTTACGAAAATCTCCAGTTGTTCTAATGATTCTGTTCCGGAGTCGTAGTCTACCTCCATATTTCCGTAAATAGGGCCTGTGGGTACGTACTCGGCTATTGTAACATTGGACTGTATAGTGACCTCTTCTCCGCTCCCAAGACGAACATCTGAAGCATTAAAGTCGAAGGATACATCTTCATCACAGTCAGTGCAGTTGAAGTTGAAGTCAATTCCTGTTGCTTCGTCATTACCGAATGATTCTACTGTGAAGGAGTCTCTCTTGGTTGAGTTGTGGTCGATCTCAATTCTATCTGGGTCTGGGTGATTTCCTCTTATTTTTTTGGTCGAATTGACATCAAGATTCACGTCAGCTGTCTTTTTTTCCTTTTCACCATCTGGGTTTTCCCACTTTAATACTAGATTTAATTGGTATACAGATGGATCAGTACCGCTTTTTGCTGTCACTGTTTTGTCAAATGTAACTGTCTCTTCTGGATCTATTTTTCCGTAACGTTCAAATCTTCCTCCGATATTGAAGCTATTTTCGGCCTTGGTGCTGTTGGTGCTGATTGTTAGATTGACTTTATCTGCTGCGAAGTCTCCTCCTGCAATCGAGCCGGTAATTCGCTTTTGTTGACTACTTTCCGATGTCACTTTATTGTACGCCAGAGTATCATTATCTGTGGTTAATTTTGGATCAACTTTCTTTCTCACCTTGAATTCAACCTGTTTTGATATGTTTTTCTGTCCTGATGAGTCTCTCGCTTCTACTTTTACGCCGTACCAATCAGGTCCTTGAGAAAGGCTTTCATCAGCTGTATAGTTGGAAATGAAGGTTGAAGTCGTCCCCTCTTTCAAATTGGCGCCTAGATTCGTTCTACTCACAGTGTCGTTCAAATCTTTCAGCAGTGTGAAGTTTACAGGTTCCTCGCTGAAGATATATCCTTGATCATTGTCTAGTACATCGGCCTCTAAGTCTACTTTCTTGTCAATAACTTGAACCGATGGCTCAACGGATAAGTTCTCGAAATATGGAGCAGGATCATCAATCTCTGCTTTAATTGGAAGTTGTACAGTTTGATCCTCACAGTTTCTTGTGTCATCTATAGGGGTACAGCTGATGATTATGTTGGCTTTGTAGGTTCCACCGGTTTCATCAGAAGGTATACTATAATATGTTGGAACAGATTTGTTTGGAATATCGTAAGTATAATTTTCTTGGTTTTCCAGCTCTATTGCTGAAGTAGCTGTCTCACTATTTTTACCACTGGAGTTTATTGAGAAAATATCTTTGTCATCCCCGGTACTTGCTGTTGAGTCCAAGAACCATTTTAGATCCTCGTTTCCAGTATTTTTTAATTCTATTTTGAACAATTTACCTGAGTTACCTACATTGAGTTTTCCTACATCTATTGGATTGCTTTTGGATATTTTCTCTTCATCCGGTATCTTCACGCCATCTTTGATTTTGGTTAGATTAAGTTTGTAGGTCGGTTTGCTTGGGATCTCTACTGTGATTGTTTTATTGTTTGTGAGATCCGGGCTATCCGAATCTGATCCTATTTTTGTTGTATAGTTGTCTGCTGGCGTTCCTTCCGGTATATTTACAAAGTAGTCTAGTAGGGTTAGTGTCTGCCCAGGACTTAGATCTGTTCCTGCAATTTGTCGTTCAGAGGGCTCTTGCTTTGGGGTAAATCTTTCGGTCCAAGCTCCGAATCTATCATTCCATATCTTCCAGGTCACGGTTTCTGCAGTTCCGGAACCTTGGTTGAATATTGTATTGTTCACTCCATCCGGTAAGATATTTCCATTAAATCCCTCATTTGCCGTGACACTGTTATTTTCCTGCCACAAAGGTCTTTGATTTGCCTCAACTTCCACGTCAAATCTTCCATTACCGGTTCTGGTTTCACCTGAAGATTTATCGAATATGAACGCTGGTTTTATATTTCTGTACGTACCTGCCTTTGAGGCCTCTTTTATCCATATTTCTCCTTCTACGGTTCTGGTTTCTCCAGCAGGTATATCATAGGTTTTGTTTAAACTCTTCCAGTCCGTCGCACCCTCATCTTCCAATAGTCTAGGATATTCATTTCCAACAAAAGGCAATCCTTTATGGTAAATTTTTACGCCCCGGATTTCGGTATCTCCAGTGTTCTTAATGTCCAGTTCATAAGTTTTGTTAATACCCGAGTCTAGATGTACCCCGGTAGCGGTTATTTTTTCCGGCACATCAATCTGCACATCTCCTTCTACGGCAACCTCTATCTCACCGGTTTTCTCTCCTGTTATACCTTTTGTGTCGTTTGATTCGACAACGATGGTGTGGTTGTCTATCTCTGATGGAGATACGAGCTCTACTGAGTAGAAACCTGAACCGTTGGTTTCTGTGACATTGGAGTAGTTATTTTGCGGTATCGAGACGTTTACAGTGGTATCGTATGCTTCATCGGTTGAGTTATGTAGTACTGTACCATTCACTGTGAAATTTCTTTCCACCCCTATTGTCTCTTCGCTTTGATTGATTGTGATACTTCCATTTCTTATTTTGATCTCTTCTTGTGGTGAGAAGCCTTCCCGTATTCCTTCTGTGTCCTTTGCTTTGAATGAAATATTGTAGTTCCCTGTTTCATCTGTTATCTCGCTGATAGGTATTACTGAGCTATAATCTCTTCCTGAACCAGATAGATCGAATTGCTTTGATTGAGAGTCAATATCCGCTCTAACAAATTCAATCGGATTGAAAGTTTTACCCAGACTTGCTGAGGCCTCTAAACTTCCGTTGACGTCGACAAAAAGGTCGCCTGTCCGATTATCCTCTACATTGGTATCAACAAACTCTATCTGGGTGGTAGCGAAACTGTTGTTGATCCCGAATATACCGTTTTCGGTGGTAGTGTAGTAAGTTATTTCTCTTTCTCTAGCGCCTTCCGGCATGGTAAAGTTGGTGGAAAAACCGCCGTTTTCTACGTTTACATTTTGTTTTGTGATATTGGTGTATATCTCAGTATAGTTGACTCTTATATCGAATTCGCTTTTATCTGCTGAGAGCAATAGAAGGTTGTTGTCCGAAGCGGCGAGTTCAGGGAGCTTTCTTGTCTCTCTCTCACCTTCCATCAGTCTGCCGGAAACATTTGCATCGTGTCCTTCGGGAGGTGTAATGTCTAAGCCAGGGTTTTTAGTTGAGAGCCTTCTCGAGACGTTAAGAGATCTTAGAACAGGTGAATGGGTTATGTTACCTTCCATTTCTATTCTTAGGGCTATCTCTGAAGTATTTTCGCTAAGACCGGATACACTGTATTCAGATTTACCGTTTTCAAGCTCTACGGTATCAGATGTTTCCTCGAAGCTTCCGTCTCCATTGGTATCGCTCTTCAGTCTCAGATTTAGTTTCCGATCGTTTGTATTTGCATTTACACCATTTAAGATTAGTGATTCTGGTCTGACTTTCTCGGAGAAAAACTTCTTCCCTGCAGTTTGTTCTCCCTCCTTGGCATAGTTATAGATATTTGAAATATTGTTTTCGGAGAGGCTGGAATTGTATACTCTCAGTTCATCTATAGAACCGTTGTAATAGTGGGATGTCTGATCCATTTCTCCTCTTCCCACGGATGTCGGCGAGCCTTTTGTCTCAATGTTGCCATTGGCCGGTGCTGAGGTAACTGGACTGCCGTCCTTGAATATTTCCAGTTCCGATCCGTTATACTTTACAGTTACCATCTGCCAGGTTCCAGTACTTATTGCATTTGACTGTGTTTCCAGGCTGTAATTATCTTCCGTTGTGTTAAGACTGACGTATAATTCATCATTTTTAACCAACTGGATATCCAGTATCTGGGGGGAATCTATTATCACTGCTGGATCTTCCGATTCTGAAGGAATTTCCTCCGGCTTCAGCCAAATATTTGTTGTAAATTCGCTTCCGTTCACAATCTGCTCGGATTTTCTCAAGGCTCCGTCATTAAATTCTGCTGATGTTGAACTTGTTATACCCGGGGAACCCAGATTAACTGAGCCATAGCTTTCGAAGTTCTCTGATGACTTGCTGTCTATCAAAGGCTCTGAATCGCTGTCTAAGGAGTAGTAGTGCTCAAGTCCGAGACCTGTATTATCTTTTCTGTATCCAAGAGTAATCTTGTCGGCCGATCTTATACCGTCTGAAATATCTTGATGTACTAACCCAGATCTAGATAGAGGAGAATCCCAGTCGGTTCTGTTGTTCCACTGGTTTGATTCTTCTATACCGGAGAATCGACCTATGAAGGTGACGGTAGGATCTTTACCTGCCCAGCCTATAGGGGGTTTGTTTCCTCCCACGGGTAGGTTATGATTCGCGTTTTCTACGGTGGAGAATTTGTCGGATTCCTGGCTGTGGTTGTAGTAAAGTATATTCAGGTTGCCGTTAAAACCCTGTTTTGAAGGACCGCCTGTTTCGTCCCCAACGGTAAGCATTGATGTGCCTGATATGTTCAACTGTTCGCTATCATTAATCTTTCTGTCGTGTGTTGGGGATATTGTAAGATTTCTGTAGACAAAGAACGATTTCTCTTCATTTGTATCCTCTCGGTTACCGTTGTCATCGTAAGTGCTGTAATTCAAGCTATAGTTGCCGTACTGGGCACTGAAGAAATTGCTGATCGATTTTTCGTTGCTCCACTTTAGTTTCTCATCCGTTAAGCTTTGGTTGTTTAGCTCGACCTTCTTTTTTTCTCCGGAAGGTGTAGTTATGTGTGCTGTAACGTTTTTGATGGAGTTGAGGCTTGTACGGGTTGAAGCATTTATGGTGACATTTTGGTCTGGGTTAATGTAAGGTGTCTGATCTATCGTGCTGTCTGGGAACAATCTTTTCTCAGGACTTGTGGAACTAACATTTTCCAGCCTTATTCTGGTTGAGATACTGTCATTTCTTCTGGCTTTTATGTTATCATCGTTTGTAGATTTTATCTCTAATACTCTGTCCCCTGCTTTCAGCTGTGAGTTAAATTGTGAGGAACTAAAGGAGCCGTCAGAATTTGGTTCCACTGGTTTAGTGACGATTGTACCCTCCTGTTCCGAGAAATAAGTTATATTTAAGTCCTTCGAATATCCGGTTGGTTTCTCTCCTATCTTCTTGGCTTCCCCACTTAAACCTAGGTTCACCCCAGGATTAACATCACGAGGATAGTTGGAATTCAACGTGAACTCTATGCTTCTAACATTCAAATCAAAGCTTCTCGTCATACCCACCCCATTCAACTGGGTCGTAACGTTTACAGTATAGTTTCCTTCCTTTTCCGGAGCTGTACTAACTTGTTCAAAATAATTGTTTCCTGGGTCAGGTGTTAAAAAAGTGGTTTCACCGTTCAGCGAGATTTCCACCTCGTTGTAAGCTGTACCATTTACTTTGATAGTCTCACCTGGATTGACGACCGAGTCATTTACAGTTACCCATCCCAGCTGGTTGCTGTCAGCATCTCTTATCCCTTCATCGGTTTCGGCTTCTGCTTCATAGAATTTCTTTCCCTTATTTGCCGTTATACTGCTTGAGAAATCAAAATTTCCTGACCCATCTGTCGATACACCTCTATTATCTACTACTGAACCATCATCCTCGTAAGTTTTTACCTCAAGTTGACCGGAGTAACCCTCAGTTACTGAGCCTCCGACCCCATCTTCCTTAGTCAGCTTTACTGAACCGGTCGGATTAAACCCTTCACTGGGCTTGAAGAAGTAGTTTGAGTCCTGATTAATTTCAAGCTCTCTATGTGAGATATTAAACTCCCTCGTAATTGTATTCTCTGAGATTGATGACTCGACAGTCATTGAATAGTTCCCCAAGTTTTCGGTATCGTTAATATCCAGGCTCTTGACCGTTGCATTGTAGAAACTGTTACCAGAACCTTGTTCTATTGATTCAACCAGAGTCCCGTTAATGGAGATATTTACGGTAGTAGAACCTGTTCCATTTACTTTTATAGGATCATCCGGATTCACTATTGTATCATTTACATTTACCGAGAAAGCTATATCGCTCATGATCGAACCATTAGTTGCAATTTCTTCAGGCCGGCCGTTGGTATTTTCGCCAGATCCGAAATTCTTTCCAATAATACCTGATGTGCCTGACCCCTCATCGGCAGATACTTCCCAGCTCATCTTATTTATAGAATAATCGTAGTATATATAGCCGCCTCCACCACCTCCAGAGAATGCGTCAAACTGTTCATCTAGCCGTTCGTGATAAGATCCTCCATCCGCCGAGACAGTTCCCTCCCCATAGATACCTCCTGCAGTTATAAAAATTGATCCTCCAGCTCCACCACCCCCACTTAGCCCATTCGCGTCCTGTTTACTTCCATCTAGTCCATTAGACACTATACTTCCACTGTTGTTCAGCTTGTTGGAGGCAGCCAGTTTCAAAACTCCTCCACCAGAACCAAGTACAATGTCATTGGAGTTGCTGGCCCTGTATTCCTTATTTGTCGATATCCAGTAATCTGAGTCTAATAGATTGTTGTTCGGATCGTCCTTGTAAACACCGAAGTAATCGAACCTAGTCGCTTCTTTTATAGTCTTATTTCTGTTATAACTGGGATTACTTGAGTCATCGAATAATTTCGGGTCGTTTTCATTGAGGCCACGACCCGAGGCTGGATTGTGACCCTGGAAACTTTGATCGACATTTTGAATGGTCTTCGTGCCGCCATGAGAACCTCCGCCTGAACCGAAGGTGCTTGGATCCTCTGAACTTCCGTACTCACCGTCGTTTACATTCCCGTATCCTCCACCAGTCGCGATATAGTTTGGTGGATCATTCCCTCCATCTGAATAGGATCCTCCTTTACCTGCATGTCCTCCCCCTCCGGCTCCTGTTCCACTGTTATCGGGTCCAGATACACCTCCTCTAGGACCCGCACCTAAACACAGTTTATTACCTGCATTTGAGGTCTTACTTCCGAACTTACAGTTTTGTCCATCATTACTTTCATCTGAATCTAATGCTCCTTGGTAGCCTAGTCCAGATGCATCAATCACACCTCCTTCCTCTATCTTTATGTTTTTGGCTGAAATATTGATGTTGGCGTGTACCGCACCACCTGGTTCTACTATGAAGTCACCGTTAGTTAGATCAATCTTTGCTGTAGGCGAGTTTCCTGGCTTCTTATGATCCGTATACAGCCGACCGCCCGATTCAACAATGATATCTGTGTCGCTGTCTGTCACTTCATCTCCTGTTATGTCTTGAGAACCTGTTATCCTACATTCTGGATCGTTTAAGCTGGTACCTTCATCACAGGAGAATGCTGCGGCTGTTGATCCGAATATCGGTATTGCTGCTAGGAGAATTATTGTACTGAGTATCTTATTCAATTATGTTTACACCATTTGTATGCCGTATCGGGGGTTGGAGTTGTATAATCTAATTATTGTTTAGGCTCTTTAATTAAGGTTTCTTTCAGGCTCTCAGGGAAAAACTGGTGGTTCAGGGGTTTCTGTCAGGTATTCTCACTCAATTTCAGTCAGTTTTATTGACAACTAAAGATCTTCAAGGTTTTCATCAAGGCTTTCCAGTTTTGATTTCACCTGTTTCAGATCTTCTCTCAGTGAATCCTTCTTCATTTTTTCAGCTAATACATCTGCTTCTAGACCTTGTTTCCTGTCTTCAAGTTGCCCTAGCTTATCTTTGAGGTCAATGATTTTCTCTTCAGTTCCGTCTTCTGTCTCCTTTCTGTTCTCCAGTTTTCTCTTCTCTTTCTTTTGCTGTGACTTGATTTCCATAATGTTTTTCTCTAGTTCCATCATTTGATCTCTAAGTTCCTCGACTTTCTTTTCTTCTTTTTTCCTTTCTTTCTCTGTGTTAACGGTTTGTTTGTGTTTTTCTAGGTCTCTTTCTGAGTCGAATACATGTTTGCATTCATCACAGATAAATGCCTCACTGTTTTGGTGTCCGTCTTTGACGGTTTGTTTGTGTTTCTCTAGGTCTCTTTCCGAATCGAATACCTCGTTACATTCATCGCATACAAATACTTCATCATCCGTACTTACCTCCTCTTCAGTTTCTTTACTTGATACTCTGGCTGGAATCTCTTCTCTATCCTTTTCTCTGTCAACGTCACTGATTTTTACAGGTGGACGGCTTGGTTCCTCTTCTGTTTTCTGTACTGTTTCAGTTGATTCGGTTTCGGTTCCAGAATCGACGACGCTTACAGGTATTTCTTGTTGTTCCTGGCTTTCCTTCTTGAGGATTTCACCGAAGTCTATATCCTGTTTCTTGGAGTATTCTTTGATCTCTTCTACCTTGCTTTGTGCCAGTTTATCGTATCTTCTCTTTCTTTTCAGGAAGCCTGCAACCGAACTAATTACCAGTAAAGCCAGTAAGGCAAGCATTATATCTCCGACAGGTATGCTATCAGTCAGATCGTCTTCTTCCCTAACTATCAGTGTCGAATACGATGAGGCCTCTTTACCTGAGTAAGATGCTTTAGTCTCAATTCTGTATGTTCCAGGCGGTAAGTCCAGGTCAAGATTCCTTACTATTGATGCAGAGGTCTGGACTGCAAGTTCCTCTTTCTTTTCATGTACGACCTGTCCTGTACTGTTCCGAACTGTGGTAAATAATTCTATATCAACCCTTCCGGACTGACCTAAGTTAAAGATCTCTAAGTTATAATCAGTGTTTTCTGATTCTTTAATCGTATTATCTGATAGCTTCATTTTTACATCAAGAAGCTCCTGTTTCCCAGACTCTATCAATACATTGACCGGTATCGTAGCAGAACTGTTGTTAGCCGATGCCTGAACCGATCTTTCCAGCACCCTGTTGGTAAGGTTTTCATCTGAAAGATATCCCGGAACCACAATATCTAAACCGGTTTTTACCGAGGATCCAGCCGGTACATTAACCTCTGTCTGTTCAAGAGTCAAAGCGTCAACTGTTTCCACGCTCAGTCTTTCCACATCAATATCTGCGAGGGCATCTATATCTCCGGTGTTTTCAAGCTCTAACTCTGCCTCAGAGGTCTCACCAGGCTTAAGCTTGATACTTAGTTTCTCATCAGTGAATGATAGCTCTGCTTGTTCCTCATCCTCAATAGGATCTATTATGGTGCCTCCGCCTCCACCTCCAGATGAGCCTCCGCCATCATCATCGTCACTGCTTCTATCCAGTAAATCCAGAATACTGTCAATAATCGAGGTCTGACCGTATTCCTCGGATACAACTCTCAGCATAGATACCGTTCTTGTATTATCTTGGTTAAACCCTAGACCTGTTTCAATCACTGCCTCAACCAACTTGAACCCTGGATCAACAGATTCGTTAAAACCAAGATTCGTACCGTAGATCCTCAAGGAGCTATAAATTCTCGGAGTATTCGATGTCTCTACCAGTCCCTGAGTTACCGATCTTCCTAAGTTTTGTTCTGAATCGAATAATGTTCCGTAGGAAAGAGTTGAAGCGGTGAACCTGGAAGTTAAGCTACTTCTGTCCTCAGTTAAAGATATATCTAAGGTTTCTTCGTTGATTCTTGGTAAGGTGCTTACGCCCAGGCTTTGGTCTTCCTGAAGTAGATTCTGTGTCAAGATACGGTCCATGTCTCTTGCAGTATCTATGGAAGAGTCTGTAAACAGAGTCTTCTCCAATGTTCTAGAGTAAAGTCCTTGAGTTGTCTCTGAACCGGTTAGACCAAGGCCGTTTGTAACTGTTCTGCCCAATGCCGAAATACTGGTTGCTTTGTATCCTAAACTAGTTTCGGTATTCAGTATTCTTTCAAGCCTTGATCCGGCAATATTATTGATTTCCGGACCTACTGTTTCAGTGATCTTCCGGAAACCGTTGGCATCTCTGTTCTCTGAACCTGTCCCGGTAATAAGTTCTACCATGTTCCGGTCAACCGCTCTTACTGATTCAGCGATATTATCTACTTCAATATCAGCCTCAGTAACTCTGAACACAGCCAAGCCTTCTCTTAACTCAACTGAGGTTGTCTGGAACCCTGAATCAAGGATTCTTTCAACGGAAACAAATCTTTCAACCCTGTTTTCTACTGATAAATCCTGTTCAAGCAATCTTTCCAGTTTTGAGCTTACCGTCTGATCGAACCCGGCTCCTACTGGTTGAGAAATAACGGAGTAAACCCTGAGAGTTACACTTTCTTCTCCTGTGTATCCGAGATTGGAGTTAATAATTCTGTCCAGATTACTGCTGGTAACCGGGTCAGGTGTTACTGTTTTTACCGCGGTATCTGTTAACCTTGAGACAACTGATGTGGTTTCTACATTCTGGTCTACTCCGAACTCTAGTTCTGTGAATCTGTCCTGTAAAAGGCTTCTGGATTCGAATCCAGTTATGTCTAACTGATTATTCAACAATCGGTTTAGGAAGATTGTCTGAGAGTCTGTGAAGCTGCCGTCGATAATCCCGTTTGTCACTCTCTGCAACGCGGTACTTCTATCAGCTAATATCTCTGTTTCAAGACCTAGGATACGGGATCTCCCGAACTGTTTTTCTGTAATAATGGTTTCTGCTCCTGAAACCAGGGTTGTAATCCCTCTGCTGAATTCAGGTTCTTTCTTCGATAATTCTTCGATAGCTAGATTCTCTGCATTAAATCTGGAAAGTATGCTAGAGGCAAGTACATCTACTTCTGAATCAATCTCTATCTGTTCGTTACGGTTGAGATTAAGGATTCTGACAGGAGTATTTATACCTGTGAATGTTTCTACGTTCAATCTTGCGAGCGCTGATCGGGTCTGTATGTTCCTGGTTAAACTTAGATCCTGTAAAACTGTTCGGCCTAGTGATGCTGTATAGAAGGCTTCCTCTGTCGAAATGTATGAATCGGTTACCGTTCTGCGGAGATCAAATAAAGATAATGTATTCGAAGCGATTGTTGTCTGTGTCTCAAGAACTCTCTGCTGTGATAGGAACCGGGTTTCCATTGTTCCCGCACTAATACCTGATTCCAGTAAACGGTCTAGAGCCGCTTCCGTGCTCACTGTTTCTGTACCTGCAATGGTTTCTGCTGCCGATCTCAGGGTAAATGTATTCCGCGTGTTAAGAATGATTCCATCCAATGAGAGCTGGTTCAACCTCTGGTTGAGAACTGTTCTCGTTTCTGTAGTTCCTGCTGTCAAGCCATCAATTACAATCCTTTTGAGTTCCGGTAACCCTGTTGCCGTTGCTTCCGTATCAATTTGCAGTATTTCGTTTCTAAGGATGTCTGTTATTCTCAGTGTTGTACTTGAGTATACTGCTGTTACCGGTTCTTTTCTTTCTAGTGTGGTTGTTCTTTCAGTTCCTGTACCGGTTAACAAGGCCTCTGTAGCTGTTCTAGCCAGGTCCGAGGTTACTGTTTCCTGGTTCTCTGAGTTTACTTGTTGTTCTAACAGTCTTAGGAAGCTCTGTTGATTCAGTTCTTCACTCTCTATGCCAAATGTTTCCAGCTCTTCTCTGATTCTGAGTACTGTTCTAGAGATCTCCTGATTTACAGTGGTTTCGAAACTATCTTCTCTGTCTAAGTTGCTGGTTCTGTCGGTCTCCGGATCTATCGAGAAAACGTCCGTGAATAACCTGCTTCCGGTAAATGATCTTGTCAGGCTTCCTGTAAAGGCAGTGATGGTTTGTTCTGTTCTTCTCAGGTTACTGGAGATAAACCGGTCTTCACTTGTCTGGATTGTTTCCGTCAAAGTTCTTATGCCCGAGATACTGTTTGTTGCTGTTGGTAAGACCCCGATATCTGCGGCTTGGAATCTACTGACCACTGTGTTCCTTGTTGTCTCTGATGCCGGTCTGATCTGTAGAATTTCGTCTCTAAGTATTTCTGCTATTCTTGTACTGGTTGATGCATAGGCTGTTGTTACCGTATTTATTCTGTTTATTGAAGCTGTTCTGGTAGCAGTTTTACCTGATAGAAGTATTTGACTGGTTTCCCTTACCAGATTTGAAGTAATGGTTTCCTGACTTTCCAAAGTTATTTCTTGTTGGAATATTCTCGCCGATGATACCTGTCTGATTGTCTCGCTTCCGAGTGTAAATGTTTCCAGTTGATCTCTGAGATTTGTGATTGACCTAGTTGTTTCTGTTCCTATAACTGTATCAAAACCGGTTTCCCTCAGATTTTCTAAGAATCTACTTGTTTCCGGATCCTGAGAGAATATATCTGAGATTATTCTGTTTCCGGTGAATGATCGGGCAAAGCTTCCTGTAAATGTGGCTGTAGTCAAATCTGTCCTTATCAGATTACTATCTAATGATTCACTGCTTTCAGTAAAGAAGTTCTCTGTTAAACCTCTTGTTCCTGTGAAGGTTCTGCTTTGAGGTACTATAAACCCAAAGCCGGCATCTACTGCTCTGTTGATAACTGTGGTTCTTGTTGTCTGTGATCGTGTATTGATTTGCAGATCTTCGTCTCTCAGAAGATCGCTAACAGTGCTTATCTCTGTCGAATAAACTGTTGAAACTGATTCTATTCTACCTAAAGCGGTTGCCCGGCTCTCAAACGCGGATGAAAGAAGTACTTCCGTAGTTGTCCTAGCCAAGTTCGAGACGGTTGTCTGTTGATCACCAGATGTTATTTCCTGCTCGAACAATCTTGAGACCAGTAACAATCTATTCTCCTCGCCGTCGAATACTGCTGTTTCCAACTGTTTTCTGAAGTTCAAAGCTGTTCTAGAGGCTGTCTGACTTACAGTTGTTTCAAGAATATCCTCTCTATCCATACTACCGGTTCTAAATGTCTCCTCGCTCTGTGTGAAAATACTTGATACTAACCTACTGCCCGTGAATGATCGTACGGAACTGCCTGTGATTGAAACCCTGTTTGTATCTGTTCTTACAAGGTCGCTGAGAGATAACTGATCTTCATTTATTTGGAATGTCTCCGTAAGAGTTCTTATTCCTGTAATACTTCCTCTTGTCCCTGTAGCTAGGATTCCTATACCATTTTCCTGTTGTCTGTTAATTAATGTATTTCTCGTTATCTCAGGCTCCGAGTCAATTCCTAAAATTTGGTTCCTCAGGATATCAGATACTCTTACAGTAACAGTTGAATATGCAGTTGTTACTGTATTAATTCTGTCTGTTTTGGTTGCTCTGGTGCTTGTTTCACCCAATAACAGTATTTGACTTGTCGTTCTTGCGAGACTTGAGGAGAAAGCCTCCTGGTTCTCTGAGGTTACTTCTTGCCGTAAAAGCCTTGCCGCTGATACCTGTCTGGTTGATTTGGGATTGGTTGAGAATGACTCGAGTCTTTTTCTGAGGTTTATCGCTATTCTTGTAGTTGTCGATCCTACGTTTGTATCAAGATTGTTCTCTCTCAGATTTTCTAGGAATCTACTTGTTTCTGAATCCTGAGACACTATATCCGAGATCACTTTGATTCCAGAATATGTTCTTGTGGAGGCGCTCGTTAAGCTGGATAAGGTTTCATCTGTTCTTTCTATGGTATTGGTCCGTGTTTGTTCATTACTTGTTAGAAAACTATCTGCCAGAAGCCTTGTTCCGGTGAATATTCTACTGTTTTGAGGTGCTATAATTCCAAGGCTGGTCCCTGCTGCTCTGTTGAGTGAGGTGGTTCTTGTTGTCTGTGGTTCCGGATTAATCCGCAGAATTTCACTTCGCAAGATTTTCGTTATTCTTAGTGTTGTGGTTGAGTATACGGCTGATACCGGTTCCTCTCTTTCTAGTGTAGTCGCTCTCTCAGTTCCTGTACCGGGGAGTAAAGCTTCTGTAGTCGTTCTGGCTAAATTAGACGTGATGGTCTCCTGGTTTCGTGATTCTATTTGTTGCTCTAACAATCTCAGGAAGTCTGGCTGACCTATTTCCTCATCTTCTATATTGAATGTTTCTAGTTGCTGTTTAGTTCTGACTATTATTCTTGAGGCTTCCTGGTTGATAGTTGTTTCAAAACTGTCTTCTCTGTCTAGGTTGTTTGTTCTATCGGTCTCCGGATCTATCGAGAATATGTCCGTGAATAATCTGTTCCCGGTGAATGATCTTCTCAAACTCCCTGTGAAGTCGGTGATAGTTTCATCTGTTCTTATCAGGTTGTTGAAAATGAACTGGTTTTCCTCCGTTTGGAAAGTCTCCGTGATAATCCTTGAACCTGTGAACCCTCTTGTCCCTGTTGCCAATATTCCAATACCGTTCTGGCGTTGCCTGTTGAAAGTTACGGTTCTCGTTGTTTGTGGCTCTGGACTGATCTGTAGAATTTGATTTCTGAGGACATCAGATACCCTTATACTGATGTCTGAGTATGTAGTTGTTACCGTATTTAATCTGTTTGTTGAAGCTGTTCTAGTACTAGTTGTACCTGAAAGAAGTATTTGACTGGTTACCCTTGCTAAGCTCGAACTAACTGTTTCCTGGTTGTTGGAACTTATTTTCTGCTGCAAAAGTCTTGCTGTTGATACCTGTCTGTCTGTCTCGGTACTGGCTGTAAATGACTCTAGCTGACCTCTCAGATTTACGATTGTACCAAATGTTTCTGATCCTATTGTTGCATCTAAACTGTTTTCCCTTAGATTTTGGAGCGCTCTATCTATCTCCGAATCCTGTGATACTACATCTGAGATTAATCTGTTACCGGTAAAAGAACGCGTTAAGGTTCCGGTAAATGCTGCAGTGGTTGGTTCTGTTCTTATCAGGTTGCTGAAAGAGAACTGGTTATCACTTTCTCGAAGAATTTCCGATAGAGTTCTTGTTCCGGCGAATGCTCTGTTCTGAGGTGTTATGATTCCAAGGCTGACATCTGTCGCTCTGTTGACCACTGTAATGCTTGATGCCCGTGATTCTGGTTTGATCTCTAGAATGTTGTTTCTTAGTACTTGTGTTATCCTTGTAGTGGCCGATATATAGGTTGCTGTTACCGTCTCTATTCTATTTATTGAACTGGTTCTGGCGTTGGTCGCGGTTGGTAAAAGGATTTGACTGTTCGCTCTCACCAAGTTGGAAGTAAATGTGTCCTGGTTGTTAGAAGTTATTTCCTGCTGTAAAAGTCTTGACACCGTTGTTTCTCTGGTGAAACTATTGCTGATGCTGAGTTCCTCTAACTGATCTCTGAGATTCAGAACCGTCTTTGAGGTTGTCTGACCTATCTCGGTGTTGAAAGCATCTAGCCTTTCTATACTCCCTTTCCTAATTGTATCCGAGTTCTTGAAAAACGTATTTTGAATAAACCTATTGCCGGTGAATGATCTTGTAAAGCTTCCTGCAAACGGAGCCGGTGTGTTAAATTCCCTTCCAAGCTTGCTGGCTGATACTTGGTCATCATTTGTTTGAAGGGTCTCAGCCAGACTTCTAGCTCCTTTGAAACTGTCTTCCTTGGATGTCAGAATATCCAGACTGATTTCCTGCAGCCTCACGAAGTTCTGGATTCTCGTTGTCTGTGATTTGAGCTCGAACTGTACAAATACCTCTCTTATAATATTCCTTACTCCCAATTCAATGGTATTGTAGCTCGCTGATTCTGCTTCTATTCTTTCCAAAAAGCTTGTTCTAGTCTCTGTTGATCCTATCTCTGTATTGAATCCTTCTTCTCGACGGGTTTCAACTGCTCTGTCATCTAAAATTATCGTGGAGAAAGCCTGTGAGAAAACTCTGGTACCTGAAAATGTTTTCTCAAAGCTACTTGTTACTTCAGATAAGGTTTCATCTGTTCTTGCTAAGGTGTTAGCCCGTGTCTGTTCATTAGCTGTTAGGAAACTCTCTGCTAGAAGCCTTGCCCCGATAAAGCTTCTACTGCTTTGAGGTGCTATAATCCCTAGGCTGGCATCCTGTATCCTTTTAGGCGATGAATTTCTTTGAATATTCTCGGAGTATTGAACTGTTACGGTTTCCAGTTTCTGCGATAAGCTTTGACGGTCAATCACTTGCTGGTCCGAGAATACTTCTGATAAAGCTCTGTTGACCTCCATATCATTTCTAATGAATACGGTTTCTATTCCCGTTGTCTGTGTGAGGACTCTTGCTATATCTGCGGATTGGGATACTGCTTCCCCGGTAACAATATTAACGGAACTCTCCCTGAAGCCGATAGTAGATCTGGATAATACGTTTAATTCATTGTATGTTTCTGTATTCACTCTATCCTGGACAACTCGGCGCCTATTTGCCGCCACTACCGAGACCTGTGAGTTAAGCACTCTTCCCCCTGTAAATACCTGTTTTATCTGTTCCTTGTAACCAATCTCTTCCCCAATTTTCCGTATGTTTAGAACTGCCCGTGTCTGTGTGTTACTTATCTTTACAGTATTTTCGAATGATCTGCTGCCAACGAAAGACCGGAGCTGGATAGTATCTGGTTCAAATATTTCAGACAACGATCTCTGATAGCTGAAGGATCGGAAAACGTTCTCATTGATTTTAAGGGATTGGTCGAGTGTTCTTAGGGACAGGAGAGATCTTGAGGAACTATCTGATTGAAGAATATCTACCGCCGGAGCTGATTTTTGGAGAATTGAAAGTCTGGTCTGATCATCTACTAATCCAACAACTGTCTCATCTATCCTTAAGAGCTCCAAGCTTCTGAAGATCTGGGTATCTCCTGTCAGGGTTTGTCTAACTGTTCTTGCTCCTGTGAAAATATTTGCTTCATTAGTTTCTTGGCTGTAAATGTCCTCAAAAGCTCTTTTCACCGAGGTTGAACGAATAAAGTCACTATTGAAGTCAATGGTTTCCGAAAATATCCTGTTGGCCTGGGTGTTTCTCGTATAAATTTGATTTAGACTAAATGTGTTTAATATATCTCTCAGGTTGAACGCTGTTCTCGTAGATATGTCATCCGGTTCTAAAACTTGGTCAAGGCTTCTCTTAAGAAATGAACTGATCTTTCGATCGTCACTGTAATCTATACCCTGGGTGAGGAGCCTTTCACCAACATATCTTCTCACGGGATTGTTAGAGACTTTATAGGTGTTTTTGAGTATTCTCTGAAATACTCCTTCCCTACTTACTGGATCAGAATACTCCAATTTACTTATCTGTGTTCTGATGCCATTGTAGAATCTGAAGTTCTGTGGATCAATTGTTATCGCTTGGCTAAATATTCGTTCTATCCCTGATAATCTTGCAACAGGTTCAGATAGACTCGCTCCTGTTATGAAAGCCCTGTTGTTGTCTGTGTTTCTGGGCTGTATGTTATTGGCTTTCAAAGATGTTTTTTGGTCTTTCTTAAAATTCTGGCTTCTGTTTACGGTGTCACTGTAATTGATGGTTTCTCTCTTTGACCTATCGAGATCCTGAGTCCTTACTTGTTTGTTCGTAAAATTAACTGTCTGTGATAGCTCTCTGTTTCCGGCAATGTTTCTTTCCGTGAGATCGGTGTAGTTGAAGTTTACTGAAATCTGTCCAGTGTAATTGATGGTCGGTCTTACGGTGAATGAGTCGGGTTCCGTTGCGTTGAAGTTTCCTGATGTATCGTTATACCATATTCTCCATCGAACTAGTTTCTCTTCTTCGATGCTTTTGTTTTGCCATTCAAATTTTGTTTCATTCCATTTTTGTCTACTGTAGTATGGTTCTGGGGAACCGTAGGAATCGGTCTTGTTTTCGAAAACACCTGTTTCGTTTGTTTCAAGCTTCGCATGAGAAAGGTTGAAGTTATCGTATCCCTCCGCCTCAAGCAAATTAGTTTGGTTGTTAGTGATAATGGAGTAGTTCTGTGAAGCATTTCTTACATCAGGAGGTATATCATCAGTCGTTACCTCCACAGCCTGGAAGTTAAGCGACATATTATCCTGTGTTCCGGAATTCGGCTCTGTATCTAGAAACCTTGTCTCGGTCAAACCGTTACTTGAAATATAATTTAGAGGATCATCAAACCTATCACATCCTCCGGTCTCACACACTGAAAAAGCATCATAGTCCAGTGAAGTCGAGCTGACATCGTATATATTATCATCGTAGGAACCGGTATTGTAGTTATAAACCCTCCAGTCGAAGGATTCTCCAGTAGTTTTACTATCGTGAATAAAAGTTATTTTGGTTATCTTGTTCTCCTCACTCACTTGATTAAAGTCTACATCAACCTGCAAGTTGTCGTCTCCAAAAATTTCAAGAGCGCCTGAAGTATCTTCCTCTTGTATTTTCCAGTTAATTCCATTTCTTTGTTCTGTGTCGGATAGACTGTTTTCAACCTCGTTTCCTGGGTCCACAGTTGCGGAATTAGCGGTATAGTTTGTATCACCTAAAGCTGGGGCTACATGTAAGACTAGAACTGTTACTAATAATGCTGTTCTGAAAAATTCAGTTTTCTTCATGTTTTATCCAGCTGTTTTCTCGGTGTTGATCCCCCTCGAGTATACAAAAAATGTGGTCTTGCTGGAATAAAAACATGTTACCAGTATATCTCTAATTTTGGGTATAGAAGGCTCTGTATCATAAAATAAAAAGAAGAGAAAATGTAGGACTAGGAGTTCAGTCTTTAGCTAGTGCCGCCGTCTTGAATTGTGACGTTGTGTGTAACTGTCAGCTGATCTCCGTCAAGTAGGTTGGCGTCAGGGAACGATCCTCCTGAAATCAGTGTGTTTCCAGAGTTCGCGTAGTTCAGACCTGTTGTGTTGACGATTAGTTCTTCACCATCAGCAAGTTCTGCTGTGAACGTGTTTTGAACCTCGAATTCTCCTGTTCCGTAAAGGGTTGTACCTCCTTCGGTTCTACCTAAATTGGAGTCTGTAATTTCTTCAGGTAGAATTGTGTCACTTGTTCCGGGAGCTGAACCATTACCTACGGAAATGTGTTTTGCCTCCGCGGTGTCGGCTGATAATCCGTTGGGGTCCGAAATCTGACCTCTGATCCAGTTAGCTCCTTGATCGGTCAGTAAGTTGTGTTCTTTTTCTTTGTACACCACTTCTCCTTCTCTTTCTACTTCAACAGTGTATACTCCGTTCCATTGACTTGAGTCCTGCTCGGAGGTTCTTTCTTCTGTTATTCCATTATCTAGCGCTACTCCTGCTCCGAAGGAAACTGCTAGTCCTAATGATAGTAGAGCCACAAGCTGTCCCTGTGTGCTCTGCTCTAAAAGTTCAATCGGGTTTACCATGAACCTAAAATTGTAGTGGCCGGTTTAAATATATTCCCGCCACAGAACTATCGATCCAACGAGTAAGAACGGCATGAATAGCTTGTTAATGAGGTCTATATTCAGGCTTAACGTATGAACCGGGAGACGTATTGTCCCAAAGTAATATTGTCTCAGTACTGTGGCGCTGACATCGGTACATACACCTACCTGATCATTAATTCCCGGTTGTTCACCTCCTTCTAGGTTACATCCGGAAGGCAGGTTGGCCGGTAAGGAGAAAACCGCTAGAACATATCCGGGTATCAGTAACAGTAACAGTAGAGCCGCTATTTTCCTCCTCGTAAAATCCATACCTAATTATATACAAAATGTTATTGAAAAACTGTTTCCTTCTCTTCGGAGAAATTGGTCACCCTAAAAATAAATCTCATCGTTGTTGCCTCTTGCACATGTGTTACTGATTCGGTATTAGTTCAGGGTTGTTCCTGTATCTTCTCTCGATGTATATAGAATTCCTACTACTCTGTGGGTTATCTGTGATCTCTGTATCTGTGAACCGTATTCGTTGTTGTCTCCTTTCATCAATAGGTAGTCTCCGGTGTTGAGGTAGTTTGCCTGGACTCTATGGATTACGGTACCTGAATCTGTTGAGTACCTGAGTATGTCTCCTTCGGATATTGAGCCTCCTTTATATTCTTTCATTAAGACGGTGTTACCTGAGAATATGGCGGGCCGCATGGATTTACCTTCAGGTTTTGATACTGCGGATGCATCGACCCTTATATTTCCTTGTTGGGTATCGTAGTCTATTTGTGTGTAGGCTGCTTGAATGTAGTTACCTGTTTCTCTCCTATCTTGGTTCTGTGAGTTCATTTCGACGTTTGTCACAGGTTCCGGGCATGTTAGGTTGTAGCTCGGATTGTATACAGGTTCTTCGTCTAGTCCTGTTGACTGATGTGTACTGATCATTCCGCCGAGGTACCCGGTGAAAAGTACAGTTATTATAATTAGTGTTTCTCCTAACCTGAGGTATCTCCGATTCCCAATCATGTTATGACTATACAGTAAAAGTATTTTATATGTTGAGTGCTGGTAACAACATCAATCTGTAAAGCGATCCCAACAAAAAAGGTCAAGATATAGAACCGGTCCAGGTAGGGTTATAGTTTTAATTCAGCGCCACATATTCAAAGTCAATGGCCAATATTCTGGTATTCTTCGTTGTTTTGCTGGCAGCTTTGCTTTTCCCATTGCTGCTTAGAGGGCTTCACATTCCCTGGGTCATCGCATTGATCATTGCAGGGGTGATATTAGGTCCTTCCGGATTGGAAATTGTTGCGGGAGACCCTGTCATCGATTTCCTTAGCCAGATAGGAATCGTATTCCTGATGTTTATGGCAGGGCTTGAAACCGGTTTTTCCCGGCTTAAACAGCTTGGAAAGACCTCTACCAGCATAGCTGCTGCCAACGGGCTCATACCTTTCGGTGTAGGTACATTGATCACTCTTTACTTTGGTTATGGAGTTGAGACCGCTATAGTTATAGGAGCAGCATTCATGTCCTCTTCAGTAGCTGTAGTTCTTCCAACTCTAGAGTCCAACGGTATGATGGATACCAAAATCGGTTCAACAGTGATATCATCCGTAGTTCTACAGGATCTCAGTAGTCTTATAGTGCTTGGATCTTTAATCCATCAGTCACAGTCCGGATCAAATCTCCCCCTACACTTATTTGTAATATCTATTTTCACCTCCATAGCATTCCTGAAACTGGTAATACCGAAACTTAAGGAATTCCTAGAATACGAGGACAGGGAAATTCGAGGCAAAGGATTTGAAACAGAGCTAAGAATGGTTATAGTAATACTTATAGGTGTAGTAGCATTCTACGAAGTGATAGGTTTACATTCAATTGTCTCTGGGTTCCTTGCAGGCCTCTTCCTCTCAGACATCATCCAGCATGAAGATATAATAAATAAGATCCATGCAATTGGTTACGGTATCTTTATACCGATATTTTTCATTGAAGTAGGATCCTCTTTCGAAATACAGGCCTTAACCAACCTTACTTCGACAGCACTCATGGCTGGAGCAATAATTCTAGGAACCACGTTATCCAAGTTCTTCAGCGGTTACTTTGCATCCAGAGTCAATGACTTTTCAGTGCCGGAGAGTTCATTTATAGCATCTACAAGCCTTCCACAGCTTTCCACGGCTTTGGCTGTAGCTTACCTGGGAATACAGACCGGGATAATAGATCAAAACCTTATGACCTCCGTCCTACTGTTAAGTATAGTTACAACCGCCCTGAGCTCATTCCTGATAAACAGGACGTACGATTGGATGGATGAAGATGGAGAGACTCGATTAGAAAGTAACTTTTTAAGCCGTTTCACCTAAAATTTATCTGTGGCTTCAGATTATACAGGGCTCTCACAGGAAGAAGCAGAGAAGAAGCTTGAAGAACACGGCAGCAACGAGCTGAAAGAAGAGAATAAAACTACCAAGCTCGATATTCTTGTTAGACAGGTAAAGGGAAACTTTCTTATCTGGATACTGTTGTTTGCAGCCGGTATTTCTTACTATGCATCGATTTACAAGCCTGAAAAGATATTCACATTCTACTTCATAATTATAATAGTTGGAATCCTGGTTGTGACAGGTTTCATCCAGGAGTGGAAAGCCGAAGAGGCGATGAAGAAATTAAAGGATATGCAAAAGTCCAAGACCACTGTGGTGAGAAATGGGAAGAAGAAAGAGATTCCTAGTGAGAACGTGGTTCCCGGGGATATACTTAAACTTGAGAGAGGGGATTCCGTTCCTGCTGATGCAGAAATTCTAGAGTCAAATGATATTTCTATAGACGAAGCTACACTTACAGGTGAAAGCGAGGCCGTCAGTAAAGAAGACGGAGACGAAATATACTCAGGCACAACCATAGTATTTGGAAAATGTACTGCAAAAGTCACCGCCACAGGGATGGATACTGAACTAGGCAAGATCGCGGACCAGGTTCAGGGAGAGACAAGAGACAGCCCCCTCAAACGTAAGATGAATACCCTGGCAAAGAGATTTGCGGCTGTAGCATTGGTAGCGGTCGGTCTTATAATGACACTGGGATTCTTAGAAGGTGCGGATATGTTCAATGTTGTACTTGTGAGTATAGCCCTTGCTGTAGCATCTGTACCGGAGGGACTACCGCTAGCCCTTACTTTGACTCTTTCCTATGGGATGAGGGATATGGCGGAGAAAAATGCTATCGTGAAGAAGATGCTTGCGGTTGAAGGACTTGGATCCACTACTGTAATATGTACGGACAAGACAGGGACTTTGACAAGAAACGAAATGACTATACAGAAGGTTTTCGCCGACTTTGAAGAATTTGATGTGGAAGGTGTAGGATACGTCCCTGAAGGAGATATAACCCAGAACGGAGAACAAGTGGATGTTGGAAACAGAGAGACACTTAGAAGACTGGTTAAGACAGGATTGTTGTGTAATAACTCTGAACTGGTTGAGGAAAACGGTGATTACGGTATATCTGGAGAACCTACAGAGGCTTCGCTTGTAGTGCTTGGAGAGAAGCTGGGAACCAGTAGAGAGGAAAAAGAGGAGGAAATGCCTAGAGAGGATGAGATACTTTTCACATCGGAGAGAAAGATGATGACAACGGTAAACAAGGTGGAAGACCGGTGTGATGCTTTCACGAAAGGCGCTCCAGAATTTGTCTTAGAGAAATGCTCCCATATAATGATTGAAGGCGAGAGAAAAGAACTTACAGAACAGAAAAAACAGGATATACTTGAAAAGAACAAAGAATACGCAAATGATGCATTAAGAGTTCTGGCACTGGCCTACAGAGAGGATGTATCCGAACCATTTGACGCTGAAAACATAGAGGAAGATCTTACACTTCTGGGACTTGCTGGAATGATTGACCCGGCTAGAGAGAATGTAAAGGATGCGATAGAGACATCTCATACTGCTGGTGTGGATGTGAAAATGGTTACAGGTGATAACCCGCGTACAGCTAAGGCTATTGCAGAACAGATAGGTCTCGTGGATTCTGATGCCAGGGTGATGACAGGAGACGAGATAGAGGAAATGGATGAAGAAGAACTGATGGATGTACTCCCTGATGTGGAGATATATGCCAGGACAAAACCGGAGCATAAAAACAGTATAGTAAGTGCATTACAGGACGAAGGAGAGATCGTTGCGATGACAGGGGATGGAGTAAACGATGCTCCGGCCGTGAAAAACGCGGATGTAGGCGTTGGAATGGGTCAGAAAGGAACAGATGTTACAAAAGAAGCCTCCGATGTAATACTGGAAGATGATAACTTTGGAAGCATTGTATCCGCAGTAGAAGACGGTAGACGTATATATGATAATATTGAGAAGTTTACAACCTACTTGGTATCCAGAAACTTTGCAGAAATCATTACTATTCTAGCGGTAGTATTAACATTCCCTTACCTATTCGGGGAATCCGGTTTCAAGTACTTGCCGCTTATAGCTCTGCAGATACTGTTCATTAACGTTGTAGAGGAAGAGCTTCCATCAATATCTCTCGGCCTTGATCCGGCGGAGAAAGGAATTATGAAGAGAATGCCGAGGCCTCCAGACACAAAGATACTTAACTCAAGGAACCTAGCGCTTGTATCCGGAATATCCTTGATAGCTGGTCTGTTCGGCTACCTGGCGTTTATAGCAAGCAACCCTATAGTTGAACCGGAAAGAGCCAGAACTGTGGTATTCGCCACAAGCGTCCTTACAGTGGTTCTGAAAACATTCAGCTTCAGATCACTCACCCGGAACATAACAGAGATAGACCTCTTGAAAAACAAGCTGACGATCCTATCTGCAATCGTTGTGCTCCCGGCCGGTCTGGTCGCCATATACTTCCCGCAGCTGGCAAGGTCTGAAGTATTCGGGCATCAACCACCAGGGCTCGAAGGATGGATGCTTGCAGTGGCAGGAGCAGTAATCACAGTCCTGTTCATAGAGGCAGAAAAAGTCTACAGAAAGAGAAAGAAGTGAAGAAAATTAGTGATGCTGTACAGAGATCTTAGGGCTTTCCCCATTATCCTCAAACTGCTGGCTTTGACCTTTCCGGAAGCAGATTAGTAGGCATGAACTGGAACCCGTTGAAATAGGATATCTGTTATAGCCAGGTTTCCAAGAGAAGATCTGGATGCATTGCATGAAGCGGTACCCGCCATCTTCTCTCCATTTACTCATCTATCCGAGCTTTGTACAATTACTGACGTGATAAACTAGCTAGATTCCTCTAAAGGAACAGCTACTTTAAGTAGCTGAAGAGGCCCTGATCCATCTATGAAACATAGAAAAACTTCTTCCAGGATTTGAAAATTAATGCGGTAAAGTAAGAATCAATCAGTTATGGTTGCGGTGATTAGAAGGTAGAAAGGTTAGTGAAAGATAGGAGAGACGGAAAGAATCAAACTCCTAAAATGGAGTTTGGAGTGTGTCCTCTGGATTTGCTCCCAGAGAGACTGTGTTTTCTGGAGGTGATCCAGCCGATGGTTCCCCAACGGCTACCTTGTTCGCGTGAATCCCTAGTTCGCACTAAGGCGCGGACTGTATCATCTCCCTTCAATCGGGGCCGGCGTGCAGTCTCTGAGGGGCTATTCTCCTCTGTTTCCAGATCCGAAGTGAGCTTCCCTGCGGATCGACCGCATCGATCGGACATTTTTACCTTGTACCTTCCGGGCTTAAAAGCCGATGGAAAGTATTCCGGTATTCCGATATGCTTGCGGTGTTCCCCGCATATAGCCGGTTTTGTTCTGAGCCTCTCGGTTCAGAGTCACAATTCAAGGATTATGACTTAGCCCCCCTTGCCAAGCTCAGACTTGACCTTGGAAAACCAAGAGCTCGTCTGAACCTGACTCGGGTGACTTGACAGGCGGTGTGTACAAGGAACAGGGACTTATTCGCCGCTAGATGATGACCAGCGACTACTACCGATTTCGACTTTATGAGGACGAGTTGCAGTCCTCAATCCGTATTGAGACTGGATTTGGGGGGTTAGCTTCCCCTTTCGGGGTGGCATCCCTTTGTTCCAGCCATTGTGGGCCGCGTGTATCCCAGAGCATTCGGGCCATACTGACCTACCGTGGCCCGCTCCTTCCTCTGGTTTATCACCAGCGGTCTCTCACGAGTGCTGAATCCCCGAAGGGATCCATGGCAACATGAGATGCGGGTCTCGCTCGTTACCGGACTTAACCGGACACCTCACGGCACGAGCTGACGGCGGCCATGCAGCTCCTCTCAGCGCGTCGGGTAAGCTCTTCAAGCTGACCGTCATTCTGCTGTCGGCTCTGGTAGGGTACTCTGCGTTGGATCTAATTAAACCGCAGCCCCCACCGGTTGTGGTGTTCCCCCGTCAATTCCTTTAAGTTTCAGCCTTGCGACCGTACTACCCAGGCGGTGCGTTTAACGATTTTTCTTCGGCACCGGCTAACCACGGAGGTTAGCCGACATCAAACGCACATTGTTTACAGCTAGGACTACGAGGGTATCTAATCCCCTTTGCTCCTCTAGCTTTCGTCCCTCACCGTCGGATCAGTACTCGTCGAGCGATTTCTCCACAGGTGCTCCTCCAAGAATTTTTGGATTTCACTCCTACTCTTGGAATAGCCTCGACGCCATCCTGTCCCTAGCCATGCAGTATCCGCTGCACGTCCAAACGTTGAGCGCTTGGATTTCACAGCAGACTTACACGGCAGGCTACGGACACTTTAAGCCCAATAATAATGACTACCACTCGGGATGCTGCTATTACCGCGGCGGCTGGCAGCAGTCTTGCCCACCCCTTGTTCCGGCACCTCCTTACAGTGCAGAAAAGTAACCTTCCTTGTGGGAAGATTACACTCGGAGTCCCCTTATCGCACGTTAGTGCATTGTAAAGGTTTCGTGCCTGCTGCACCCCGTAGGGTCCGTGTTCTTGTCTCAGAACACGACTGACAGCTCCCGCTCTCACGGCTGCTACTGATTACTGGCTTGGTGAGCCGTTACCTCACCAACAACCTAATCAGCCGCGGCCCCATCCTGTGGCGTCAGAACATTTCACAGAGAACACATTCCAGTAGTTCTCTGCTATTGGGTATTAGCCTCACGTTAGCGAGGTTATCTCCATCCACAGGGCAGGTTAGCCACGTGTTACTCAGCTATCCGCCCCGAACGAATCGGTGGACTAGCATGGCTAAATCGGACTCCGATAGCAGTAGCCTCCGGCAGGATCAACCGGAATTGCCGACAGTCTTTCAGTCGGGTTGGACGGGTACATCGGAACTCAAAAAAGAGTTCCTCAAACGACAGTGTCCCTACTGTCTACCGCATATGTGTATTGCTACATGCAATAAATGAGTACAGCAAAAAACTGTACTCGGGTCCGTCTCTCCTACATCACGTAAAAAAACACTACGCTCATCTCGGCTCTTCCGAGCTCTACACCCGGCTATTAAACGGGTAACAAAATGATCCGAATTAAATCTTATAAAGGATCAGATAATCTCCGGGCATCATCACAAACGCTCAGCCCGCATACCAATAACTATTTCAAAACTTTAAATAGGTACGACCAATCGGACCCGGAGATCCGGTTATCTCTCTAGTCTTTCTGTTCCATGGTACCGACTATTTTCTCAGCGGCTATCTCATAGGCTGCCTGCCTCCCGTATTTATCCTCTTTCTCTCTCCTCTCACGGAACTTTGTGTAGGCTCCCCGAATATTCTCCTTCAGCTTCTTAAGCACTTTATCTTTCTCCCAGTAATCACCTGAACGGTTCTGAACCCATTCATAGTATGATACTGTGACTCCGCCCGAGTTGGCAAGTATATCCGGTATCATCTTGACTTCTTTCTCCTTCAGTATCTCATCTGCTTCCAGGGTCGTCGGACCGTTGGCAATTTCCACTATGTAATCTGCTTCAATATCGTCCGCATTTTCCTCGGTTATCACGTCTTCTATTGCGGCCGGGATCAGGAAATTGACATCAAGTGTTAGAAGTTCGTCGTTAGAGACTCTTTCACCGATTTTACAGACGGTTCCGTCATCACTTCTGCATTCTTTAAGCTCTCTGTAGGAGAAGCCGTTCTCATTGTATGTTGCGCCTGAGGAATCGGATACAGCTACTATTTTAACTCCTAGTTCATCCAGTTTCTCTACTGCAGGATCTGCTGCGCTCCCGAAGCCTTGTACAGCTACGGTTAGTTCTTCTAGTTCAAGATCTTGTTCTTCTATAATCTTCTCGATTATGTATGTTGCTCCGTAACCTGTTGATTCAGTTCTTCCCTCAGAGCCGAATGCCTTTACCGGTTTACCTGTTACAACTGCGGGAATGTTTTCTCTGTTGTCCACGCTGTATTCGTCCATCATCCAGGCCATATGTTTCCCGGAAGTATTCATATCAGGTGCGGGCACATCCTTGTTTTCCCCTATGACTTCCGCAATAGCATCAATGTATCTTCTGGAAAGCCGTTCTTCTTCTGCTTCAGAAAGATTGTTCGGATCAACCTTAACTCCTCCCTTCGCTCCGCCGAAAGGTATATCAGCTATGGCACATTTCAGGCTCATCCAGAGGCTCAGTGCCTTGACTTCATCCTGGTTGACATTTTTAGAGTATCTGATACCTCCTTTTCCAGGTCCTCGGGCCATTGAGTGCTGGGATCTGTAACCTGTAAAAACCTTTTTTTCCCCGTTATCCATTGAAACTGGGAAATTAACCTCTACAAACCTTTTCGGGTTCTTCAACCGGTCGTAGTAATCTTCCTTGTTAATTGCATTTAATGCTTCCTTCAAGTTTTCCTGTGCATCCTCAAAATCCGTCATACAAAATAATTAACACATCAATGTATAAACCGGTATGGTTTCAGAACGATCTCTTGTCTGTCCAATTTGTATTCATTATCTTCCGGCGAGAGAATATTGCCCAGTCTTTATCCACCAGCCTTACAGACTTCTAATTCTTGGAATCAGATCTAAGGATTCGATTTCTCCCAGACCAGCTTCCAGTAGTTGAGGAATGATTCCGCGGCTTGAGAGTCCTCTATCATTATGACGAGCGGGTTGTCGATCCAGAAGATTATACCGACTTTATCGCCGTATATACATATTGATACCTTCGAATTGTAGCCTTCCGGCAGATAGCGGTGTTCGATCGGCTCGTGCTCGCCGACTACGCCCTTCATTTCGTGTTCGAAAATTCCTTTTATCTTGATATCTCTGTCCTGACGTTTCCGCGTGTAGCTCGGTAGAAAGTACTCAAGCATATCCTCAGATTCTATAGCAGATCCAAGCAGATGGATTGTCTCTCCCTGCCGTATCTCATCGTTAAAAAGCTGTTTAACACCCTCTTTTCCCTCAAGAACTTTCACGTCACGCCCCTCTTTTTCTGAGTCGTAGAACTTCTGGAGGTTCGGCATTGCGTCTTCAAGCTTCTGTTGTTTTTCCTCCAAATCAATCTTCCGGTCCTCAAGCATTTGCTCAAGGTTTTCTGGATTACAAGGCTTGTAGATACGCTTGTTTTCTCTATCAACGTAGCTAATTAATCCTTTTTCTGCGAGCGCTGCTGTGACGTCATACGTTAGCCGTCGCTGAACCCCTGAGCGTTTTGCAAGCGCTGTGGCAGTTCCTTCGCCCGATTTCAGGAGCTCCATGTATATTTTTCTTTCAGAATCCGTCAATTCGAGTTCTTCCAGGATTTCTTCTGGATCCATAACGTTTTGGTCGGACATAATTTATTCATAACTGTTGCCGGATTAGTGCCTCTGTGGTGCAGCGGCTACACTACACAGCTTGAGTTAGGAAACCGCCCAATCATATAATGCAATGTCAGATGGAATCTCTGATCACGGTATTTCGAACTACAAAATCGCTTCAGTAGGAGAAGTACTCTACGACAACCACATACACTTATCGGAGGTACCGGAACCCGAGCTTGAGGAATGGACTGAACAGGACTGGTTCCCGAAGCCGGGAGAATCAATCATGACAGAAAGCCCGCCAGAGGTCGAAGAATACATAGAAGATGTTCTGCCGGGCGGTAGAAGCCCGAACCAAGCACTTGCAGCCGCTCACGCCGGTTCAAACACATTTTTCCACGGGAAAAGCTCCAGAGAACCAGAGCTCGAACATGAAAACTTGGACTACGATATCGATGTCGTACCAAATGCTGAATCTGATGTCTATATCTTTGTCTCGGACGATGGCGAGAAAAGAATCACATGTCATAAGGAGCAGGAGCTGGCGGACGCTGATTATGCAGAAAGACTTCTCGAAGATGGAAGCTTTGATCAGACCGATTACCTGATGGTTTCAAACGGTGAGAATCAGAATTTCCTTCATTCGCTTTTTGAGGGACTGGAAGGGACGGATACAGAAGTTGTTTTCGACCCTGCACCCGTTGAAGGCTCTGGAGACTTTTTGGACTACGAATGTGTTAGTTACGTCACTCCAAATGAGAATGAGTATGTCCAGATCGCTGACGAGACTGAAGGGTCTGATTCAACTGTCTTGAAGACCTCTGCGGACGGAGTTGATGTTGATGGCGAGTACTTCGTTGAATCGCCCGATGTTGAACCTGTCGATACCACAGGGGCCGGTGATGTATTCAATGGTTATTTGACAGCCTCTCTTTCCGAGGGATGTGGTCTTGGGAAAGCTGTTAAGCGGGCAACTTACGCGGCATCTCTTTCGGTGACCAGAGAAGGCGCCCAGCGCTCTATTCCAAGTTTTGATCAGGTAAATGATTACATCGAAGGTGAATCAGGAAAAAATATGGAATTGACAAGAACCTCATAAACTACTATCCTTTATTCGTATGGAAAGGAGATTGTGTTCCTTTCTTCCATATATGTTGAGTCAACAGCTTCTTCGTAAAGTTTCCCAATGACGGCTGTGTTGGCCTCTCTAAGGGAGCTGTGATCGTTTACTTCTTCTTCAATGAACTCTTCCAGGTATTCGTTTAGGAACCATTCCCTGTTTTCGCCTTCCATACTCAGTCCGGAACTGATCATTCTCTGGATATACTCGCCTTCTCCGTAATGTTGTTTCAGGCCTTCTAGATACGAGTTAATTGATTTGCCTTTATCGTTTAACTCTCTGGCTTTCTTGATGTTGTCCGAGTCTATTAGTTTGACAGGTTTTTCTTCTTCTGCATCGTAACCCATCAAGTTGTCCCCGTTGTCTTTCCATGTGGAGGTGATCTCTGCTCCTTCGGGCTTTATTTCTCCGGTTTGCACTCTTTCTTCCAGTTCGTTGTAGAGATTTTTCGGATGCTGATCTATCTTACTTAGGGCTAGAGGTACGAGTTCTCCGCCGCCCTGTGAAAGGTTTTCGTAATTCAGTAGGGTTTCGGGATCGTTTACTGCTCTCAACTGTCTAATGGCTTCACTGGCTAGCTCGTCCGAACCAACCATATTTTCTTCCAGGTAGCTTTCTCCGGTTTTTTCGTTGAGAAGCCCCGCTATACTGTCGGGTGCTTCATGCCAGGAAAACCTTTTGTCCGTCCAATTTCCTATCTTTGAGTTGAATTCTTCGGTGTTTTCATTCCCGTCTGTGATTTCTTCCCACTGATCGAAGATATCTCCCAGTCTTGTCTTATGATATTCTATGTTTAACTCCTCTAGCTCCTCATCAACCTGAGCCATGTTTTCTCTTATCTTTTCATCTACATTGTCAAACTCGTTTGAATACATTGAAAGGTTTGAATACTGTCTTTTCTCTGTCATATCTTCCTCTAGAATAGTTCTTAGGCTGGTGCTCCATTCGCCGTTTTCGACTGAAGCCTCGTTCTCTGGATGATTGATATCTGTTTCAAGTTCTAAGCCGGTCCACATCGGGTCTACGATATGTTTGATAGATGGAGCGTTTTTCTCTGTAAGAGTGGCTTTAGTGGAAAAATCGTATTCCTCACGGTTCTTGACAGCGAATTCTGGGAAGCTAGGAAACCTTCTATCCCCGACATTAACAGCTATATGTCCGCCCGCCCTATCGAATGAGCTCTGAAGAGCTAGGTACAGACCGTTTTCTTCCAAGCCCCAATCCTTGATGTTTCCAGATATGTTCATGTTGTATTCCCAGAGTGGCAAATTATATAAAACTCCGACTTGGGGGCCTTTTAAACAAGAAAGTCCGCATTTATTGCATGGTCGGAATTAAGAGGTCCTCGGTCATTTTTCTGGCGAGTTTAGTGTTGGTGCTTGTGGCCACAAACTTAGCTGGTTCCGAAAGACTCCTGATTACCGATTTCAGCTCTAATTATTCTGATTCAAGTAAGGCTGGTGATGTCCGCTTTAATGCTTCACTTCGGAATAATGTTGTCGAAAAAGAATCGCCAGGTGTCATAAGAATGTCTCTTCAAAACAAGGGGATGGACAAAGTGTTTGAATTTCCAGGATTTCCACCATTTGGGGCAGTATACGTGGATGATTCCTTTGGTTCTTATGCATTCAGTCTTTGGCATGAGAACTATACTAACACAGGGTATGTAGGGGTTCAGGGAGGAAGTGTTGTAGGTAACCCGATAGGTCTATTGAAAGAATGGGAGGAAGGAGAGGCGAGAACTGTCGATTATAAGTTACTTCAGAATCACGCTAAGCTTGATAGAGAAAGTCTTCCCAAGCCTGGAGATTATGCCATTAGTGATACAATAGACTATAGGACAAACAACAGCTCAGAACAACTTCGATACAGTATTAATTTTACTATAGAGCGTTATAGCTGGTTAGATCAGGTTATGTATTGAATTTGGCTGTATATTTATCCGCTTCTTAGTCACTTTTCCGGTCAGATTATTTTTCTACTACGGTGATGGTTCCTCCACCAACGTATGGCTGATGGTTGTGGTAACCCCATTCACCAGTCTTCTCGAACGTAAAGCTGTAGCGATCGCCTGTTGAACATTGGTCGAATGCCTGAACCATCGGATCGCCGTTTTCACAGTGTTCTCTCCGAGTCGAGTCATCATAGTTTGTGTGAGTAGGATGTTCGTTTGATCCGACCCACATTGAGGCAGAAGCATTGCTGATCCATGTAACGGTTTCTCCCTGTCTGATCGTCAGATCTGCTGGTTCAAAGCCTGAACCTGTGAAGTAGATAGTTCTGGTATCTGAATATTCTATTTCAGAAGGTTGGGTGGTATCGGTATTTTGTTCAGATGCGGGTTCAGCTGCGTGTAGACAGCCGGAAGCGGCAACAATTACGGCCATAAAAATTATCTCTGCTCTCATATACAAATTGATTGTTTCCGGAGGTTTTAACCCTTTGCTCCCGTATCATATAGTATGGAACTCAGAAAAGCATTTGAATCTAAGAAGGAGAAGTTACCTGTTTACGGCCTCTCAGCGTTCATGCTTGTAGCCGGTCTTTCAAAGTTTGTAGCCCTAGGTCTCTGGCTTGGTTACGAGCCTCGGTTTTTAGTTCAAATACTTCCCCTAACAGCTCGGCAGCTGACACTGATGGGAGGAGGGTTTGAAGCGGTTCTAGGCTTTGCGCTTTTGACCGGTAAAAAAACTTTCTACACCGCTTCATTAACAGCAATCTATCTCTTCGGAATATCAGTTCAAATGATCAATCTCGGTCTATACGATCTGGCTATCAGGGACACCGGACTAACGCTTTATGCAGCCAGTGTTGCCGTCCTTAAATATGATTAGAAAAGTGAGGGTGTACTAGGCTTGTTTGTGCTCTTCCGAGTTCTGTCTCAGATTTTAATTTGATTATATTATTCACAACTTTTGTGTCTCTGTTTCAAAACCTAGTCTATGGAGTTGATAAACCAGTAAAGTTTGCAAAAACTTAAGAAGACTTACATCTAATTACATCTTGTTACAATGCCTATTGCAATAGATGAATTTGAATCACAGCCAGAAGAAATACTGGGCCTTGATAAGGAAACACAAGCGTATAAAGTGCTTGAGTATCTAGCCGAGAATCCTGACAAAGCATTCACTCCGAAAGAAATCAGTGAAGAAACAGGGATCAAGAAAGGAAGTACGGGCACAGTTCTCTCCCGACTGGAAGATCGGAACCTTGTACGGCATAAAGGAAAGTACTGGGCAGTCATAGAAGATGATCGACTGGCATCCTTCACTGCGATGACTCAGGCAAGTTCCGCTTCAATTGGTGATAATTACTTTGGTGAGAGCGAGTGAAAGTCGAACAGGGGGACGCGTTACGAGTTCTTGGAATAGTCTACAGACCGGACATAGATTCGGGCCGCGAAGCCGGTTCGAAGTGAAACACTCAGAAGCTCTAAAACTGAAGAAGACATCATAAAGATGGCTTAAAGATCATAGTGTTATGCTTGAACGATAAAGATAAGAGAACATAGTATTTAAGAGTAAGCACTACTATTGGTAAGCATGAGGAAGCACCTCGCAGTTCATCTGTAACCAATCAGGTGGACGGAAAATTGCTTCAGGCTCCCACCCGTTAATAATAGATTGTTGGGAGCCTTCCTCACTATTTTTCCTATTTGTTTGACCTCAAAACCATTGCTTTTAGGAAGTCATAGTCACTTTCAAGCAGACTGTCTAATTCTTTCTCCCTGGCTCTGTAAGCCAAATCATGGCACTCAGGTTTCTTAATCTCATTATGGACATGACAAGGAATCAGAACAGGAAAATTATTCGTTGGAACACTAGTATTATTGTTTAGGAAGTTGAATAGATGATGTTTAATCTGCGGCAGTTTACCTTCATATTCGCGATCGACTCTTACCTCCTTTAACCTGTGTAGATCGTTTTGAATGAGCATAAATAGACCGAAAGCAAATAATTTGACTCTATATTCTCTTATGTTCCCTAATTCCTTCTTAGCGGCTTCTTTAATTCTTTTCTTATGCTTCTTATCGATAAAAATTGCATTAGTAAATTCCTTACCTGATTCATCAGAGAAAGCCATACCTATATGACTACTTTGATTCTCTATTTTCCCGCTCTGATCCACGTAAACAGTATGCTTCCTCACAACTTATCTTTATCAAGTAGAAAGCTTGTATTCGTATTAGTAACAGATTGTCCAGAACAGTTTAGTTAATCGGAATCAAACTATGTAGCTGTAGAAATCGTATATTGGTCCCTAGTCGTTTTTAGAGAGGTTTTTCTAGGGTTTGAGGTCTTCAAAAATATTTGTTTAGTTTTAATTGGATCTTGTGGACATCGCCTATTGATAAGTGACATACTTCATTGTGACCGGAGTGATTCATAGAAACGGAAGGGCGGAGGGCGGGATTCGAACCCGCGTCCCGACCGCCACAAGGTCGGAGTATAGACCAGCTAACCTACCTCCACCGCAAACTCAGTTAGACAGTTCGATCTGGAGCAACAAACTTCGCAGTCAGGTGCTTCACACCGAGCTGTGGTTTACAGGAAAAACTAATGGGCTGAAGTTTTAATTATGTCACTAGTTTTTGGGAAAAATAGAGAAAAAAAGTTGAGGTAATCGGTCTGTTTATCCGAATCTGCCGATCAGATACAGGATGAGGCCTATTATGACTCCAACTGCAGGTGAAAGGATTAATGATCCAAATAAACCTATAAGTTCTACTTGCTGATCATAAACAGGTTTATCTGCCGACCTATATCTTCTGTAAGCAAAGAGGATTATTGGACCTATGAGATATCCTAACCAGCCGATTAACGGTAAACCGCCGATGGTACTTATCTGCAGCCCTCCAAATATGGAGATAGCACTAAATACAAATGCTGTTATAAATACCATCAACGAGTAATTGGCTAGGGAAACACCTATCGATTCAAGATCTAATTCCATATCACTGAACTTAGGAGAGGTTTTTAATAAAAATTAGAACGTCAGTGGGTGTTCACGTCATCATTTCTCTTATCGAGATCAGACGATGTCATTACCTCATCATCCAACCATAAATTCGAATAGAAAAGTTAAAAAGAACGGAGTGTAGCGCTACTGTCCATCAGATTCTAGATTCCGTCCGCCCCCAGAGTCTTCCGGGTCATTATTTCGGTCAGGATTTCTTCCCTGCTGTCGACGTTCCTGTCTTCTCTGCTGGGCTTCTCTCATATTCCGGAGTGCTGTCCGCATTCCTTGTCTTGCCTGTGCATTAGGAGCGTTCCGAACTGTTTCCCGCATCATCCGCATTGCTCTTTCAATACCTTCTTCATCTGAGCCCTCGGCTTTACCCGCAGTCTTTTCCAGCTCTTTTGTAGCCTTTTCTACTCCTTTTGTATCGTTATTTTCGGAGGCTTGTCTGGCTTCTGCTGCTCTTTCCTGTGCTACATTCCCGGCTTTTTTGAGTCCGGCGTTCATCGCAGCGTTGTCATAAGCTGTTTCCAGGCCGTAAATCATTGAACCTGAACTGATTAATCCGGGACCGGGTTCTGACTCATCTGGAGCTTCTTCCTGTGCTGCTGCAGGTACAGCAAGTAATGCAAATGTGATAGTCATAATGTATAGTTTTGTTTCCATATATAGACTCTTGTTTGGACAGTTAAACCAGTGCTGTCTTATCTCAGAGAAAAATCCTCTTTTTTATGGCTTCGATCCGAATTTCGACCTATGAATATATTTATAACCGGTGGATCAAACGGTATAGGCAGGAGAACAGCGCTTAAGCTTGTTGAGAAAGGACATAACGTAAAGGTATTTGATAACGATGAAGAGGCATTGGGACAGCTTGACCGTGAGATAGAGACGTTTCATGGTGATGTCAGAGATCCTGAGGACATTAAGCAGGCTATGAGGCATTTTGAGGTTGAGGTTCTTGTTAATTCTGCTGGTTACCAGAAACAGGGAGCTGTCGAGGATATGGATATAGAGATTTTCAGAGAACATATAGAGACCAACTATCTCGGAATGGTGAACACGATCAAGAATGCGATGCCATCTATCCGCAGATCGAACGGTAGAGTCATCAATATTTCTTCCATAGCCGGAAAGACAGGGGCGCCATTCCTCTCGGCTTACTGTGGAAGCAAACACGCGGTAGAAGGTCTCTCAGACTCTCTTAGGATGGAGCTAAAAGATTCTGAAGTTGATGTTGTGATAGTTGAGCCAGGCCCTATCAGAACAGGTTTCAACGAACAGGGCAGAGAACATCTCAGAAACTTTGTTCCAAGTTCCCGTTTCTCCAACCAATACAGCAGAAAGCTTGATTCACCGATTGACGGCGTGGAAACAGAGAAAGCGGCTTCTAAAGTGGTGAAAGCAATTGAAGCAGAGAAACCTAAAACCCGTTATACTGTGACAAAGGAAGCATTTTTCGCCCGGAAATTCAAGCGTTTTTTCCCTGATAGATGGTGGGACAGGATTATACTGTCTAGAGAATAACTAGATGCGGGAGCGAGGATTTGAACCCCGGAACCTCTACAGGACAGCGCATTTGCAGTCGAAAATCATAGATTTTCTCGAATGGTCATCTTTTGCTCCCGCTCAAGAAAGACCATACCTCAACGCTGCGCCTTTGACCACTTGGCTACCCCCGCAAATGGTTAAACTGGATTAATACGCAACAGGTTTTGGCTCTTGTCTAATACTTCCTCATCTATTTTTTTAACTGGGTTGCTGTTAAGCAAAAGAGATTTCTCTCCGTATTCCCTTGTTTTCTTCCAGTAGGCTGCAAGGAAGCTCTACATCTGTCAGATCTAGGTTTTCCTCTAGGAACTCTGAGGAATTAATTTTTTCTGCATCATAACTATCCATCCGTTTCTCGTAGAAGTTGTTCTCTCCAAGCACTCTCTTCGATTCTTTCATGTTTTCCCGGTGCCTCATTATTTCTCCCCATGTTGCTCCGTCTCGAAACATCAGATGGTATACCTCAGGGATTTCCTCAGCCCAATAGCCTCTGGTCGTAACTGATTCTCCACCAAGTTTTGTTGTCGTATCTATTATCTGGTTTTTCCCGGAGTAAAGATCTTTTCCTTCCGGTCTGATGTAGGATGTTTCTTCTAACATTTCTATATCATCCTGTAGATTATCAAGGTGCAAGTCTGTTAATTCGGAGGCCTTTCTCTGGTTTTGATCTTCAATGGGTAATCCCAGTATTTCGCAGAACTTTGAATCGTCTGTGTAGACAGTTTGGCCGCTATCAGGCCGTTTAAAAATATTCATTCCCGGTTCCAAGTTACTGGATAGTTGCTCGTTCACTCCACGCATTACATGCTTGCCCTCATATTTTTCTCTGGGAAACTCGTTTGCATATTTCTCTTCTTGATGGTCCAGGCCTGCAGTAACAGGTTCTTCATCTGCAATTCTGCTCACGGCCTCAACAATCAGCGGAATGTGGGATGGATGCTCTACTTCAATATTATAGACGTTGCTTATATCTTTCGGTATACTGTAATCTTCTTCCCAAGATGAGTTATTCATTTTCGACACTACTAATCTTCTCCTAAATATTTATTAGCTAAATCCTTCGCTAGCTTTGTTTCAGGAACTCTTTTCGAATTCTCTGGCAAATAATTAAGTACCGGAAATTATTATGGAGAGTTTGAACTGAGCTCACTGCAGGAGCCTCAGCTCCGGTATCTACAACCGCATGGATGAACACTCTGGTTACAGGTTACTCCTAGTATTCCGGATTCTTTTCCTCAACTTCCTCTAGATAGTTCTCGTGTCGTGCCATCATAAAGAAAAGATCGCTTAAACGGTTGATGTAGGCCAGTACTTCTTCCCGGATTTCCTCTTTCTCGTCTAGGGCCACAACTTTTCTTTCAGCTCTTCTTGTAACTGAACGTGCCAAGTGAAGATTGGAGGCTGATCGTGTGCCGCCTGCAAGCACAAAGTCTCTTAGTGCCGGACACTCTTCCTGATAGTCATCGCATCTTATCTCAAGCCGATCAACATCTTCCTGACTTATTTTCTTATCTGGATCTCTGTTCGCAAGTTCTGCTTGAAGAATATGAAGTTCGTTCTGGATTCCCTTCAAGTTTTCTTCCTTATCTACAGTAAAGTTTTGGCAGAGACCGGTCAAAGAGTTTAGTTCGTCGATGGTTCCGAAGGCCTGTATCCTTTCAGAGGACTTGGAAACTCTTTCTCCAGAGGAAAGATCTGTTCTTCCCCGATCACCTCTACCAGTATAAACCATGAATATTTTCTGTTATGTGAGTATTAAAATTCTAATTGAAACTAGATTTATCAATTACAGCTATAATCATTAAATGTGAAGCTGTACGAACAGGAAGCAAAGAATCTTCTGGAAAAGAAAGGAATAAATGTACCGGATAAAGACGGCGAGGAATTGGTCGTGAAGGCACAGGTCCTTGCCAATGACAGAGCCGGTAATGGCGGGATAAAATTTGCTGGGAGCCGTGAGGAAGCAGAGAGAATAGCTGATGAAATGAAGAATAGAGAAGTAAATGGATATGAAGTAAACAACGTTCTAATAGAGGAGAAACTTGGTTTTGAATCGGAATACTATATCGGGTTTCTTTACGATACTGATACCAGGAAACCAGCTCTCCTATTCTCCGGTGAGGGAGGAACAGGTGTAGAAGATACGGACGTGAAAAAGATTCCTCTCAAGGCCGATACAGGAGAAAATGACTTCCAAGATTTTCTGGAGCCGAGAGATGTCGAGGACGTCTCAGATCTAGCAAGTATTACTTACAGCCTATTTCAGAGCTTCCTCGAAGAGGATATAAGACTGCTTGAGATAAATCCTCTAGTCTATACAGGAGAAAAATATGTAATTCTGGATGCTATGATGGACCTAGAAGATGATGCCGCTTTCAGACATGAATGGAGTTATCCGGAACGCTCAGTTATGACCCGGGAAAAGACGGAACGAGAGAAAAAAGCGGAGAAGATCGATGAAGATGATCATCGGGGGGTAGCGGGTAAATATACTGAGCTTGATGGAGATATTGGCATGATGCTTGCGGGAGGCGGAGCTTCCCTGACTAACATGGATGCAATGATCGAATACGGTGGAGAACCTGCAAACTATACAGAGTACGGCGGTAACCCTCCAACTGAGAAAGTTTACAGGTTGAGCAAAGTAATAATGTCAAAACCCGGATTGAGAGGTCTCTGGCATGTAGGAGGAACTGCAAACAATACTGATATTTACAGGACTATGAAAGGCTTCTGCCAGGCCTTGGAAGATGAAAAACCGGATTACCCGATTGTTGTGAGACGTGATGGCCCGAATGCGGATAAAGCATTTGAGCTTCTGAGAGAAACTAGAGAAAGACTTGATCTGAATATGAAGCTTTACAGAAATGATACTTCAATGACGGAGACAGCTGAAACATTGATGGAGATGGTAGAACAAGGTGAAGAAGGATGAGTAGAATACCGGTATTTGACATAGGTGATACATTGATGCCATCTTTTAGGCTTCAAAATGAACTCATAAAGGACGAGATGAAAGAGCAGGGTGCGGAAGAGATCCCCGAGTTTGATGTCAATAACTTCAGGATATATACAGCTTCCGAAGTCAAAGAATATCTGGACGAACACGGTCTTGATCACGGTGATCCTCTTAGAATAATCGAAAAATACAAGGATAGAGAACGCCGATATATGGAGGAAGCAGGTATATTTGAGACTTTGAAGAAGATCTCTGAAAAGATGGGGCCTATCGGATTTATCAGCGACAATACTGTTGAAGGTAAAAAGTGGATGGCGGCTCAGCTGCAGGCTCACAATGTTCCCTATGAAGGTCTAGTCGTTTCAGAAGAGATTGGTGTAGAAAAGCCGGATCCGAAGATATTCAAGGAGTTCCTGAATATTAGAGGACGCCCCGGAAAGGATTTCGCATATTTTGGAAACAACTTGGATAGAGATCCTGAATGCCAGAAGGTCGGCATGGATTTCGTTCTAGTAAGCCAGTATAAGGTATTTGGTGAGGATAAAGAGTATGATCCTGTAGATGAAATCACGCTCAATTCTGTGAAGGAGGCGGTGGAATAATGTCTATACTGGTAAATAATAATACAAAAGTGGTGATCCAGGGTATAACAGGGAGAGAAGCCTCAGAGAAACTATCGGAGATGCTTGAATACGGAACAGATATTATAGCCGGGGTAACTCCAGGAAAAGGAGGACTGGAAGTAGAAGGAGTACCTGTCTATGATACAGTAGAGAAAGCCCTTGATGATCATCCGCAGATCAACACATCCCTTGTTTATGTACCGCCATCAGCCGCCAAAGATGCCGCTTTCGAAGCAATTGAAAACGATGTAGAGCTTGTCGATATAGTTACGGAACGAGTTCCAACTAAGGATTCTTGGAAAATCCATGAAAAAGCTAAAGAGAAAGATGTCCGTGTTGTAGGTCCAACTTCGGTAGGCATAATATCGCCAGGAAAATGTAAATTAGGTCCTATAGGAGGAACCAGACCTGAAGAAGTCTATAAACCTGGAAAAATAGGTATAATATCTAAATCCGGAGGAATGACAACAGAGACAGCATGGGTGGTACGTCAGGCAGGTTTCGGTGTCTCGACAGCTATCGGGCTTGGAGGAGACAGAATCGCTTGTACCACTTTTGCCGATGCCCTGAAAATGTTTGAAAGCGATGATCAGACAGAAGCTGTTGTCATGTTCGGTGAGCTAGGCGGAACTTACGAGAACAAAGCTGCCGAACTTATCGAACAGGGAGCTTTCTCAAAACCCCTTATCGCATTTGTAGCAGGAAATTTCACAGAGAAAATGCCTTCACAGAGTTACGGTCATGCCGGCGCTATAATCAGAGAAGATACTGATAAACCGTCCTACAAAGAAAAAAGGTTGAGAGATGCAGGAGCTCATGTAGCAGATTTCCATCACGAGATTGGAGATGTTATAGAGGATCTAGAGATTAAGTAAGCAATAATTATTCTGTGTCTTGGTCGGGAAAGAGTTAATTATATAAAATTGCGAACCTATTTTCCTACATAATGTTTCGGGGGGAACAAGGGAATTTTGCATGCAAAACTTTTGACAACATTAGAACTTATGAGGTAATCTAATGCTTGAGGCCTTCACCTATGAAGGCCTATTTGATAACGCATTCTATCATGGGGGTTCCTGTGTATGAGTAGACCCCTAAAAATTGATTCTAGTACTATAGCAAACTTTCAAATGGACGGTGATACGTCTGAAGAAGTTTTCGATGACATATTAAGCAATTTACCGGGAACAAAGTTTAACCGAAGTATAACTCCTGAATTCTATGGTGCTTTGTCTGAATTTGTGGTTGGTGTCGAAGATCGAAGATTCAATGGTATTAATCCCCGTATTAACTCCGATGATAGAGATAAATTTTTGACAGCATGGAGAGGATTTATGTTGGGTGATGAAAGTAAGATGAATCTAAAAGATTCGGCGAAGTCAGATCTTTCTCCATTTGTTGAGAACTCGGATGAAATTCCTCAAATTGCTGGATTGCCTGTCGATGAGGTTGTAGAAAGAACAGGAAATTATCTTGCGGACACTTATACGGAAAGAGATAGATCGATTGTAGAGAATAAGTATCTGACTAGGAAAAACGCAGTATTCCAAGACAGGTTGGGATTAAAAGACGATGATGTATTGAGGGTTCCAAAGCTTGGAGAACCTGATGAAGTAGATGAAGTTGAGGCAGCGGTTAGGTTAATTGGCTCTGATGCAGAGAAAGCGGAGATCATTTATCCTTTAGTCCCCGGAAAAAACGGGCTGGAATGGGGCCAGATCAATTCCATAACTGAGGATGAAGCCCGGGAAAAAGTGGAAAGTGATAGCATTGATGAACTGGTTGATAGAACCTTAGGACCTGTTGAGGAATCAATGGAGAAGATAGCAGAGACTCTAGAACAAAAAACAGGCCTGAAAAGAGCCGATATGGATCCCAGAGATTATATTGAGACCGTCTATTATTCCGAACTTGATTCCGTGATTCTGGAAGAAGACATTGTTCCTGATGCAGTTGTGGAGGCCGGAAATGAGTCCAAAAACGCTACTGACATCAACAATCAAGCTTCCAAAAAAATCAGTGACCTGACAGGTATAGTACCTCCACATGATACAGACCCAATCGATTTCATGGATGCCGTAGCAGAATCTGAAGGAAGTTTGAGAAACTTCAATCTAAATGCGGCTGCGAGGGAGGCTTTGCTTGATGTTGAGAGAGGGACTGATGAATGGGGATTAAGAGTTTACAGGAGAGGAGACAGTGAAGCCTACTCTGTAACAACCATAATTGATCCTTTCCCAAACGGCTACGATGAATGGAATGAAGAGAAAAAATCAGAGTTCCCGTTCCACAAAGAGATCGATACAGGCGGTGGCTTGTTTTACTGGAAAAACATTTATGATGGAGCCGGTGGAAAATACGATTCAGATATTATAACAGAATACGCGGGAACCAGAGGAACATTGGCACACGAAGAAGTTTTCGAAAACTATGTTGATGACCCTGAAAAAGTAAAGGGTAATACCGAAAAGTACTGGAAAGATTTAGAAGAACTTGAGGCCTCTGAAGATGATCTAGGGCCTTTGAAGGATATTATAGACTGGAAAGGAGATGATGAGTTTGAAGTACTTGAATACGATGAAAATCCTTCAGGGTTCGCAAGTAATGGCAGAGAACTCGCCGAAAAAGAAATCAGTTGGGTAGAAGAAAAATTTGAAGACCTTGAACAAGATCTAGGTCTCAGTAAAGACAGAGTAATTGCCGCGGAGAAAGAGTTTGTTCATACAGCCCAGCATCCTGTTGATGGAGACGAAACTGTTTCTTATGGAGGCACGGTTGATATGATATACGAGGATGAAGACGGTGAGAATGTATTACTAGATCTTAAGACAGGGTCCTTAAAACCAAATTATGTGGTTCAGTCAGCCGCGTATAAGGAAGCTGTAGAAAACTCTGGGTCCTTTGAAATTGATAACATTGATAGGGTCGTGATTCCTTCCATAGATCCCGAAACAATGATGTATGACGACAGAGAACCCGTAATATACAGTGACAAACCACACGAAAGTCCGAAATACAACAATGAAAGATTTCTGGATGCCTCAAACATAGATCTAGAGTCATCGGAATACCGAGAAAACCGTTGGAGGCCTGAAAACTGGGATGAAGAAGCATTCTACATATTTGCGAGAGCAGCTGAAGAGATGGAAAAAGCCTCAACCTAAGTTATCACAAATTCGGACACTGAATTAAATTTTTGGATTTAGGTTATAGATATGAGCCTATCTAAAACTTCAGGAGGTATTTTTTGAATAATGACAGAATGGAAAACATCGGTTTCATCATCAGGAGAGGATGCCAATGTGCGGGGAGAGTCCATCAAAGAAGTTATGGACATGGATTTCTCCGATGCAATATTTTTGACTTTGAAAAGTGAAATACCTGGTGAGGAAGAATCTGAAATGTTCAAAACTATTTTATCAAGTTGTATAGATCACGGAGTCGGGAATCCATCGACAGTGGCTGCGAGAACAGTACAAAGTGGAGGGAACGACATGAATGTTTCCGTTGCAGCAGGAATCTCGGCTTTAGGTGACAAACACGGTGGAGCTATAGAGGGGGTGATGAGATTACTTCAGTCAAAGAATTCAGCTGAGGAGATAGTCGAAGAGAAATTACTTAAGGATAAGAAAATCCCGGGTCTTGGCCACAAAGTCTACGATGAGAAGGATCCTCGAACCGAGAAAATCTTCAAGAAAGCCGAGGAGCTAGGATTGGAAGGAGAATGCACAGAGAAGATGAAAGCTGTCCAAAGAGTTTTCTCAGACAGAAAAGTCTCTCTCCCAATTAATGTTGATGGAGCTATTGCTGGTGTGATGAGTGATCTTGGCTGGGATCACAGACTTGGAAAAGGATTGTTCATAATAGCCAGAACTCCCGGTCTAGTTGCCCATGTCCAAGAAGAAATGGATAAAGAAGACTTTCGCCGTGAGAGCGGAGAGTATACAGGTGATCAACCATAGAATATGAGGAGTTTGAGTCACAGCTAGGGAATATAGCTATCTCAAAGAGACATATTGAAAGAGAAGAATCCGACAATCATTGGATTCAGGGGAGGGAGGAAAGAGAGGGTGAGGAGAAACTTGTTGATTCAGTTGATTTTTCCCAGATAAAGGATATTGAGTATGAGATAGGATCTGTACTTGACTCGGTTAACTTGAAAGTGGACGGTGAGCGGAGAAAGCTATACTTCAAATCAAGTGAGATAGCTAGAGAGGTTCTAAAGAATCTGGATTACAGGTTGAAAGCTTTTCGGCAGAACTATGACTGAACCGAAAGGTATTTATTGTTTACTGTTTAGTCACAAATTCATGGGTAAGACAGAGCAACGTTATGACCTGGGAGTATGGGAATATGACCTTTTGATTGATTATTTCGTAGATAGTGAGGAAGTTCTTGATCATGATGAAGAAAATAAAGAGCTTCGAGCTGTGACTGAGAGAAATGGCAGTGATGTTTATTTCCAAGTAGAATGTGATGAAGATACTACCTGGTTCTCAGTATTCTCATATAACGAAGGAGAAGAGCTCGAAGAAGAATGTCTCGAGAGAATGGCCGAAAGAAGACTTCGGATGGTCTACGGAGATTGAAGTCGATACTAACACCGGTACTGTTGAGAGCTAGATTTTCTCAGAACTCATAAGTCCAAACCACATGAAATGATGCGGTCGCCGGGATTTGAACCCGGGTCGGCGGCTCGAAAGGCCACCATGCTTGGCCAGACTACACCACGACCGCATTTAGAACTTGTGTAGAAAAAGTTGGTACTAAGACTTTTAATGGTGTTTAACTGTTCAGATCAAGGTATAGATCATCTTCCAGTTTGTCGAGCTTGCCGGTTAATACTTGTTCTTTTTCAGCCAGGTTCTCATCGGATTTAACTATAATCCATGATTCTGGTCCGTTAATTGTGTAGAGACGTGATCCTGAGACATCGCTTTTGTACTTTAACTCACCCATCACCGATATTTTTTCTCCGATCATTCCCTCATCAACTTCAGAAGGATTCAAATAGTTTTGACTAGATCTTGTTCTGTTATTTAGAGATAGGGATTGGGTTTTGCCGTTGTCTAGTTCTTCTAGTTTCTTCTGAATTTTCCTTATTCCGTACTCCATTTCCTCAACTCTTTCAATATCCGGTTTCTTCTCAATATCTGCTCTCAGCTTCTTTATTACGTCCTCTCTGTCTTTTCTTATTCTCGTCTGGATTCTATCCTCAAACTCTTTTAGATCCTGATCTATGTTCTCTACTTTTTTCTCCAGTTTCTCACTGGCTTTCTTCAGTGTTCTCTTAGTTTTCTGTATTTCTTTTTCCAGCTCTTCTTTTGGATTCTCCTCTTCAATCCTGTTCTCCAGTTTCCTTAGATCTTCTTTTCTTGATTCAAATTCTTCATCAATGTCATTGTTTAGTTCGTTTCTTAATTCATCTATTTCCTCGCTTACCTTAGTCTCTATGTCTTTCTCAGTTTCCTCTAATTCTCTTTGTTTTCTTTCAAGGTCGCTTATATCTGAATCTAATCTATTCTTTTCATCTCTTAGTTCCTGTATTTCTTCGTCTACTTTATTCTCTATGTCTTTCTCAGTTTCTTTTTGTTTTCTTTCAAGCTCGGTTATATTTGAATTTAATCTATTTTTCTCGTTTTCAAAACTGTCTTCATCAATCTTTTTTTCCACCTTTTCCTCTAGTTCCTCAAGAAACTGTTGATGTGCATTCCCAATATTTTCTAGTTCTTCTGAGTCCGCTTTCCCTTTCTCCAGTTCCTTTGTTTTCCGTTTAAACTGTTTTCTTGTTTTCTTTATATCTTGTTTCAGTTCCTTGGATTGTTTTTCTCGTGATTCCTCTACATCCTCTCTCAAGCTTTGGTTGAACTCTTCATTGTGTTTTTCGATCTTCTGGAACTTGTTCTCGATCATCGCAGCGATATTCTTGTGCTCATCCTGTATTACTTGAGATACTTCACCTGATACCTCTTTGAAAACTTCTTCCTTGATACCGTTGAGTAGTTTCAGGAATCTTTCTCTATCATTCTCTCTGTAACTTTCGAAAACCTGCCTCAGATTCGATTGTTTCTCCTTCAAAGACTTTTCCAAAACCTGGTTTAGTTCTTCTATTACTTCTTCTCTCTCATGTTCCTGCAGTTCCTTCAACTCCTCTTCAAACTCAGAGTCTTTTTTCTTCATCTCAGGCAATATGCCGTCTAAATCCATCGTTATCGAATATTTACAAGATCCTAAATAAAATGGTTCGCTTTCAGATCGGCTGGGCAGTTTTTTTTCTTCTGGACGGAAATTGAATACCCCCTTAATTCATATCTGGTATCAAATGATAGGTGATTTAATAGAGGAATGAAAATGTTCTGGCATGGCTTTGCTTGAAAATCTTCTACTGGTTTTTCTTGCAGGTCTTATAACGGATCTGGCGACCGGTATAGGGGCTTTACCGTTTTTCTTCAAAGAAGAGTTCAGCGATCGGCTTCTGGTTGGTATGTGGGGCCTTGCCTCAGGCATAATGTTTTTCGCCTCGGTTTTTGGTTTAATACCTGAAGGACTGGCTTCTGGCAGCGTTTTTGAGGTAAGTATCGGCCTTCTCATCGGTGTATTGCTTGTAGAAGGTGCTTCCCGCGTTCTGGATGAGTACGAGCTTGATCCTGGAGCGTTTGAAGAAGCTACTTTCAAGAAGATGGTGCTTATACTTGGAGTCTTAACAGTTCACAGCTTCCCGGAAGGTGTTTCTATCGGGGTTGCATTCGCCGAACTAGGATTTGAGGGAGGCGTACCCCTCCTTGGATTTGCTATTCCTCCTTTAGCTATACTGATGACTGTTGCAATTTCTATACATAATATTCCTGAAGGAATTGCTATATCTATTCCGTTCAGGTCGATGGGAATGAGTAAGTGGAAGATGTTGGGTGCGACAATATTTTCATCACTTCCACAGCCTATTGGAGCGGTAATCGCTTTCGTTTTTGTTAGACAGGCTAGACAGTTCATGCCGATTGGATTCGGTTTCGCAGCTGGAGCTATGATCTATCTTGTAGCGACAGAGTTCATTGAAGAGGCTCAGGAGAAAGGCGAGTCATTAGATGACTGGCGCTATACTTTTATTTTAGGCTGTCTTGCAGGTCTTGGAATTATGCTTCCACTTTTCGTCTTTCTGTAGGTTGATGTGAAAAATGTTGCTTGATGAAGGTGTTTCTATGATAGAACTGGCTGGAAATCTGATAATTGAGGATGGGAAGATATTGCTTCTGTACAGACCAGAACATAGCCATTGGGAGGTTCCCGGTGGAAAAGTTGGAGAGGATGAAAGCCCGACCGAGACAGCTGTTGGAAAGGCAGAAGAGAAGATCGGCGTTGAGATCAAACTGCGGAAGCCGTTTTACTCTGGTGAGTTCCAGCATAATGATGAACTGTTTCTGTGGCACTGCTATATTGCAGATATCGAAGATGGAGAGCCTGAAATACAGGAGGAGAAGTTTGATGAGTTGAAATGGTTCTCTGGAGATGAACTGGATGATATTAATTTAGCTCCGAACTTGGAAATGATCCTGCCTGGATTAAGAAAAATGGGTTGAAAATATGTAGAGATCAAGTGATCTCGTGTTCTGCTACTTCCTCGACTGTGTCTACGTGTGTGAGGAAGATTGTTCTACAGCAGTACTTTTCAAGTCCGAGATCGTCTAGTACTTCTTTCTTATCCTCTCCTTCTTCTACTCTTTCGTTGAATTCGTTCCATTTGTCGCTGATGACTTTCCCGCATGAAAGACATCTTACCGGTATTTGCATTTTTTGTTCACCTTGTGAAGTGTGTTTTATGAGTTCGCTTTCGTGTTAGAGGAGCACAACTCCTATCTGTAGGATTTTTGCTGTTTGTGTCTTGCTCCCTTGCTTGACTGGGAAGGTTTTCTGGTTTCTGTTCTTCTGGGGTCCTCGACCATCATGTTTCTGTCGTACTCTCTGAAGTCTCTCTCCAAGTCTTTGTCTCCAGTATATTCAACTAGTGTCCGGGCAATCGCCATCCGGATTGCTTCTGCCTGGCTCTGGATTCCGCCTCCTTCAACATTGACTTCAATATCAACATCTTCAATTATTGATTCCCCAGCAATCGTTAGCGGTTCTTTGATTCTTTGTTTCGGTGTTTTTTGCCAGGTGTTTAACGGCCGGGAGTTGATTCTTAGTTTTCCGTTTCCTTCCTTCGCTGTTGCTCTTGCCTTTGCTGTCTTTCTTCTTCCTTCTCTATGAACAGTGTTGGTCATTCTAGTTCACCTTTTGGCTCCCAGCCTATGTGCTTTGATATTTCACCAAGTTTTACATAGTTCTTGTTCTTGAGTTGGTCTCCTTGTTTTGTACCTGGGTCCTCTGCTTCCCCGATTTCTTTAGGATGTCCAAGATACATTTTGAGGTTGGAGAGCTGTCGCTTTCCTTCCTCTGTGTCGGAGATCATGTTCCTTGTTATTCTTTTCAGGATTCTCTCCGGGCTTTTTGGGTGATGTGGTCCGAAGTCGCGTGAACCTCTCTCGTATTTCTGTTTATACTCTGATAGTACTTCTTCTTTGCTTCCTGATACGACTGCTTTTTCCGCATTGACTACTTTGACTTCTTCGCTATCCTTCAGTTTCCGAGATACGTGTGTCGCCAGTCTTCCGGAAATCTTGTTCTCTGCGTCAAGTACTACAGCCATTATTTGATCACCTTTACATTGGATCCTTCAGGGTTTTCATCCACTAGATCTTCGATGAACTTGAACTCTCCGTTTTCGTTAATATGATTCTTTGCCGATTTAGAAGCTTTGAAAGCTGCTACCTCGACTTCTTTTGTGAGTCGTCCGGAGCCTAGAACTTTTCCGGGTACAACCACTATATCACCTTCCTCTGTATTTCTCTCAATGTCTGAAAGATTAACCTCTGGTCGTTCTCTATTAACTTTTCCAAGATCTTTAGCTGCTTTGTTCCATACAGAAGCTTCCTGCTCCTGCAGAAGCTCGATCGTATTTACAAGTACCGGATTTGTTGGGTCTGCTTTCTTATCCATAATTTGTACACCTCGCGGCTCAAAAGCCACTGACGGTAAGAGTAAAATAGAAGTGAAATCTTATAAATGGATTGAGATGCCGGGGACAGGACTCGAACCTGCGAACCCCTGCGGGAACGGATCTTGAGTCCGTCGCCTTCAAACTTCTAGGATAAATCCCAGAGCATTCTTACAGATGAATGCACTTCAGCTGAGCTGGAGAGTTCTTTGACCACTTGGCTACCCCGGCATTTGCTGTATTTCATTGTTCTCTTGACATTCTTTTGAATGAATCGTTTGATATCTAGTTGAGCCTATGTTTAGAATTGATCATAAGCGGCTTCTGGAATTACTGCACAGCAAGAAGTTCCTATAATCACAGTCTTTTGTAGCTAACTGAGTGACTACTGCGAAGATAAACGAGGATTTTGATGGAGGATGAGAATTTGTCATTTTGTTTCTCTACGTCCCCTTAATTCACAATCTGAACCGGGTCAGTCAGTAAGATGTGGACGCATTAACTCAGGTCGAGTATTTATGTCTCATCCTTTTCTAAATTTACTGTATGAACGGAGAAGGAGATTCTATTCCGGAGTTTGAAGTCGAAAATCAGGATGGAGAAAAAGTTGTCTCAGAGAAAATCGGGGAAGCTGTAATCTTCTTTTACCCTAAAGCTGACACTCCCGGATGTACAAAAGAGGCGTGTAGCTTCCGGGACAACATCGAGCGGCTGGAAGATAAGAGATTGGGGGTGTACGGCGTCAGCACTGATTCAGTAGAGGCTCAGAAAGAGTTTGCTGAAAAATACAATCTGAACTTTGATCTTCTGGCTGATCAAGATGGCGATGTAGCCGGAAAGTTTGGTGTCTTACAGGAGTCAGGCTATGCAGAGAGAACCACTTTCATACTGAGAGATGGTGAGATAGAGAAGGTTTTTAGAAAAGTTGACCCTGGGGAACATTTAGATGAGGTTATCCGGTATCTGAGAATGAACAGAAAGTAAATGAAAAATTATTTCCTGAGCTCGGTCTTCCTGATTTCAAGGTCTCGGAATGGATAGATTTTGTTGACCTTGTCTCTGAGTTCTTCCTGGATGTTGTCCACGAAGATGTTTTCCATCAGCTCGTTATAGCTTTGTTCAGAAGCTTTCTCTTCCAGAATATCTGTAATTGCTTCTCTAGCGTCTTTTAGAGTGTTGGTCGAAGTTTTCTTTACCGTAGCTCCGACAACCTTGATTCTGACTTCCCTGTCATCATCGGTTCTGAAGTCTTCCACTACGTCAAGTCGTCTACTTCTCTTCCTTATCATTCTCGAGACATACTCTGAAGAGCATTCCATCCCGTCGATCTCTGTGAACGCCTTGTTTCCTTCGACCTCGGTTACTTTGAATGATACATCTACATAGTACTTGCTGGAATCATCCATTAGTTCTGTCAGATTCTCTTCAACTGTTCTCCCTACTACCTGAGAGTCTTTTTCCGCTGGTGTTTCTGTAATCTCTTCTGCATCAAAGATGTCAGGGACCTGTATTTCATACCAGTTTTTCTGAATAACTGCTTTAGCCATAGCTTTAGACCCGAATCAAAACTTTATAAACAGTAGGCCGTCCAAAATCAACTGTAGATTTTGAAAAATATGATCTTGAAGTTTACACAGAAGCTGTGCCCGAATTTTTCTCCGGTATAGTAAGAGCTTGAGAATGGTTGAGAGATCAGGTAGAATTATCGGTTAGAGAGCTTTACTGAACTTCTTCCACGATTCCTTTGCTGACTTTTTCTATAAACTCTTCTTTGTTCTCTTTCGGGAATTTTGCTCCGGCGGCTACGTTGTGGCCTCCACCTTCTCCATCTATTTCTTTACATATCTCTTCGATTATGTGCCCCAGGTTGAGTCCGTTTTCTACCGCTTCTTTTCTGGCTCGGCAGGAGGCTTTTATCTTGTCTTTCTCGGCTTCTGCGACTCCAAGTATTGCAGGGACGTTCGAAAAGAATCCGTTGCTCATGGTGATGGTTGTGATGGTTCCGATGAAGTCGTCCTCCACTTCGTCTTTTCCATCAATTACTCCAATACCGTTCTCGTAGATAACTTCGCTATTGTTCTCGTTATCCTCTACATAGCCGAGTGCTGAGGAGATCTTTCTTCCGTATCTGCTGGACATTTTTTCAGCAAGGTCTTGATCGTTTTCAAGAAGAATCTTGACGCCTTTCCGTGGCTCTCCAAGTCTGCCGCATGCGTTGATGATTGTTGAGAACTCATCGATTCCATGGCCGTTTGGGAGTTCGTATATGTTGTTCATCAGCTGGTGTGCCTCGTAGCCCTGTGTTATCAGTCCATGAATCAGCTGTTTTTCCTCTTTCTCCGATAAGTCGCTTAAAGTTTTGAAATCTCCGTTCTCATCTTTGATTTCTATTCCTGAGGATTGAATGAACTGTACAGCTCCTGATTCGTTATTGGTTATACCGTCAAGGTATGGATCTGAGGTATACATTAGCGATTTATGGAGGGGTTTGGTGCTACGGCCGTAGAGATCCAATCCCTGTCGTTTCTCGATTAAACTGTTTTCTTCAGCTCTCTTGAGTAGGTCTTTGTTGAGACCAAGAAATTCTCCGTCCTGTTTCTGGACGTCTCCGGTAGCTCCGATCAGAGCGTACTTCACCAGGTCAATATTTCCCTCGTCAATAGCCTCTGCCAGAAGGTAGGTGGTGCCTGCTGCGGAGATTGATTCCCCGCCGTCAATCCCGTTGAAATGAGGGTTGATATGGAGAAATTCTCCTTTTATCTGTGGTTCGTGGTGGTCTGATATAATTACTTCTTTTGCTGCTTTCTCAACTATGTGTTTCTGTACGGCTTCTGACTGGCCGGAACCGATGTCTACAAACAGTATAAGATCTTCGTCTTCCTCTGCGATCCTTTCGACATCTTCCTCGTATAGCTGCTTCAGTATTTCATATTCGAAGTCTTTTCCAAGTCTTTCAAGCATCTCATATGCAATTGCGGTCGCCGAAATACCGTCAGCGTCATACTGCCCGACCAACCTGATTTTGCCGTCAAAATCTTTCAGTTTCTCTGCTGCAGGTTTCGCAGCTTCCAGAATTTCTTCAACCATTCCTATAGAATGATCTTTATCCCCGGAGTTAAATTGGTTTTGATATGCAAGTGTGAGAAATACTGACTAAGCAAAACCAAAAGCGTTTTATCATTACATAATAGTAAAATATTTATGGATGATCAAAAGTTGATTCAAGAGGCCAGAGAATCTGGCGAAGAAGTTAAAGAAGGCCTGATGTGGCATACCTATACATTGGATGATGTTGTGGTTCAGATTCCTAGAGAAGGTGATGAGTGGAGGCTTGATAGGATCAGAGATATTTATGATCAGTTAGATTCGGAGGTTCCAAAGCCAAATATTAGATATATAGAGAATGAGGAAGATGAAGGAGGGGTGGTTTTTGAGAGAGTGAATGGCGAAATGTTCAGAAATTTCAAGCAGAGATTAGAAGACCAAGAAGACAATTCCAGTTCTTGTAGGGATTTGAGAGAAAATTATCTGGATGCTGTAGAGAATGCAGGTGAAGCATTAGCACTTATTCATAGTTCAGAAGTTATTGGAGAAGGTTTTGGCTATTTTAATCGAGAGGAGGATGGAATAAAAGCGCCTTATGATACATGGAGAGGATATGTTGAAGAGAAAGTAGATGAACTTCAGGATGTCCCGGAAATTTTTGAACGAGCAGCCCAGATAGGACTTGAGAATTTTGATCTAGAGAAAGTGCCAGAGAAACCTGATAGAAGAATACTTCATGAAGACTTCAATTCGTCCAACTTAATGATCGAAGATGATGCTTCAATTAAGGTATTTGATTATGATAACGCGATATACGGGGACCCTAATTTTGGTTTCATAAATTCCATGTACAAACTGTGCGACTTTGATGACAAAGATGCTCTAGAGAGATTTAGGGAGGGCTATATTTCTGTCAGAGAATTGGATATGTCGGAGGGGGTTGAAGAAAATTATGTTGCTTTAGCCGTACTCAAGAGTGTAGGAGCAGGTAAATGGGTGCATGAGAATAGGGATGTAGAGTTTCTTGATAGTCTTGCTGATGATGTTAATTCATGGGCTGAAGAGCACTTTGGATAGTGATTGTGGGAAGAATGTTTGGATGGTAGGAGAGCTCATTCGTCTCTTTCGTATTTCCAGTCTTTTGGAATGTTTCCTTCGTTTCGGTGGTAGGAGGCGATCTTTCTGACCTTTGCCTCAGTGAGCTCCAGCTGCCTGATTGCTTCCTCGTCTTTCTGGTTCTCTTCAATGTGATCTTGGATTGATTCTGCCTTGTCTACAAGGTTCTGAAGGTCTTCCGGGATATCGAGTCCGAATCCTTCCTCTTCAAGTATTTCTGTTATCTTCTTATCAGTTACCTGTTTGACACTTGGGATACCGTACTGATCTCTGAGCGCCATTCCGATCTGTGAAGGATCTTTACCGTCTTTTCTGAGTTTTACTATGAGATCGATTACTTCGTCCTCATCGTAGTCCATCCATCTCGGGTTTTTCTTTGTTACAGGTTTATCAGGTCCTGATGAACCTCTTCCGTCGTTATGCATTCTTGCCATTTTTTATCACGTGCTGATCCGGTCAAGCATGATGCTTTCCCGGTCTGAAGTAGTATTCGAGCCAATTTTTATATAAAGAAAGCAAGAGACGGAGTTATTCTCATTTTGATAACCCAGCATACGGGTTGAGCGCTACTGTTATAATTATCCTAAGGAGAATATATAGCGATACAGGCAGTACAAGGTAGAAGAAATTTTCTATCTTAAGTTTTGACTCGCAATTCAATGAATAGAAAATTGGTAGATTAAATGCTATTATAGAAGAAATAAAAATTAGATCTGCACTGGGGCTAGCATCGGCAAGATTACCTATTATACCTAAGGATTCTCCGCTGGTTTCTGTTTGATTTATATACTGTTGGAGTTCTTCAGAAAACTCCAGCAGGGACGCTAAAGCTGCTTTATATGAGGCCAGTGACACTGAGCTTGTTATAGCTATTATAAGACTGCCAATTACAGTATCGGCTGCGGATCCATTTATCTCTTTGAATATGTAACCTATTAACCCTACCATGATAGCATTTAGCAAGAAGAATCCGAAGATTTCGGTCAGAAAAATATCAGATATAGGTGCTGCGAACACTGAGAAAATTGTTGTCGAGAGAAAAAGCAGCGCATAAAGAGCGGCTTTAGTACCTCTATTTCTTGCTGTTTCTGCCATGAAACTATCTGGAGCCTATTCCCTTTTATTACTTATAGCGGCCTCTCTGTTCTACTTCTTCTAGCTGTTTCAGAACGTCTTCTGAGTCCCCGTATTCTCTGTATCCTTCCAGAAAGTTTCTCCATGCTTTTTCTGCCACTTCCGGATGCGAGCTTTCCAGCACCTGCTTCAGTAGATGGATGTCAACCGCGCGGTCCTCTGTTCTATGGGAACGGAAAGATAATCCGAAGTCTATCAGGAATACCTTGCTGTCTTCGACTATGGCATTACTTGTGGTTAGATCTCCATGAATTATATCGATAGAATGTAGTAGAGAAATGTTTTCTCCAAGTTTATCAAGTAGTTCTGGTTTATTTTCGACCTTATGCTTGAGTTTTTCTCCCTCTATCTTCTCTAGTTCAAGGGTTGAAGCATCTGTTTTCTTGACTTCTGGAACATTTACTCCGTATTTATTAGCCTCAGAGAGCAGGTTTTTTTCCGTTTCGGTTCTCTCTTTCCTTATCTTTTCATCCAGCTGTTCGTGCCGGTACTTTTTCTCAGGTCGTTTTTTGATTACTTGGCCTTCTCCTATTTCAACTGTTGCTTCTGCTCCTTTCTCTGTTTTCATCCTTCCTCGGATTCAAGATAGCGCCTGACTTCTAAAAGACTTCTCCTTCTGAGCTCCTCGCGGTACCCGTCCTCAGATTCCAGGCCTAGAATATGTTCTCTAACAAGCTCAGCGCTCAGAATCTCTGGAACTATTATGTAGTCGGCGCCTCTATGAAGCAGGTTTTCTGCGTCTTCGACTTCACCGGCTCTAAGGATTTTACCGGCATCAGTCTCAACTGATAGTACTTGATCAGAGACCTGTCTGAAAGGTACTGTTGAGACGATTACTTTGGCATCTTCTGGATGTGCGTGTCTCCATGTATCAGTTTCTAAGACGTTTCCATAAATGAATTTTTCATCTTTTTTCCTGAGTTCGGAGATTTTTTCAGGGTTATTCTCCATTACAATGAAGTTGGCATCCATCTCGTTCAGCTGCTCTGCAATTCTTTTCCCCTGAACATCGTAACCTATCAGAACTACATGATTTTCTAGTTCCGAGCCTATGTTGCTTTCCGGAAGAATCTGTTCCTCAGGTTCTAGAATGTTGAATCTTTCCAGTAGCTCATAGAGCTGATGTTCGTATACTTTTGTGTATGCAGAAGTTGTCATTGTTACCGTTGCGGCCAGTATTATTGATTGGAAAAGAGGTTCAATTATTAGCCCGGCTATCCATGCCTGTATCGCTATTATGAGAGCAAACTCACTTGTCTGGTCAAGACTAACTCCTGTCAAGAAGGAAGTTCTTGGATCATAGCCTTGGTGTATAACTGAAATAACTATCAGAGCGGGCTTGATTATGACCGTTAATACTATAAGACCAAGCGTTAGAAGTAAAGTGGCTGGATCAGGGAAAGTGACAAGTACTCCGATGGTAACGAAGAAGATTGCAGAGAAAAAGTCTTTGAGAGAGCCCATTGTATCAAGTAATTCAAGGTTGTGAGGAAACCGGGCGACCGCTATACCTGCTGCGAAGGCACCTACCACTATTGAAAGCCCGAAGTATCCGGATAATGCAATAAAACCGGTAAGGAAGGATATACCTATTAGCATTAAAAGCTCGGTTGACCCATCTGCTAGAGCCGCTATTTTATCGAAAAGTATTCTTCTGATCAATAACGCTGTTATTATTATCCCTGCGGCCACAGCTATATTAGCTCCTATTTTTGAGTATGTGAACTGTGTAGAGGAAAGGACTACGACCAAACCGACCGCGAGTACATCCTGGATAAGATGTATAGACTCAGCGAGTCTTCCGTGAATCAAGTTCTTATCCACCTCTTCGGAAACCAGTTCCAAACCCACAAGTGAGGAGCTGAGGGTTGCAGCGGTGCTAAAGTAGATGGACTGTAGAATACCTAGATTGATTATCTGTGCAAAGCTGAAGCTGACCGCTCCAACTAAAAGTATCTGAGCGAGGTTCACGGAGAGTGCCTCTCGGCCGACCGCCATAAGTTTTTCTGGATCAAATTTTAATCCGAATATGAAGATGAGGAAGGCAATACCTATTTGTGCCAGTCCAAGTAATTCCTCTCCACTGACGTGGAAGCTGATTAGGATACCTGCTGTCAGGTAGGCAGGGATCGCCGGCTGTGAGAACCGGTTCGCTATCAAGAGCATAGCTGCGGATGCGACAAAGATCAGTGTGAGAGAAGTGATCAGTTCAGCCATTTCTACCACCCCAGTGAATAGTCTCGAGTTCGTCTTCTATTTCTTCCTGAAATAGATTCGGGTCCTCAAGGTAAAGCTCAAGGTAATCAGCCATTTTATCCCCTGTAACAATGTTTTCTATCACCACGTAATCCGCATTTTTCTCGTATAGCTCGGCTGCATCTTCGAAGCTGTCTGCTTCGAGGAAGGCGATTGTTTCCCGCTTTTTGTCTCTCAGTATCTGGTGGTTTACCTTCCTATCCTTGGATACTGAGATGATAATTTCTGCCTTCTCTATTGCTGCAGCTTTTCTTATCTCTCCGTGGTTAAAGTCGCCGTAGATATACTCGTAAGATGATTTAGCTAGTTCTCTCGTATTTTCCGGGTTCTTGTCTATAACCACAACGTTAGAATAAGTTTCCTCAAGGAGGGGAGAAAGCCTTTCTGTGATTCTGTCATAACCGATCACTATCGCGTGATTACTCATCCGTTCGATTTCTACATCTTCTCCCTCATCAGTTGTTATCTTCCTCACAAGACCCTCCACTTTTCTATAGACTTTTTCATTGAAGTTAAGCAGGTAGGAAGACGAGCTCATAGTTATTATTGCAACAAGACTGATGAAGCCGAGAAAGTTCTGACCTATCAGCTGTTCTGAGGCAGCTAATGCTCCCAGAATAAGCGAGAACTCGCTTATCTGCGTCATGTTAATACTGGTTTTGAACGAGGTCTGGGGTGTGAATTTCATGCGATCCGTTAGTCCGAAGAATATACCGAACTTTCCGATCATAAGAACTGCTGAGGCTAAAACTGCTTCTACAAAGTAGGTGGATAACTGTTCCGGCAGTATTTGTAGTCCGAAGTTGATGAAGAAGAGAGCCATGAATAGGTCGGTTAATGGTCGCACTCTTTCCTGAAGCTCGCTACTGTAAGGGAGCTGTGCCAGACTCAGGCCGGCGAAGAAAGCTCCGATCTCCAGAGACAGGTCTAGATATTGGGCTCCAGATATCAATGTAAACGCCCATGCAATGCCGTAGATGAAAAATGCATGTCTGTTGATTGATGTTTTCTTAAACATTTTAGGTAGGAGGTACTTTGATGATGCCAGTGATATACCTCCTACGAGACCTATCATCACGAGTATCTCCCCGAACCGGAACAGGGTACCTGTTATGCTGTTGAAGTTAGCAGTTAGAATTGCCAGTATTAGAACGACAACTATATCCTGTATAAGTAGAATTCCTATGTCCAGGCGGCCTGGTAGAGTGCTTGCCTCATCCTTATCTGTTAGTATCTTTACAACTAGGGCTGTCGAGCTGAACATTGCTGCAGCACCAAAGAAAACTGATTCAATTACTGTGAAACCTAGTAGAAAACCGGTTGCGAATCCTAGAGCTGCTGAAAGAGCCATTTGGGCGATTCCTATTAGAACTGTCGGTCCAAGCACCTCTCGAATCTTGCTAACATTTATCTCCAGGCCGATGAAGAAAAGTAAGAATACGAGTCCCAGTTCTGAGAAAAGCTGTGTTGTTTCAGTCTGCCCTAGCAGGCCTATACCTACCGGGCCGAGTATCAAGCCTGTCAAAATGTAGCTTATGACGGTCGGTTGTTCTGTTTTCTTCGCGATGAAGGATAGTACTGTGGCCAGACCGATAATCAAGGCTAGTGCTTCAAAGCCGGCGTTCATCCCTGTATGATTTTTTGTATTTCTTCCCTCTTAATAGGTCCCTCCCGGTGAACCGTGATTCCGTTGTTTAACTCCAATATAGTAGAAGTCGGCCCGTTGTCAAGTTCTCCATGATCAATTATGTAATCTGCTTTCTCCCTGAGTTCGGGGGATATGTTCTCGACTGAGTAAGAGGTTTCTTTACCTGAGATATTGGCGCTGGTAGCGGTTATAGGAGTGTTTTCAGCCAGCTTTCTCGCTGTTTCCGTGGAGGATATCCGGAATGCGAAATGCTCGTTTAGGTTGTCAGGGATATTCCCCTTCTTCTCAGCCACCACTGTCAAAGGTCCAGGCATCAATTCCTCCGCTACTTTCTTTTCCTCCTCTGATAACTCTGCATATTTTTCTGCCTGCTTCAGAGAATAGACTATGGTCGTTAATCCCTTGCTTCGGGGCCTCTGCTTCATTTTGTAGACTTTTTCCACCGCATCATTATTCGTTGCGTCAGCTGCTATCCCATAGGCCGTTTCAGTGGGGAATATAACTGTTCCTTCTTTTTCGATAATTTTTCTGGCTTCTTCAACCTGGTTTTCTAGAACCATATTTACACACATATACTATAATCAGATCAACTTTCAATAAATCACGTTATTTCACGGAAGGATATTCAAAAAGATGCCGCCGATGATGTTTTGGCTGCACGTCGCTTCTGCTGGTAATGATGCTTTCACTGCGGTTAGTTCAAATATTCCGCAGTAGTTTTCAGCGTATCCTGGTTCAACACACCTTGCATCACTGCCGTAGGATTCAGATACATGGAAACACCTCTGTGGTTCTTGGCAAGTGTTATACATACTACAGCTCTTTTCTGTTATATACGGTTCAGGATTGGATGTTGCTGAATTCGCTAAAGGAACCCCTAATCCCAGTGCTATAACAAGTAGAAGAATGATAGATACGGCAATAGCGGCAGTTTTCCGAGTCACCATAGGATGATTATGTCGTCGATATTCTAAAAAATTCTCTTTAAGACCTGAGAAAGGCTTGAAAAGCTTATTTTCCTACAGCCATGTAACTTCTACCTCGTCCGGCCTCCAGTTTGATTTTTTACCTGAATTTTCTATATTTGTTTCTATATCTGCTTTAAGCTCTATCATGCCCTGGTGTGCGATCATGGTGCCGTTGTCCATACAGTATTCTGGGGGCGGGAAGTAGGCCTCTGCATCTCGCTGCTCGCACATCTTCTCCACCATCTCTCTGAGCCGGGAGTTCATCGCCACCCCGCCTGTCAATAGAGCTTCATCGCTGTTCTCCTGAGCCATCGCCCGTTCCAGTGCTTCAACCACTGCAGAGTATGCATGTTCCTGGAAAGAGTTCGCTATTGTTTTATCATCTTTCTTTCCAATCTTCCTCTCACATTCCGTTACAAGCCCAGAGAATGAGAAATCCATTCCTTTGATCGGATAGGAGATATCAATTATTTCATCCGTTTTCTCAGCTAGCTTCTCTATTTCCGGTCCGCCAGGATGCGGATAGCCCATCTCCCGCGCCAGCTTGTCCAGAGCATTTCCTAACGCGATATCCAGGGTCTCACCTATTATTCTATACCGACCGCTTCGATATTCTATTACCTGTGAGTTTCCTCCAGAAACGTAGAGAGTGGCCGGTTTTTCCGCTTCTGTGGTCCTTTTCCCGATTGAAATATGTGCCAGGCAGTGGTTGACACCAACAAGCTCTAAGTCATATCTCAGTGAAAGGCTTCTCGCCATTACCGCTCCAACATCAAGGCACTGCGGTATACCCGGACCCTGTGAGAAAGCAATTCCGTCAAGTTCCCCGGCTTCAAGATCAGCTTCCTGCAAAGCATTATTCAGTATTTCCAGTGCATGCTGGTAATGGTGTTCGGCGGCTTTTCTCGGATGGATGCCACCCTCATCTGGTTCGAACATTGATCTCTGGTTCGCCAGTATCTCTTCTTCACTGACAATTCCTGCACCCAGTGTATGGGCGGTGGATTCGATTCCGAGGATCTTCATATGAAAGAAGTAGTAGCTGGAAATGTTAAAAATTGGATGCTAGAACAGTTGTTCCAGCTCATTCGTGCTTGGTGTAGCCGCATTTGCCGCAGCTTTTCCGGTCTTCGTGTTCTGCTAGGAAGCTGCTGCATCTTGGGCATTTTTCTACATCTGTTTCTCCGTCTTCGCTGTACTTCTCCCATCTCTTGACCTGTGCGTGTTTCGCCATTTAACTCACCTTTTACTTCATCTGGCCTTCAAGCCATTCTTTGAGGGTTTTCCTGTCTTTGTTGTCTTTCTCTGCCTGAAGTGCTGCTTCGTAGTCAGTTTCTTCCATGTCTCCAAGTGCGTCCTTGGCTTCTGTGATTGTTCCTGATACAATGTTCTCGTATTCTTCTGTTACTTCTGTTTCCTCCACCTTTTCATCTGCTGTCTGTTCTTCTTCAGGATTTTCTTCAAGTTCTTCGTTATACTCAAATTCCTCGTAGATCTTGAGTCTGCTGACAGACGTGTTCTCTCCGTTACCTGTGTAGACTTTCTGCACCTCTATCTTTTCTGTGTCAAGATCATTTTCTGCTGCTACACGGCTTTTGATATCTTCCGTAGAAGGAGTAGATTCTCCTCCATGATCTAGTTTTACTTCTATCTCTCTTCTGTCAAGTAGAGGATTCTCTCTTACAGATGCTATTTGAGCTTCCATTTAGAGATCACCTTCGTGATCTTTTCGATGTCCGGAAATTCTTTGAATTTCGTACATAGTATGATTTACCTCGTTCGAATTGCGTATTTTCCGGGTGTCTGGATTTCAAGTCGTTCAGCTATATCTGAACCTTCCGAATCATAGATCACTACCAGTCCGCTCCATGATTCCGATAGATCGTTGTTTTTGCATACAGGACACTCTGTTGCATCTTCGACAATCCTGTTACACTGTTTGCATGCTTTCTCCGCCATAATTATTCTTCCTCCTGTTCTTCGTCTTCTTCCTCTTGTTCTTCCTCGTAAAGTTCGATCCATTCGTCTTTTCCAAGTCCTGGCTGTCTCATTGTCAGGTTAATCTTGTTGGTATCCTGTTTTTCAAGTGATACAGCGATTATTCTTGATGTGACCGTGTCTCCGACTTCGAGTGTGGACTGTTCTTCTTCGGAGACTAGCATTGATTGCTCCTCATCCAGGTTAACATATTCGTCCATGATCTGTGATACGTGGCAGAGACCGTCGAAAGCTCCGATTCGGATGAATGCTCCGAACTCTGTAATGTCTACAACTTCTCCGAACACTACTTCGTGTAGCTCTGGCTCATAGACCATCGCGTTGTATTCAACATCGTAGAAAACTCCTGCATCTTCTGGCTCTATTTCTCCGCCTTCGATAGATTCTACGTTTTCAACTCCGATTATTACTCCGATTTCCGAGTTGATTGTTCCCTCAACTTCCTCGGCGAGTCCTGCTTTGACACTTTCCTCTACGTCTTCTCCGAGATGCTGTGGGGGAACTCTTACCTGATCCTGGATTGTCAGTTTTTTGTACATATTATCCCTTTTAACAGATAGAAAGTTTGACGCAAGTTTTAAATTGGAACTGGGTTTTGTTGTTCATAGATTCTGGGCTCGACCGTTCTTAACTTCAAGATGATCGCCGGTTCGTATGATTATAACCGGTCTTGAGTTTTCCAGCAGTCTTTGTTTCAGTTCTTTGTCGTTTGTCGCCACGATGAATTTGTCAGAGATATCGACTATGAGGTCGTCAACTTCTCCGCCTCCCTCTGTCTCAAGTACTTCTATATCCTTCTTGTCAATCAGTTGCTCAACAAGGCCGCCATATTTACCTCCTTTGATGCTTCTGGCTTCCTGAACTGCATCATCAATGGTATAAATGCTGCAGTGTGGGTAGAGTCTTTCTAGTTCTTCAAATATGTCGAATGAGAACTGGAATGGTGCTGTTAGAAAGTTTGTATCAAGCAGGATTTTGCTTTCCATACCAGTGAATTATTCTGAATCTTTAAAGGTGAAATCAAACAGTTTTTCCTCTCCAATTTCAGGCTCCCGGAGCATACCTTCTGCTTCAATTTCTTTCCATAGCCTGTCTGCCCATGACTTGTTAACTTTGCCTAGAAGCATTTTTTCCTTATTTTCTATTTCTTTCCAGTCATGGTATCCGCTTAGGTAGATGTGGTGTCTTAGGGCTTCGCGGTTTCTGGCGAGAAGATTGAGTGCTCTTCCCTCCGTTCCCCCTAGCTGTATTAGTTCTTCAGCTATACTGCTGAATTCTTTCTTGAAATCGTCTGACTGAGAAAGCTTATACGCAGCGATTAAACGGAGATGGTAGTCAAACTCCTTGTTATCGTACATGGTTCCGGTGGCTTTCTCCCTGTAAAGTGCACCTCCTTCTTCAGCTCTATCGTAGAAAGGTGTGTGAAGACCGAGTATCTCCGAGAATCCCGACTCCTCTCCTGCTTTAAAACCGTTGTAAGCTCTTACAGCGTGGAAAAGTTCGTGTACTGTGACCATTTCGGCCTCCTCTTTCGAGTACATTCTCTCCCTTTTTTCTCCTTCTGCAACTACTACTGTCTTCTCTTCAGGCGAGTTGAAACATCCAGCTGTTTTTCTTGTCTCCACGCCGTAGTTCATTCCCAGTCGTGCGATCTCCTGTTCGAACATTCTCTTGACTTGTTCAGGAGTTAGTGTTTCTCTTAGCTTTCCTTTTTCTATCTGTTTCAGTTCCTGCTTTGAGCTTCCAGCGGTTTCTTGATCTACCATTGGCCATATTTCTTCCGAGTAATTTCTCCAATTTTCCTCGTTATCTATGTTTGAGGCTAGCTTGATGTAAAGCTCTATTTCGTCTAGTATACCTGTAAAGAGTTCCTGCAGGTCTTCCGGTGTTAGTTCTTCGGCCCCGTAACTTTCCAGATGCTGCCCGGCGATTTCATCTGTCCCGGCTCTGCATTCCTCAAGGATTTCAAGGAGAGTTTCTCTGCTGTAGGGAAACTCCTGGAATTCGAATTCAGGTTTAAAATCTCTATCCTTCTTTCTAGCATCTTTGAACCGTTTCAGTTCCTGCTCTTTGTTTTCTATCTTTATGGTCCTGAACCACTGTGTTCTCTCCAGTAGCAAATGTACAGTGCCGGTGAGTTCTTCCAGAAGCTGTTCTCTGTTGAATTCTATTTTTGTCTTCCTGCCATTTTCTATTATTTCCTTCAGCTTTTCTAGAGAAGGCTGCATAATGAAACACATTGACTACAAGATTCAAAACTGTTGTTTGATGAGAATTGTTCATGGGTTCGAAGGTTGCAGTTTTATGGGACAGCGAGGTTGATTGGGATGGCAATAATCCCTTCAAGAAAGATTACGTGAACTCAAGCTACGTGGTTTTCTCCGAGATAGCTGAGGAGAAAGGTGGTGAAACACTGGTTGGTAACTTCTCCTGGTATTCAGATGGTGAGATGGAGAAAGCTTATCGGTTCAGCGATGGAGGTTGGGAGAAGGTCGAGAATGTCTCAATTGATGGTATCTTTGACAAGTTCAAGTTTGGCGATGAAACCGTTCCGATCAAAGAGAAGATGCACGAGGATCTTCCGGTCCTCAATAACTACGAACTGGAGGAGATATGTAAGGACAAAATGCTTACATACGAGAAGTTCTCGGAGAGTGTTCCAGAGGTCAGAGAGGCAACCCGGGAAAACGTTTTGGAGATGCTGGAACGGTTTGAGAAAGTAGTTTTGAAACCGAGATATGATTTTGGCGGTGAAGGAGTAAGAATAATTGATAGTATAGAGAAGTTTGAAGCTGGGGACGATCTGCTTGTCCAGAGATTTGTGGACTCCTCCGGCGGCATACCGGAGCTTGAAATTGATGGCGTACACGATCTCAGAGTTATTATCGTAAATGGTGAGGAATCAACGAGCTTTGTCAGAACGCCTGATGAGGGTTTGATCAGCAATGTTTCTCGGGGAGGAACAATGCATAATGTAGAGCTTGAGAATATCCCTGAAGCTGTTTATCCGGTGATTGATGAGGTTGAAGATGTTTTCAGCAGTCTGGGTAACCGTGTTTATGCTATTGACTTCATATTTGATGAGGAAGATAGACCGTGGATTCTTGAGATGAATTCGAAACCGGGTCTTGTGTTCTATGATGATCCGGAGGTTAGAGAATGGAAGGAGCCGTTGATGGAGAAAGTGGTTGAAACGCTGCTGGAAATGATTCGGTAATTATTTTTCTTTTCTCTTTTTCTGTAGAGCTCTTTCATGCATCCTACTAACAAGTCTCATCGCAACGTCAACTCCAATTATCTGGTTCATTTCCTTACTGAGGCCGAAGGAGCCGTTGATTTCAAGTATGAATGGTTCGCCATTACCTTCTATAACATCACATCCACAGATATCGAATCCTGTTACACCTGCTGCTTTCCGAGCTGCTTTTTTCATTTCTTCATCCATATGTGCCTCAACTCTTTCCCCTCCACCTGAGATATTGGACCGCCAATCGTCGTCGCTTGATCGGGAGTAAGCCATGATTTCATCTCCTATAACTATTATCCGTGTATCAGTTCCGCCGTGTTCCTTGAACTCTTGAAGGCATATCTCCTGTTCAAAGGATTTCATGGTATCCATAACAGGTTTCAGCTCGCTTTCGCTTGAAGCTCTCATAACTCCTTCGCCGCCGACTCCTTTCACGGTTTTCATTATAACAGGGTATCCGAGTTCCTTGGCAGCACTTACAGCTACTTCAGGGGAAAGTGTGTATACGCTGTTGGGTACTCCTATACCGTTTTCAGCCAGTACTTTCATACTGTAGAATTTGTTTGATTCATAGGCATAGGTATCATTTTGGGCCTGTGTCACGACATCTTCCTCATTCAAAGCTTCGGAGAGATGTTCGGCGAACATCATATCTCGATCGTCCGTACGGATATACACTGCATCGTATTCTGTTAGGTCTATGTCTTTGTATAGAACTTTCTGATCTTCCGGTGAGTGGAAAAACTTTATTCCATCTATCGGCGCGGCGAGTACTGATTCAAAGATATCCTCCGCTTTCTCCATTATCATCTGGTGTTTTGTGGATACATCTCCGTATATTATCGCTATTTTCATGGTTTTAATCCTCTTTGAGAGTTTTGGCTACTGCTGAGAAAGCGTTTTTACCGGCTTTTTCGGAGTAAAGCTCAAGGTCAGGATTAGGATTGATATCGTATATTTCACTTCCTCTTATCAGTACTTCTGTGATCCTTAGTCCTACGGACTCACAGGCTTCTCTGACGAGTTCTTTCTGTGAGTTATCCAGATTACAGTATTTCAGATTTTTGCCAGTGAACTCCCAGCCATCAGAGCCCTCCTTCAGGGATATCACCTCTCCCTCAATGAATAGACATCGATACTTTTCTCCTTCGTTCAACTCTTGGAATAGAAGTACGTCTTCCTCGTATTCGATTCCGTCTGAGAAGCTTTTGATTTCTTCTTTGCTATCGATTTTTCTTTTCTCTGTTTCCTCAAGATCTTCGAGTTTTTTACCTATAATAGGGAATTCCAGATGCTTGTCAATATTTCTGACTGCTTTTTCTGCTGCCACTGAAATGGTGGTTGGTGACTCTATACCTCTCTTAGTTAGAACGTAGTACAGGTAGTTTTTTTTGGCTGCGGTGAAGTATGCTGTGGAATAATTATCTACAGGTATATCTTTCTCCTCTATCGTTTCGAGTAGAACTCGTCCGAAAACAGCATTTTTAGCGGGTATATCCGTGAATACTGCGTCGAAGTTTCCAATGGGTTCATCCTCTATTCTTAACCGAGCTTCTCCGTCTACTACTTGTGGCGATACTCTTGCCACATCAATATCCTTAACTTGGTCGAAAAAATCATCGAATCCTGTTACTTCCTCATGAGAAATGGTGAGTAACCGGATAGCTATCATTCCTCCTCTTCAGGGGACCAAAGGCGTGTCACGTCACCTTCCTTTTCCCATTTTTCCATATAGTCTGAGACAGGTTCCGGCATACTGTTTTTCAGAACTCTTCCTTGTCTCATTATCCTTGTAAGACGTGATTCAAGGGTCTTTGATAGTTCATCATAATAGCTTCTGTCGGAGTAGATGAGATCATTTTCGATCCTCCAGAAAGCCGTCGTTCCTTCAGGTGCTATTACAGTATAACCGGGTTGTCCGGTATTTTTCATTGCTTCATACATTTTTTCTTTATCCACATAATATACGCCTCCGTCTTTGGCTGCAGGATCTGCGATCAGTATCTCGTTTTCTTCAACACCAAGGCAGAGAACTTGATGGGAGCTTTCAGAGTTTGAAAGAAGTTTTTCTCTGTTTACCTCTGCAATTACCAGGCCGTTATCGTTGAACCAGGTTTTTAGCTCGGCTCCGAGATCTGTCACGTTATCATGCTCTATAAAACCGGTCTTGACCTCGTTATCTGTCAGTTTTTCCACTGCTTCTCCGATATCTTCGTGGGAGTCCGTTTTGTTTTCATCTGCTATATCCTCCTGCTGGGCTCGGAAGCCAAATATTTCCAGGGCCATCACAACTGATGCTGCGCTGGCTAGTTTAGGTTTCTCAGCTATAAAGTAGTTTTTAATGTCTTCAAGAGTTTCGATATCGCTCTGAGTCCTTTTGACGGACATGTTTGATTTCATGAGTTTGTTGTTTGGCGATAGAACTGTTCGACCTGATTGTGTATCCATCACAGTGCTGAAAAGTGATACGTTACGTATTTTTGCTTTCTCACCGTCAAGGTCTATCTCTTCGCCAGGGTTAGCGACTCTGGAGTTTTTCAGATATATTCCTGATGCATAGTTCTGGAATAAATCCTTGAAGCCGTAGAAAAGTAATCCTGCGATTAGGAATGCTGCTGCCCATGAAGAAGCCCTAATAAGTTCGTCAACAAATGCGGTTCCTATTCCAAGCTGAGTAAAGGATATCTGCAGTAGAAGCAGGTATAAGAAAGCCTTGAAAATTCCTGCGAAAAGTTTTAAGGCGCTTTTCGAAAGCCCTATTTCCCGGAAATACATATGTACTCCGACCTTTTTGATGAAGTCAGAGCCGGCTTTGGTTGTAATGTTAATGGCCAAGAATCCGAGTATCACTATTAAAATGGCCGATATCATCTGTGGTACAAAATCTATCAGTGACTGCACTATTCCTGTCTTTACTCCTGTGTTGAGATATAGAAGTGCTACTATAATTATACCGGCGTCAAGTGCATAAGTTGAATATCTTAGAGCCTCATTTCTTTGTTCTATTTCCTTCTGTGTAAGTTCTTCCTCACGGAGAGTCCAGAATCTTCTAACCGCCATGCTGAGTACTTTTACTCCTAGATGACCGAATACCAGTACTAAAAGTGCTAATCCCACACTTACGAGTGGATCCCCCGAGTTCATCAGATCTAGTACCAGAACATTTCCCCTCTATAATGTCTTATTTTGAGTTCTCGGTTTAAAAGACTGCTTGAAGGTTTTAGGTTGATGTAACCTTGCCGTGTCCGATTAGCCGCCAACGAGAGCCTATCTGCCGGGAAAGTGCAACACGGTCGCCTTCCTCGGCACAGATCGGCATCTTAAGATCTATCTCAACAGTTTTTCCAAGACCTGTGACGGCTCCGGCTGATTTTCCTGTACCAACATTGATCATCAGTGGCTCACCCTTCTTTATGTTTTCGATTTCCTCTCCTTCATCTGAGCCGACGAGTTCCTCCATAAGCTCTACATCTATCTTAACTTTGCTGGTGGTTTCCGGTACTTCTCCTTTCTTTCCTAAAACGTTTCCTGCTAACCCATCTGATTTCGATAGCGCTGGATCGAGTGAGGTCTCAACTGCGAGAAGTCCTCCAGGTGTTCCTTCTTCTACAGGTTCTCCTCCGTGGAGAATTGTCTCTATTTCTGTCTCAACGCTGTTCCATTTACCGTCTTCTCTCACACCGGGTCTTATCTCTATTTTCTCTCCTTCCTTCAGCTTTCCTTTTACCAGGCTTCCACCTAAAACACTTCCCTTTATTTTGTTTATATCGGTGCCGGGCTTGTTGATATCGAATGATCTTGCTATAAGCATTTTCGGTTCTGATTCTGTATCTCTTTCTGGTGTCGGAATTTCTTCTTCTACGGTTTTGGTGAGTGCGTCAATGTTTACTTCTTGCTGTGCTGAGATAGGTATTATTGGCGCATCTTCAGCTACAGACCCTTCCAGAAATTCTTTGATCTGACGGTAATTTTCTTTTGACTCCTCTTTTGAGACTTTGTCAATCTTGTTCTGTACAACGACAATGTTTTCTATCCCGATTATGTCAAGTGCTGCAAGATGTTCTCGGGTCTGGGGTTGTGGTACTTCCTCGTCAGCTGCTACAAGAAGAATGGCGCCATCCATTATAGCTGCTCCGGAGAGAACATTAGCCATTAGTGTTTCGTGGCCTGGAGAATCTACAAGTGAGATAGTTCTAACATGCTCACCTTTCCCGTCCACATTGAAACCGTCTTCGTCCTGATAATAGGATACATCTGCATATCCAAGCTTGATGGTAATACCTTTCTTCAACTCTTCGGAATGTTTGTCAGTCCACTTACCTGTGAGAGCGTTGGTCAGCGTGGTCTTTCCGTGGTCTACGTGACCTACAAGACCTATGTTGACTTCTGGTATTTCTTCTGTCATAACAGTTTATTCTTCGTCTTCTTCATTTAGAAGTTCATCAACTGATTTGGAGCCTTCTTCAATCACAATGGTGTTCAATTGTTCGATCTCTCCGCTTACAGTATTACCTCGGACAGATTTTCTTCTCCTGACTCCGTCTTCGTCCTCTCTAATCCCTGAACCGTTTTCAAGTAGAATTCTCTGTCTTTCTGTGCCTTCGATGGATTCTCTCATAGGGAATCCCTGTCTGTCAGTTCCTCCTGTAATCTCTAGTGTGTATCCTTCCAGACCGACGATGCCGCCGTCGAATTCTTCCCCAATCTGGTCTCCATATAGCTGTGGTTTTTCCTCTGTCTCGATCTGATGTGTTTGTCCGTTTGAGTCTCCAACTGTAATTTTCATAATTTAGTCACCTCAGTCGCCTGATGGTTAACCGACAGGGTTCCGAGCATTACCATAACCGTGTCCAAGTTTTAAAACCGGTTCCACATTCTACGAGATTTTTTATTCAATCATAGGCAACCCGGTTACATGAGAACCAGGGTATCTTTCCAGCTTATAGGAAGCTTTCTCCAGATATTTGGCTACTTGCTCATAGCCCCTGTCTTTGTCGGCCTTTACTACGATGAAAGTCTCTTTATGCTGTCTGGTTTTATCTTCTCAGCTATAATGTGTGTTACGACAGGAGCTGTACTGGAGAGGATAGGTTTACGCGAATCACCTTCCGTAAAAGAGGCGATGTTCTCAACTGTTCTTGGATGGTTTCTGGCTCTATGTTATGGGGCGATACCATTCCTAGTGTTTGACGTAAGTATTATTGATGCACTTTTTGAGGCGACAGCTGGTCTGACAACTACAGGGATTTCAATGTTTTCTAAGCCCCAGAATCTTTCCCATTCTATTCTTTTCTGGAGGTCTTTCATGCAGTGGTTAGGAGGTCTTGGTATCCTGACTTTCTTTATAGCGGTTATTAGAGAGTCAGGGGGTGTAGCCAGAAGGCTTTACTCTGCAGAAGCTCACAAAACCGATTCGGGGTCTATTCGCCCATCTCTTGAGAAATCGATAATAGACCTTTGGAGAGTTTATGGTTTTCTGACAGCGGTATTTGTTGCTGTCTACATTGGTCTTGGCATGCCGGTCTTTGATTCGTTTCTACATGCATTCTCAGGTATATCAACCGGAGGGTTCTCGATTCAGGGATCAAGTCTAGCTGCATATGGAAACACAATTCAAATGATGACGATACTGCTCATGTTTATCGGCGGTATAAACTTCGTTCTTCTGTACCGGTTCTTGAGATCCGATCTTGGACCTATGATAAGGAGCTCAGAGTTCCGTTTGTATGCACTTATTTTCGCTCTTATTGGAGCTATGACGGCTTTAGAACTTGTTTTCAGTGGGATCGGATTCCAGAGATCGCTGATTGATGGATTTTTCCAGTCCGCTGCTGTAATATCATCTACCGGTTATTCGACAATGGGTATAATGTCGTTATCAATACTTCTACAGGTTGTTTTCATAGGTTTGATGTTTGTTGGTGGGTCATTAGGTTCAACTGCTGGAGGATGGAAAATCTTCAGATTGAAAACCATGATTGAACTTCTTAAAACCCGGCTCCGTGCCTTCAGTTTACCTGAGTCTGCTATTAATGAGGTTAAAATTGATGGGGAGCTTTTGGAGGATTCTGCTGTCCGGACTATATCTGTACTATTTTTCACGTGGGTTTCAGTAGTATTTATTTCAACACTTGTAGTTATTTTCGTTGAGGATGTTGGATTGATGGCTGGGTTGTCGGGTACGGTCTCTGCTGCCGGTAATATGGGTCCGGTTTACATGCAGCAAAGTATGATGGCTCTTGAACCTGCTACAAAAATTCTGTGGATTGTGGTGATGTTGGCTGGAAGACTTGAGATGCTTCCGGTGCTCGCAATTTTTAATACGGAGCTTTTCAAAGACTCATAATTATGTACGTAGTTGTAGCAGGGATCACCACTATTGGAAGAAAACTGGTCAAGTCTCTAGAAGACAGGCATGATGTAGTGGTTATTGATGAAGACGAGAGCGAATGCGAGAGGCTTTATGCATCTTCCGGTGCAACAGTAATCAATAAATCACCAGGAACAATAAGAGCGCTTGAGGACGCTGGTATAAGCAAAGCTGATGTCGTAATATCTGCATTACCGGACGACAATGAAAACATGGTTGTATGTTCCCTTTCAAAGAAATTTGGTGTTTCCAAGGTAGTTACCCGGGTTGAAGATGATGAATATCTTGAGGCTTTCGATATAATAGGGGCTGAGACAGTTGCACACACCGACTTGCTTTTATCAGAGTTTTTGAGTGCTGTTGAGCATCCTTACTTGGTTAAACTTGCCAACATATCAGAAGGCAGGAAAATCTTGAAGGCTAAAATTGAGGAGGATTCATCTCTATCTGAAAGAACTGCTAAAGAACTCCGAGATGATAAATCATTCCCGGACAGGTACAAGATTGTTACCGTTATGCAGGGAGATAAGACAATCTCCAAGGATGTAAACATTCAGCTTGATGAAGGAGACGAACTTGTTCTTATAGGCCCGGAAGGCCAGAAAAAGAAACTTGACAATTACTTTCAGAACCAATAATCTGACACTAATTTTTCCTGGTTCTGCTTGAGGAATAAACCACTTTAAACCTTTAGATAATAGTAAATGTATGACAGCTATCGTATGGCTAAGAAGGTCGCTGAGAGAGTATGATAACACCGCTCTTGTCGAAGCCTCGAAACATCACGATGAAATTATACCGTGTTATGTGGTAGATAAAAATTATTTTGATGAAACTGAACTTGGTTATCCTAGGGTACGGTTCTGGCGCAAGTCACTGGAGAAGCTGAAACAGAATCTGAAAAACGATGGCAAAGACCTCGTAATCCGGAATGGAGTTCCATTAGAACAGCTAGAAAAAATAATTGAAGAAAAATCAGCTGATAAGCTATATTTTAACAGGGACTACTCTCCCTATTCTAAGGAGAGAGGTAAAGAAGTTAGGGAACTTGACCTAGAAGTAGAGAGCTTCAAGGACATCGTAATGTTCGAGAAAGAGGAGATACTAACAAACTCCGGAACTCCCTACAAAGTCTATACATATTACAAGAATAAGTGGTTCGACAGTGAGAAACCTAGACCGCAGGAACCTGAAGAATACTCGGTTCCGGACATTGAGTCGGAAAAAATTCCTTCTCTGGAAGATCTTGGATTTGAAAAGCCGGATCAAACCAAATGGATATGGGATCCGGGCAGAGAGGGAGGAAAGCAGAGACTTGAAGAATTCAAGGAAAAGATTTGGAGTTATGATGAGAACAGAGACTATGCCTGGAAAGACTCCACCTCAAAGCTTTCGCCACATCTCAAGTTCGGAACAGTTTCTGTAAGAGAAGTTTTCTGGGAAACTGAAAGGGTTAAGGCCAGAGACTCGGACTCTGATGGTTCAGGGATAGAGGCCTGGCAGGAGGAACTAGCGTGGCGAGACTTTTACTTTCAGATGCTTTGGAACTTTCCTGAATCAGGAGAAAAAGCGCTGCAGGAACAGTTCAGAAGTATTGAATGGAGATCAAAGGAAGAGGCTGAAGAAGACTGGGAACGGTTTATCAACGGAAGAACAGGTTTTCCATTTGTTGATGCTGGTATGAGACAATTGAAAAAAACCGGATGGATGCATAACCGGCTGAGAATGGTTGTAACATCTTTTGCATGCAAGGATCTCTGGCTTGATTGGAGAGATCTACACGATTACTTCTCCAGGATGTTCGTTGATGCCGAACTCTCATCAATGATCGGTGGGATACAATGGGCCTACTCAATCGGGACTGATTCACAGCCTTACTTCAGGGTTTTCAATCCCTGGACACAGGGAGAGAAATACGATCCAGAAGGGGAATATATACGGAAATGGGTTCCTGAGCTTCAGGATGTTCCTGACGAACATATCCATGAGCCACATAAGATGAATAAACTGCAGCAAGAAGATTCTGGGGTTGAGGTAGGTGAAGATTATCCTAATTCGATAGTGGATCACGATGAGATGAGGGAGAAATCAACTGAGAGATTTGAACAGGCAAGGGATTAAATTTTCTCTAATTTTTCCTATCAAGAACCGGAGTGTTTTCTTCAAATTCTTTTACCTTATCTACAATTATGTCTGGAACTCTTTTCGAAGTCACTATACCTCTGTCAACTAAGTAGAATGTCATGAATGCCATTACAGATCCAAGCAATGCATCAGAAAACCAATGAACCCCTAAGTAGAAAGTAGAGACTATAACGGCTAAAGTAGCTCCCAGGATCGGCCATCTGTAGTTTTTAGTGTATTTGAACGCATAGATGGCTGCAAGAACCGACATACCTGTATGAAGTGAAGGAAGAGCTTTCGTTAGAGGATCAATGATTGTGATTCCCTGATAGATAATAGGGTGGAATTCATAGAGAAGAGGTTCCACTCCAGCGAGATAGTAACCCGTGACCTCGACCGGTAGAAGGTAGAAGAAAGGTGCGGATATAATGATTAGTAAAATGTAAGAACCTACATACTTCATTTCAGAACCATTATCAAGCGAATGCAGCTTGAAATACGTTAAAACCATTAGAACAGGGTAAACTACCAGATATGTGAAGATGAAGAAAACGGTAAGCAATGGATGAGTGAAGTACTGGAAAACAGCTACAGAACTACCTTCAATCCAATAAATTATTGGTGTGAACGTCGGCATAGGCTGGAAAAAGGAGAAAACGTTCACTATGTTAGACACGATAAGTGCATAACCGATAACTTTGAGATTTTTAAAGCTGAAATGATTACGAAGTTCCCTCAAAGGCTCTTTCAAGGCAACGAAAAACGATAAAACTAGGCTGGCCATTATAGCTCCAACAAGACCGCTTGCAAACAATAATACGTTTTCACTATACATCCTATAGAAACCGTATGACTGAAACAGATTTAAATGCTCTATTCTAACGGCCCTAAAAATCGAATTAGAAGATGATAGAGCAGGTATAACGGTAGCAATGAAGATTATCTGTAGAAGTACTTTCTATGCTTTCAGCTAAAAATTTACTTAAACACTCACTGAGAATAGATTGATAGTGATAAGCAATTAATCGTGGCCGACTCAAACCTTGGACATTACTCATTCTCTTGACGGTTATAATGGGAACCGCGGCAGGACTGACGTGGGAGAATCCTTCTGAAGATGGAGAAATTTTTGATTCAAACAATATTATACTCAATGTATCAGAAGGTGATGACAGTTATGTGGATTTCTGGGTGAAGGGGGAACAGGAAGCCAATTATACTTTAGGAGACAATGTGACAGATGAATACAAAGGTTACTATAATTATACCCTAGATGAGGAAGGAGATGGAACATATGATATTCTGGCGAATAACTCGGCAAATGAGGAAAATAGGACAGGAATAATTTTCGATAGTCAGACACCTAATCTGGATGATAATTCTCCGACCGGGATTACAGGTGATAGTCCCACTGTGGATATTCAGGTGTCGGACACTGGTGATTCTGGAGTAAATTACAGCTACATAAACGTCACAGACCCAGGTGGGAACGATGTTGACAGCAAGAAAGGAACTAGTCTAAGTCTTTCGGGTCTTAATTCGGGAGATTATACAGTTGACTACACAATCGTCGACAATGCTGGGAACACTGAATCCGGTTCTTGGTCATTTACAGTGGATACTTCTTATGATGGTGATGAGAATCCATCGGTAGATATTGAAGGGGAAGATAATAGTGTAGTCGATTACGATGAGGATACTGATATAGATGTTGATTTTGGAAGTGCTGACTCCACTTCTGATACAACTGCAACCTGTGTGGTAGGTGGCGATGATATTGATTCGAATACGTTTAATTCTGCTAGCAGCGGAAGTAATGAGTTGACATGTACATTAGATGACAGCGACGATGATTACTATGATACCACAGCAACTGTAAAGGTAGAGATTGAGGACGAGGCAGGTAACTCAAAGACCTATGAGTACGGAGATGTGGCTTTTGATGCTGAGAAGCCGACAGTCTCAGAACTAGATTCCTCTACAGGTCTGAACACGTTTAATGATAATTTTGATGTGGAATATTCGGCCTTTGATGATGCTTCCTCGGTAGATGGAGCTGAGTACTACTTTGATGTTGGCACAAATACTGGAGATGGTACCTCTGTATCGGATGGAGATTTCACTGCTGATCTTAGTGATCTTGAATCAGGAAGTCACACTCTTTACATTAGAGCGCAGGACGAAGCGAGCAGATGGAGTAGTACAGAAACCTTTAATTTTGAATACTATCCCGATAGAGATCCTGAGGTTTCTTTAACCGTTCCTACGTCAGTTAACGTTACCTCGGGAGAATCAACCGAATTCGATGTAAGTTTGGAAAATACAGGAGATTTCTACATTGAGGCAGTTAACCTCAATATTGAATCTGATCTTATCTCAGAGAATGAAACAGTATCGGGATTAGAGCCAGGAGACTCTATAACTAAAGGTTTTGAGGTCGAGACATCTGAAGAAGATATAGGAGAGTATTCTGTCGATGTCTCAACTAAGGGCCCTGAATCTTCAGAGGACTTTGATCTCCGGGTGGAGGCAAACGAGGATCAACAGCAGGATATTGAATCCACTCTAAGCGAGTATGAAGAGAAACTTGAATCGCTTCAGGCTAATGTCTCCGAGCTTGAAGGATCTATTTCGGAAGAACAGTCTAAAGAGCTCTCCTCGAACATGTCGGACTTTAAATCAAATGTTGAAGGGGCTAGAGAAGCAGTTGAAGCTGGAGAGTATTATAAAGCGAATTCGGACTTGAGTAGTGTTGATTCTGATTTCTCAAAGGCGAAGACTACCTATGAAAATGTTAGGGATGATTACCAGTCAAGCCGTAGACTCAAGATGATTCTCGGAGGGTTTGCAGCTTTGATTTTTGTAGGTCTTGGGTCGATATTCGTTTTGAACAGAGAGGATATAATAGATGTAGATGAACATATAGAGAAACTGGAGGAAACTGCAGACGACACTGATGCGGAAGGCATTGATTTAGGAGCTATTAAAGAGAAATTGTCTGAGATTCTAAATAATGATCCGGATGCTGAAGAGTTTGAGTGGGATGGATTCAAGGATTAGAAACTCTTTCAACGCCCTCAAATTTCTCCTGAAAGAGTCCTTTATCTCGACCGGTTTTAATTACCTCAGCCATTTCATCGACAAAATCTTTGTTCCTTGCAGCTTTTGAGACGGCTTCCTCGATCAATAGCTGTGTCTGTGGGTCTTCTTTCAGATCTTTGACGAGGGATGAATCTGCTCTCTTTGCTTTCAAATACTGTGAGACGGCTGGTTGTGTCAAACCCATTGTTTCAGCGATCTCCTCTTGTGTATGACCATAGCTCTGGTGAAGTTCTTCTGCAATAATCTTCCTTACCGCAGGAATAATTTCCTCGCTGATTACTTCGGATTCGAACCTCATGTTGAAACAAGGATTATCACACCGTTATAATTACTTTGGTTTTACGATCCTGATATTCAGTAGTTGTTCATCACTCAGTCCCTATTTGGAAAGTTTAGAGTTGAATTCAGTGACAGGATTTAAGTTTGTGAAATTTCTGTGAATGTGGTTGTAAAATAAAAATAGAGAGGAATAATGTTTAGGCTTTTTTTACTCGTCCGCCTGGTTGATTTCCCGGGAAAGGTGTTCTATGTCTGATGCAAGTGCATCGAGTTTCCTCGAGGCTCTCTCTTTTTCCTTTATGATGTTTTCCACTCTCTCGTATTTTCTGGCTGATCTGTCCAGGTCGTATTTCTCAACGTAAGCGGATTCTGTGTTCATCATCCTGTCGATTATCTCGTCCGCTATCTCTCCCAGTAGAAGGTTTAGACCGCAGTAGACTTCTGATCGTACGTACTGTCCTTCGCTGGCCTGGTTTCTGATCATTCTTTTGATTCTTGCGTGTGTAAAAGGAAGGTCTGAAACTTCGGTGTCTTCTGGTACTTTTACCATCTATATCACGTAAATTCTTGGTTGTAGAAGCTTATAATGGTTTCCAAAATCTTAGTTAATTATAAAATCGTTCACTGACAAAGTTTTCACATGTTAAGCCTTGAAACCTTAGATTTGGTACTTGATGTAGTTTTGAAGTTGATATTTATAGCGCTGCTGATGTTCGCGTTTCTGTTGCTAAGAAACCTTGACGAGGCCATCCAGAAACTAGAAAGCTCGCTTGGATCAATGGAGAGGTCGGCTGAGACCGTTGAGGACGTGGTTGCTGTCATGAGAAATATTCCTTTTGTTGGAGGTGGAAGAAAGAATGGCAAATGAGTTCCTGGAAGCTGCCAAGGATAGTTCCGATGACAACAGTGGTAAAAGATATAGAAAGCTGAAGAAAGAGAAGGCTGGAACCGAAGACAAGGATATGGCCAAGAAGAGATATGAAGAACTGAAGGAGAAGGCTAAGAAAGAGTTTGCGGAAAAGGAAAGAAAGCAGGAGCAGGAAGAAGAGGAAGAAGAAAACGAAGATAACAGTTCTGATAATGATGGATTTGTGACTTACTGAGATTTAAATTCTAGCTGACAGCTTTATCTGCTATGAGATTTGACAGAGTTCCAGATATGGCCAAGTATCTTTCAGTAATCTTCCTGCTGAGCCGTTTCGGCAGTAACACTGTCTGGTTTTTCCTGCCATTATTTTTCAAGATGCATATTGACAGCGTGTTTTTAATCGGTATAATGACTTCTATAACGGCGGCGGTGCCGGTTTTAATGGATATACCGGTAGGAAATCTTGTTCAAAGAGCAGGTGAGAAAATAGTTATTTTCATCGGGCTTTTGCTGAATCTGATGCCTGGTCTTCTTTATGTTACAGGCATTCCCCTATTTTTGGTTTTTGGTAAGGTATTTGAGGGTTTTGTCAAATCAATGGTCTGGAACGGCGGTTGGACTCTTTCCCTGAAAAGCGCTGATACTGATGCGGAGGCTGAATCGAACTCTGTTTTTCTTCTAGGTGTAAATCTTGCAGCGATTGTAGGACCGATTTTAGGAGGCTTCCTGATCGCTTCACATGGATTCGGTCTTACCTTTGCTCTCTGGGTTTTCTCAGCTTGGCTAGGCGCACTTGTTTTCTATCTGTATATAGGTCTTGAGGGCCGGAAAGGGTTCATAGAATCTATAGAGGGGCTGTTCTATAGGAAAACTTATGGAGATGAAAAACATCATCTCAAAGAGAACTGGCACGATTTAAAGAAACCATTCGTCTTGATACTACTTTATTCCATAATTTTCTCATTTTTCTGGCTGGCCGTACCATTCCTCTTGGAGGACTTGAACGCCAGCTACGAGATGATGGGCATAATATTCGGTGTCGCTGCGTTTCCAAAGCTTTTTCAGGTATTCTTTGGAAATCTGGGAGATAAACTTGGGGATCTTAAAGTTGTCTCTGCTCTTGCTGTACTGCTAGCTCCGATACTTGTTATGATGAGTTTCACATCCAGTATTTACCTGATTGGAGCACTCTTTCTTATCGCAAGGCTTTTTGCGGCAGGTATCTCACCTCTTATCCATGCATTCTATGATTCTCAGGTACCTGATGAAGTTGAGGGCGAGATGACGGGATTCCTCGAGTTCTCGAAGCATACAGGACAGGCAATAGGTCCTACAATGGCGGGAGCAGCGGCTTCTGTCGGCGGTATAGCTTTTTCCTTTCAGATAGCAGCTTTTGTAGCCTTTCTTTTGTTCGCTGTTAGCTACCGGTTCCAGTAGTGATCTACAGCTTTGAGATTTCCGGGAATTTAAGTAAACCGGCTTCACGGGAGATTCCTACAGCTTTCATCCCATTTTTATCAGAGTTTTTTAGTACAGGGGAGAGCAACTCTCTCTTCGGAACCTCGTTTACACTAGTACCGTTCGCTATCCGGGAGAAAGCTGGTAGAACCACTAGTTTTCTCTCCTCATTTAGGTTCCCATGAAGCAGTGCCGGTATCTTCTCCTTCACGCCTATGTCATCCTTCAAAGTTATTGCTGGATGTTCGTGACCGATAACTACAGCGTCTACACTTTTCTCATCTTCTACGCCAATATCTTCTAGCTCTCTGTCCCCATGGACGAATAAGATTCCGTCTTCAAGATGGTATTCTTTCATTTCTATACCGTTGTCTTTCAGTGCAGAATCCATGAATGTATCGTGATTTCCTTTTACAACTATTATTTCCTCGAAGTTGAAGGCAAGGAAATTCAGAAGTTCTTTTATCTCCTCATTCTCACTGTAAGAGGTCTTGAACTGGTTTTTCAGGTCTCCGTTTATCAGTATTCTTTCCGCTCCTTCCTCGTCTTTTGCCTTTTTAATATCCTCTTTCATCATATCCAGCTGGTTCTGTGGAATGTAGTTGCCTTTAGCAGTCATAGTTTTTTCCAAACCTAGATGTAGATCAGATATTACCAGTAGATCCGTTCTCTCGTCGTAAATTGCTGGGAGGCTATCAACTATCTGAAATTTGAATACTTTCATCGGCAGTTATTCGTTTAAGGCGCCCCATACTTTTAGAAATGATTCGAAAACATCTTCCTGGGTTGAGGCCAGGATATACTCTGCACCGTATTTTTCCGTTTTTTCCTCTATCTTATGCATGTGTTGTTGAAGTTGTTGCTTGTAGTTGCTCCTGGTTTTTCTGGATACATAGGTTCTTAGCTCTGAGTCCGATTCAGGGTCCTTCAGGATTTTATCTCCTTCAATACTTGGGTTAATTTCCTCGATATCTAGTGTGTTCACAAGGATTACGTCGCTGTTTTCTAACCTGTTTAGGCCCGATTCTATCTCATCTAACTCGGTCAGGAAATCAGATATTACTACGACTACGGATTTATTCTTTATCCGGGAGCTGTATTCAGTTAAGCATTTCTCAACCTTGCTTTCAGGTGTTTTTCTAAGCTGATTCAGTGTTTCAACCATGCCTCCCATATCCGGGTTCTTTCTAGCTGAGGAAATGTCTGTAATTGTCTCAGAGAAGACAGAGAATCGGAATCGGTCGTTTGTATTCGCTACCATGTAAGCCATCGCCAGACCGATCTTTGATGCGTAGTCATATTTTTTTTCTTCTTTTCCGAAGTTCATAGAGCTGCTTCGGTCAATGAGTATGTGAACCGTTATGTTTTTCTCTTCTTCAAAACGTTTAACGTAGAGGTTGTCCGTCCGGGCGTATGCTTTCCAGTCTATTCTCCTGATGTCGTCACCAGGCAGGTATTTTTTGTGTTCCTCAAATATCATTCCTTGACCTGTTGAATTAGACGATTGCTCCCCTTCTCTTATCTCCGTTGAGTTTTTCTTCAAAGCAAGGTTGAACCGGTCAAGTTCATCTATGAAATTGATTTCGATCATTGTTCCTAGACGTTATCGACTATCTCTTCAATAATGTCTTCCGAATTTTTGCCCTCTTTCTCAGCCTTGAAATTTAACCCCATTCGGTGTCTTAGTATTGGTGCCGCCATTTCGTTTATGTCTCGGGCGGAAACATAGTTTCTTCCTTGTATCAGTGCCCTACCTTTCCCTGCTAGAACAAGATCAATTGAAGCCCTTGGGGAGGCGCCGTAGTTTAATGCTTCATGGTCTCGGGTCTCCGAGACAATTTTTACAGCTCTCTCCTGTATGTCATCTGCAATCGGTACCTGTCTAACGAACTCCTGAAGCTTGATGAGGGAAGACTCGGAAAGTACCTTCTCAAGTTGCGGAGTAAATTCCAGTTCCGAGGTGAATCTTTCAACAATTTTTTCTTCGTTGCCTTTTTCTGGATAGTCAAATTTCAGTTTCATCATGAACCGGTCTTTCTGTGCCTCTGGAAGGGGGTAGGTTCCTTCCTGGTCTATAGGGTTTTGTGTGGCCATCAGGAAGAACGGTTTTTCCAGCTGGTAGGATTCGTTTCCAACTGTAACCTGTGTTTCTTCCATTGCTTCAAGAAGCGCTGACTGTGTCTTTGGTGTTGCTCTGTTGATCTCGTCAGCTAGAATCATGTTTGCGAAGATTGGTCCTTCCTGGAATACGAATTCTTTCTCTCCTTTCTCATTTTCGTTGATGATGTGTGTACCTGTTATGTCTGAAGGCATCAGGTCAGGTGTGTTTTGAATCCTGGAGAAGTTAAGTCCGAGAACGTGGGAAAGTGTTCTTACTGTCTTGGTTTTTCCCAGTCCAGGATATGATTCAAGCAAAACGTTTCCATCACAGATTATGGATATCAAAATATTTTCTATTACATTTTCTTGTCCAACTATGACTTCGCTGGTTTCCTCCGTTACTTTGATGAGTCTCTGACTGGCTTTCTCGTACTTCCCGGTATCATCACTGGCCTGAATTTTCATATTTATTCAATGGATGTTTGATGTTTAAATCCGTTAATCTATCGGTATTCTTTTACCGCAAGACTGTATTCTTTAGCTAGCTCTAGGTTTCTTTCCATTCCTGAGTAGGTTTCTCCTATCACGATGTTTTCTCCCTCTCTTTCTCTTGAACCTGTTTCAGTGTCTTCTACTCTTCCGCTTCCCTTTATGCTGTAGTTGATAAGTCCATCTACATTGACATCAGGTTCTTCACCATATACTTCCGAGCTGTTTTTGATCTCAAAAGAATCCTCTTCCTGTGTTATCTGGTTGATTATTTCATCAGTGTTCTCCGGTAGTATCTCTCCGCCTTGATCCATTATCTGGAAGTTGAGAATACCTGATAGAACGGTTATGAAACTTATTATGCCGATTGCAAGCATTTTCTGTATTATTCTCTTGCTGGGGATAATGCTTTCAGAGCTGACAGATCGGGAGATATTGAGTATTTCATCGAAAAGAGCTTGCGAAACTATATTATTAGACTCGAGATTGTCTCTAGCTGTTCTCAGTCTCTCCCTGAGTTCAGGATTTTTTTGCTCGTAGATCTCGATGTTGTATTTATGTGAACGGTAATAGAAATCAAAGGCAAAGATCAAAATTGCAAGAGGAATCAAATACTCCAGGTTTCTTCCGGCGCTGGTAAATCGCAGAGAGAACAGAAACAGTACAAGATTAGCGGAAAGAAAGAAAAGAATGGAGTCCAGACACGCTTGTAGAAAGTTAACCTTTAGAAATTCTCTTTTAAGCCTGTTAAAGAGCTTTTCAACTCTCATCTATGAACCCTCGTAACTTTGATCCCATCTCCCGCACTTTGCTTCTCCCCCTTCTACCGTGTTGTTCTCATTACTGCAAATAAGTTCCAAGGTTCCGTTAATGCTTTCTAGTTTATCCTGAGCTCCATTTCTCTCATCTTTCACTTCCCTGAGCTGTGATTCAACCGAATTTAGGGTAGAGTTAAGACTGTCTATCTGTGATTCCAGGAGTCTGTTGTCGTCTATGTAGGTCTGTATATCTTCTTTTTGTGAGGAAACTTTTTCGGATAAGTTTTCATTCTTGCTTTCCATCTCCTGTATTTTCTGATTTCTTTCCTCAAGTGTTTGCCTAATATCGTTTTTTTCCTGTAAAATATTACTGAGTTGGCCCTGATAGAGAACTGAAAGACTGGCAAGAATTGAAAGTACAAGTATAGTCGTGGCCAACAGGAACGGGTTCAATCTTCTTTTCAGCATTGGTGTTTTCATCCTATTTCTTACCTCTTCTCTTTCTGTAACCGATTTCTGACAGGAAGACTAAAAGTGCTGCGGCAAGGAAGAACACAGATACATCTTTCTGTTTCTCTACCTCTGTACTGTTAAACTGCTTTACAGATTCTTTGATCTCATCTTTCTGATCCAGCGTAAAGACTTTTCCTCCAGTCTCCTGTGCTAGGTTCTTGTTTTCTGAGTAACCTATCTCCTCAACTTCATCATTGTAGTTATAGCTGTAGACTGCGTCGTTGAAACTGTGGAAACCTGTATTTTCTGTCTCCAGCTCTCCAGTATAAAGATTCTCTCCTTGCCTGTTAAGGCCTTCAACAGGATAATTGGCCGTAACTCGGACTTTCTCCCCTATTTGTCCCCCCTCAATTGTTATTGTCCGGTTTTCCTTTCTTTGTGGTTCTCCAACCGTCCAGCTAAGTGTTCTTGAGACAAGCTCGGAGTTCCGGTACATTGTCGCCCCCAAATCTTTTTCCCCGCCTGAAAATGCAGCCACTCTTCCAATTCCATATCTCCATGTGGTTAGGAACGGCTCGCTGTTTGTTCCTGAAACAAGCTGTCGAGCTCCTGGCTTGGGCTCTGCTCCGTAGAAGCCTGAGGTTGATCCATCTACTTTCACTTCTCGAGTTATGAAATGATTGTTATCGTTTTTTATCAGAGAAACAGCTCTGCTTGAACTGTCTCCGCCCTGGAACTGAATTTCCTGTGATTTAACATCGCTGATAGAGTAACCGCCGGACAGACTTGATATTTCAGTCATGAATTCACTAGGATTCTGGCCTACCATTACAGATATAATTTTTTGTTCCGATTGTTCTGCCAGTTCTCTAGAGTTCCGAGTGTCGTTGTAGAAGTCTCCTAAAGCGGTTACCTTCCCATCACTGATCAGCATTAGATTGCCTTCTCCATCCATAACTTCCTGACCAGCCTTTATAGCTCGGTAATGAAGGTTGTTTCCTCCGGTAGGAATGTTCGTTATCCCTCCCTGGAGTTTTTCTCGGTGTTTGTTTTCTCCAAGAGGTTTTGGCTTGCTGATAAGGTGGGGTTCGTTGTTGTAGTATAGAGCACCAACTTTTGATCCTGCAGGAAGAGTGTTTGAATCCAGTAATAAGTATGAGATTTTCTGTGTTCTTTCTAGTGCCCCGCCTTCATCTTTTCTCTCGAAACAGAAGGATTCCGCACCTTCAATACATTCTCCTCCACTTCCCTGTGAAGCATCTATCAGAAGCATCATCTTGATTCCTTGATCTTCGTATTCGGATTTTCTTATGGGGAGTACAGAGTTTTCCTCTTCTAGTTCCCCTGTATAAATTAATCCGTTTCCTTTAGCAGTGTAACTTGCCAGATCTGCCTCGTTAAAGTTTTTCTTAGCGATTACAGCGTAGTAAGGGCTAAGATCATCAGGTAGCTGGTCTCGTTGTTCGAAAGAGTAGAAATCACTGAACTCTTGGCTTATACGGCCTTTGTCTCCTAGTACCAGTATTTCGGGTTTTTCCGCCACTTTAATGGTTTTATAGTAGTTATTGTTATCTCTGAATTTATCTCTTGATGATATTGATGCTTCAATAGTTTTGTATCCTTCCTGGTCAAATGTTTCTGTGAATCGCCATTCGCCCTTAATCCCGGTTTTCTGTAGTTCAACCATCTCGTCGTTAAGCTTTACCTGTGGTTCTGGGATTTTTTCCTCTGTTGAGCTAACTTTCACGTTGAATGTGCTCCCTGCTCCGGTGTAAGTTGTTTCAGGACCTTCAATTTTTACAGCTGATTCTGGATCGAACTCAGGTTTCAAGATATTTACTGTTGAGTTTCTCTGATTCACTCTACTAGATACCTTGTTGAGCGGGATTGAGGACTGCAGATCGGAGATCAGCAGGTATGTTTTATCATTATCTATATTTTGCAGAATTCCTGAAGATAAATCGGAGATGTTCCCTGAGGCTATACTTCTTCTCTCTACTTCTATATCCTCAAACTCGAGGTTGGGATTATGCATTATTTCTGTGGAGCGAGAGTTATCCTCAAGTATAACTAGTCTGTCCTTGGAGTTTCTCTCCTCCGAAACAGTTAGTGAGGGAGAGGCAAGCGCAAATGCGATAAGTAAGACTGTAAGTGCTTTGGTGAAAGCCGTGATTTTCTTGAAATTTGGTTCTCTTGTGATTGCTAGATAGAGCGCTGGGAGAGCAAGTATCCCTATTAAGAGGAAGTAAGGCTGACTGAAGGTTATCACCGTAGCTCACCCAGTCTGTAGAGATATCCGAATTCAAGTAATGTCATTACCAGTATCATAATTACAAAGTATTTTTGAAGAGATAACTCAGTCATCTCTCCGGTACCTGATAGTTCTTCTGTCTCTGTCGGGTCCCTTAAGGATTCGTCTTCGCTAAGCATGTTTGCCGCGATTGTTCCTTTCGAAGTTTCGTAGAATCCGTTTTGAGCGAGTTTGGTTCGTCCCGAGTATTTTGTACCTTCGGGAGAAGTTATGGATTCCCGACTTATTTCCGCTCCCATCATCAGGTTCAGATCGGATACAGAGGGATTATCGGTCATTTCCATTGTTGTCTCTTTCCAGAATACAGGATAAAGAAAGTTGTTCCTGAAACTCTGATCCTCAATGTTGTAAAGAAGAAACTCACCGCTGCCATATTTTGAGCGGATCACAGCGTTCGAACCGGCTGAGTATCTTTCCCCTGATATCTTTTCTACGTTTCTAATTTCCATTTCGCCAAGACTGGTTTCCACTGGCTTCTTGATGGTTACTGTCTGATTCACAGTGTTTCCGTTATCCCTTACTGGCAGATCTTGGAATTCAAGACTTGAGAAACCGGGTTTTCCAAATAAGACAAGATCAGCTTTTCCCTCTCTTACATCCTTTTGAATATTTCTTACAGTTTGGGAAAGCATTCCCTCGCTATCACCTATAATATACATATCGGCATTGATCTCCTCATCAACCGGAGTATCGTAGTGAGTCATTGAGGTGAAGTCTATAATTTCAAACGCTTTGGCGAGATAACGGTTTTCCTTATCTGAGATGAAAGCGACCTCAGTATTCTTATCTTCAGGTATGTAGAAGTAAGCGGTATTATCTGTTTGGAACCTATCTTCCTCGATGGTCACAGTATTTCTTCCTGTCCGGCTTTCGAACTGTACGGTTTCAACACTCTTACCGTTTATCTCTATATTTTTTCTTTGATTCTCCGAGCTGACTTCAAGTGTTTTGGTTCTGTCTTCGAAATTCTTCACATCGATTGAAGTGTTTCGTTCTCCGACATCTATATCAACTATTCCATGACGGTTTCTTCTTTCAGTTTCAATTACTTGGAATCTTTTTCCGGCGGATCTGAACCTGTCAAGGATTTTTTCCGGGTCTCTGTTGTCCACGGTCTGATCTAGGTCACTGGCAATAAATACGCTTCCCTGGAATCTTCTGGCGGTTTCAAGTCCTGAAACTATATCGGTCTCCGTCTGTGCCGGTTCAACATTTCGGATCAAGGTCTCTGCCCGATATTCGGAAACTTTCTCTGCAACTATTCTTGCCTCGTCTTCAACCACTATAACTGTGTTTTGCTCTCCTGTTTTGTCCAGAAGAAAGCTTTTTGCCTCTTCAAGTTCTGGCATGCTCCCTGATCTGTCAAGTATCAACACTGAGTTCTCTGGTTCTCCTGCGCCTTCCATGAAAGGCTCTGCAAATGCGAGGGCGAATCCGGTAATTATCAGTATATGGAGTAGGAGCAGAAGGTTTCGGGAGATCATTCTGAATGCATGACTCGTTGATTCTGATTCCCCGCTATTTTGGAAGAACATGAATGAGGGCATCACTTCTTTCTCAGGATCTTTCTTAATCAGGTAGAAAATTATAACTGGCAGTAGAGCCGACAGTGCGATTAATCCTGCTGGATTCAGGAAGTAGTTGCTGAGAACTGGTTGAATTGTTTCGAGTACCATTATATGTGTCTTCTGACTTTCTATCTACTGAATTTTGTTCTACTGCTTCTGTTCAATCCTTTCCATTACCTTACTATGTAACTTTTGTAGGCGCTCTTTTTTATCTTCCATCTTGACTACATCTGTGCTTCCCTGCAGCAGAAGATTATGGCTGAATGGTGAAGGTATATCCGATTCACGCATCTCGATTTCTATCTCTTCTTCCTCGATTTTCTCCACGACCTCTTTCGTATGTCTGATATCCATCGCGTCTTCCATGATCTCCCTGTAGGTCTCATTGATCATAGAGAAATCTTCTCCATACTCGTTTCTCAAAGTGGAGATCAAGAAATGACCTTTCATCTGTTGCTGGCCAACTGTCTTTGAATTACCGCCGTAGTTTCTCAGTATCATTAATGATCTACCAGCTACATGCCTGAATCTTCTTTTCATCAGTTCTGTCTTCGCGACCGCATTCTTCAGCTCCTTTTTCAGATCGCATTCTGCCAGCTGGTTGATTAATCGGTCAATATCTATGGGTCTTCTTGGAGTGATCAGTATGAAACCATTGTCGTCGATCACCATCCCTACATTGGAACCGATTCTCTTCTGGAGAAGATGTGCCAGTATTCTCGCCATCGCATCATGCGCCCTTCTTCCATAAATCGTGTGAAAGATAAAGTTCTGCCGGTTATCATCGTCAATGTATTTCTCCACTGTGATGCTTTCATGAGTGGATACTGTTCCAAGAAAATCCTTCTGTTCTTTGATGTATCTATATATTGCCTCTGCTGTATTCTCATCAAGGTAGTAGTTGTGCATGATCCATTGGATGATATCATCATCTGCTGCACCCATCTCCGTCTGCCTTGCGACTTGTTTTCTGAACTTGCCGATTTTCACTCCCAAATCATAGGAAAGAGGAAGTCTTTCAGAGTACCATGATGGGACAGTTGGTGAAGCGTTCGGTTTTGGATCAACAAATACGTTCATTCCTTTTGTATAGCTGAACTTGTAGGTTGATCCACCGAGTGTGAAGATGTCTCCTTTAGTTAACCGGTCCAGGAATTCTTCGTCCAGCGATCCAACATAGCTTCCTTCACCACGGGTCTTGACATCGTAGCCGGATTCATCAGGTATTGTGCCGATGTTTGTCATATAGATTACCCGGGTCATCTTACCGCTCCTGCCGAATCTTTTCTCGTCCCGGTCAATCCAGACTTTACGGTAAACGTTTTGATCCTCCAGCTCATATTCTCCGCCGAGATATTTCATAACTTGGTCAAAGTCTTCCCGAGAAAGATCGTTGTAGCAGTAGCTTCTTTTGATAATATTGAATGCGTGATCAATGTTCCATTTATGGTCGCATGCCATTCCGACAATGTGTTGGGCTAAGACATCAAGGCATTCTGTGGGTATCTGTATACGATCTAGTTCGTCTTCTTTCGCACATTTAGTCAGAACCGAGCATTCTACCGCATCGTCTCTGTCGACCACTATCATTTTACCTTTGGCTTTTTCTCCAATTTGGTGTCCGCTTCTCCCGATTCTCTGAATTCCTCTGGCGACACCTTTTGGTGATCCAAGCTGTAGCACAAGATCAACCGAACCGATGTCTACTCCCAGTTCGAGCGAGGTCGATGTTACTCCAACTCTCATATTACCTTTCTTCAGGTTCTCCTCGACTTCCAGTCGTTTCTCCCGGCTCATTGAAGAATGGTGAGCCCCTATATTTTCGTCGTAGAAATCCGGGAAACGATCTTTCAAATTGTTGACAACTCTTTCAGTTGCAGAACGAGTATTCGTGAAGATGATCGTGGATTCGTGGTCCTGTACCAGGTTGTGCATCTGATCGTACATTGCCTCATTGATCTCCTGTGGAGGTGTATGAATTAGATCCCGAACCGGTGAGACTGTTTCTAGATCAATTTCTTTCGAAGCTGCAGTATCTACGATCTTACATCCTCTTGTTTCATATTCCTCGGAATCAGCTTTCTCCGCGGCAGTTATCTCTTCCCCGTATTCTGTCTCGTCTGTCCAGGTTTCTTCTTCTACATTATATCCTACCAGATACTTCGCTATCTCATCGATCGGTGCCTGTGTCGCTGATAACCCGATTCTGGTGGGTGATTCATAAGTTAAATCCTCAAGTCTTTCAAGTGACATTGAGAGATGTACACCTCTCTTGTTCTCGGAAAGAGAATGAATTTCGTCTACGATCGTGTACTTGATATTTCTCATCTTCTCTCGGAACTTTGGGGAGGAGAGAAGTATTCCAAGTGATTCAGGCGTAGTTATCATTATGTGAGGAGGCTTGTCTCTCATCTTTGCTTTCTCTGCATCGGTGGTGTCTCCTGTCCTAACTGCGCTCCTGACCTCAGGAACATCGTAACCCATTTCTTCAGCCTTTTCTTTTATTCCATTCAGAGGGTCTTCAAGGTTTCTCTCAATATCGTTTCCAAGAGCTCTTAGTGGAGAGATATATAGAACGTATACTTCATTCTCAAGTTCTCCTTTATCACCTAGTAAGAAAAGTTCGTTGAGAGCTGACATAAATGCTGAAACCGTCTTCCCCGATCCGGTCGGCGCACATATCAGGGAGTTTTCATTGTTGTGGATGAGTTCAAAAGAATACTGCTGAGGTTTACTTAGAGAGGGAAATTGGTCGTTAAACCATTTTTTGACATACGGTTCGAAGCTATCTGGAAGAGTTTGGGATGCTTTATCATTTCCTACAAATGATATCTCAGTCATGTATGAACCTGGTTATACAAACTTTAAGTTATTACAAATGTTTTGCTAGCTTCTGAAAGAGAAAACCTGTTAAGCCTGTTAGAATGCTTATTAGAGGATTAATGGTGTATAGCACTAATGAGAGCATAACTATTATGAGCCCTAGATTGGCTTCTATTAGATTTCTGGTGGCTTCTCCAGCTTTTTCTTCCACATTAATTGACTCCGCGTTTTCTGCAGTTCGGTTTGCAAGTTTTTCTGGTATTTCTTCCTGCGCTCCAGTAAATGCTTGATTAAGCTCTGAGTCTTTTTCCTGATCGAAATTGGTTTCGCTGAGCACGTATGATCTTGTTAGTACTACAGTGTTTTGGCTCGTCTTTCTCACAATTTGGGTTCCGGCTTCTTGCTGAATATCTGCTAGATCGGTCTGATCCATTATTATGGATGTCTGTTTCTCAGATACTTCTGAGATAGTTGATACAACATTTTGTTTTATGTCCGGCTGTGTCTGTGCGGCTCCGAATACTATTGAACCTAGTATTAGCCCTGTGAAAATCATAGGCATAAATGTTGAACTGCTGTAGTTCCTGAAACCTTTTCCTTTTGAGAAGAGCGAGACAAGGGTATTGCTGAAAGCTATAAAGACTGCTATAAAGCCCATCAGCGCGCTTATAGGTATAAATATCAGTGTTACGAAGCTCAGCATTGATGCTGTCTTGAATCTATCTCTTGAAATATATGCTGTGTATCCGTAGAGAACAGTTATTGGTAGAAGAGCTAGTAAGGTGATGAGATTATCTAGGTCGACGAAGTATGCGGCTGAAATCGCAAGTAATGCAAGAGATGACTGCCCTACATATTCTATGTAATCCTCGTCGAGATCCATAAATTCAACTACTTGTTCTATGTTTTTAAATTCCGAGAGTTTCGGAATAAATCGCTTCTGCGTGACCTTTATCTTCAGCTTCAATTATAGCTCTTCCGTCGTTGAAAAGTGTGAATGATCTGCCTTCCACTTTTGCTCTTACCAAGTATTCGTTTTCAGTAAAACTGTCAGCTACCCTCTTCAGTTTCCCAGGTCCTGATTTTGAGACCTGTTTCTCTACCTGATACTTCTTCTCTCCACAAACTGCTATTGTCTGTCTGTTTGAGTTCAACCGGAGGTAGTCTTTTCCATCACAGACCCCGCATCCTCCGTCATCAATGTCAAACTCTTCCCCTGATACAGTCTCCAGTTTCTCAGCAACTCCCCTATTTGAAAGGTATTCTACGGCTTTTAAAGAGGATTTTGCAGCGGCTATTGTAGATGTTTCTCTCATTATCCCTGAAGTTTCACATGTTTCGAGTTTCCAGGTGTTCGTACCCTCAAATATACAGTTGAAGCATTTCTGCCTGAAGAACATTGAGTAACCTTTTTCTCCAAGTGCGGAAGTATAGATCCACGGTTTTCCCTCTTTTTGACAGTACTCGGAGATCAGATGGCGAGTCTTGAGGTTGTCTGTACCATCCATCACCAAATCTACGCCTTCCAGAATATCGGTATTCTCAGGGTGCAGACTTTCAACTACTGACTTTACATCGGTAAACTTTGAGAGTTCTCTTTCAGCAGCCTTCGCTTTCGGCAGCGATTTTTCGCATTGATCAGGTGTGTAAATGTTCGATGAGTAGCAGTCGTTCGGCTCCAGGTAATCACGGTCAATTAGCAGTAAATTGGTTCCGTGTCGGGCAAGGTTCTCGGCTATAACTGATCCTGTAGCTCCTAGCCCTACAATAGCTACTTTTGAATTATCTAGTTTTTCAATTTCTTCTTCAGAATAGTTCTCCAAAGCCTTGAATCGGCTGAACATGGCTTTTTTCCGGGGACCGATTTTATTAAAACTGTACAGTCTATCTTAACTGTGGACTAGGAAATGATATCAATGATAATAGAAGTTCTGAAAACATCAGTCACATTCCTGGGAATAGAAATTACGGGGCTGATGGTTGCGGTAGCAGGATTTCTTTTGGTAGCCGGATTTATCGCAGACCAGATCAGCAACATTCTAGTTGAGAGAGCCATCGAAAAAAGAGGAGGAGATAAACATGTATCCAAGACCAGCAAGAAACTTACCTCATATGTTATCTATCCGGTTACCTTTGCAGTAATTCTTGGAGTTTTTGGTTTTCCGCTTGCATCTCTAGGTGCAGCGGTAGGTCTGATAGGTTTAGGGCTTTCATTTGCTTTGAAAGATATGATCTCTAACTTTATCTCCGGTCTCTTCATAATGATCAACAAACCATTCAAAATCGGCGATCAGATACAGGTATCAGGAGAATCAGGAACAGTTCGGGACATAAACATCCGGGCAACCGAGATCAAGACTTACGATGGTAGACAGGTAATTGTACCCAACTCAACTCTGTACAATGGCAAAGTTATCAACAACACTGCCTACAACTGTCGCCGTTTTGACGTAATAGTTGGAATAGGATACGATGAAGATATTCAGGAAGCGAAGGAGCTTGCGATTCAGACACTGGAAGAGGCCTCGACAGTTAAATCCAGGCCAGAACCTCAAGTGCTTGTAAACGAGCTCGGAGGATCATCCGTCAATCTGAAACTGAGAGGATGGTCGAAACCTTCCAAAGCTAATATGTTGAAGTCTGCATCCGAGGTAACTCAGATTGTCAAGGAAAAATACGACGAATCCGGAATCGACATACCATACCCGATCAGAACAGTTTACATGAATAACGAAGAATGAAGAGTGAAATGAGACTACTATCTTGTTTACCGGTCACAAAACCGAAACAGTCTTACCCGAAATGATGAAAATGGGCCGGACGGGATTCGAACCCGCGACGTCTAGGTTAAGAGCCTAGTGCTCTGCCAGACTGAGCTACCGGCCCAACGCGTAACCGGCTATTCTGGCAGTAAATTTAAATCGGTGAAAAACTGTCCGGATAATCGACGCAATTTAGAACCGGATACTTTTTCTTGGTGCCGCCTTTTCCACATTAGGTTCCAGAAGTTTATACTCGTGATCCTTTATATCCGCAAATCTTCCACATGAAGGACACCTATCGTAGCCATTGTGTTTAACATCGTCAATTATCTCGTTGTAACCACATGCACATTCCAACTGTGGGTTCATGGAATCTACATCTAGATCAATTCTCTCAAGAAGGGTTCCCTTAGAGAAGTAGTTGAAAAGCTTCTCGAAAAGTTCGGGCTCACAAAGATGATTGTTGATCTTGATGTGAGCGGAGCCATTAGTCGATACGCTTGAGAGTTCCTGCATCACTTCAATCAGGACATTTCCTAGTTTCTTCATTTGTTATCTTACCATGATTGTCTCCCCTTCAGTAATCTCTCCCCGACTATAATACAATAGTCGAAATAAACCTTATTTAAACTAACGGATCGCTGGGTGCGAACTCTGGAAAGTTTATGCGGTCTTTTTGTCCATTGATTTATCTTGAAATAATCTTTATAGGTAAGAAAGCAGTTATGAAGCATTAAGTTAAATGAAAACTCTATTTTAGAGCTTTTTAAGCATTAAAAGCATCTAAATTCTAGCGGAACTATCGGAAAGCCGTAAATTTGTCTTTAAAGTGTGGTGAATTAAAATCATATCACATGAAAAAACCAGATTTAAGATCTGAGGAACTAGCAGAATTTGTCGGTATCATGCTTGGTGACGGATCAATAGGAAGGTATCGGTGTGATCGCGGTGATGGTAGCAAATCTATTCAACACTGTGTCAAGGTCACACTCTCAAGCAATGAACCATATTATGCAGGTTACGTTGAAAAGATGTTCTCCGAACTCTTCAGTATCGAAGTAGAAGGGGCCAAAAGAAAGAATGAGAATACATATGACATAAGATGCTTTAAGAAAGAGATATTTGAATTTGTTACAGAAGAGATAGGGCTTAAGGAATCGCCGAAATGGTAAAGAGCTACTATACCAGAAAGATATATGGACAATTCTCTGGAGAAATATGTGTTCAGAGGTTATTTTGATACTGATGGATCTGTTGTTCTCACCGACAATAACGGAACGCTCTATCCCAGATTGGAAACAAAGATATGTCCTTCGCCAATGCAGAATCAGTTGACTAAGATCCTAGAGAGTCAAGGATTTAATTTTGGAGCTTACGGAATTGGTAAAGGCAAAATCAGAATACAAATGAACGGCAAGGGTCAGTTAGCTAAATTTAGAGATGAGATAGGGTTTAAGAATAATAAGCATGTGCTAAAGGCGCAAGAAATAACTCGAAAGTGAAATAGCGGGGGAAGGATTTGAACCTTCGACCTCCGGGTTATGAGCCGTTCGCAATGTGCCGACAATCGGAACATTTCGACGAGCAATTAGGAGGTGAGCCATTCCGAGCAAGTCAGAAGACTTACCTTCTCCTGGCTGCTCCACCCCGCTATGATATTGTATCATTTAAGATGTTGACTCATTCTTTTAAACTAATCTATACTATCTTGCTGCTTATCTTGGTGATATACCCAGTTTTTGGTGCTTTCAAATAGTTCCTCAAATTCTTGTTTCTTAATTATTGGTTTATGTTCTTTCATTAGCTCGAACATTTTCCTGATATCTGATCTTGATCGCATTTGAATTCTGTAGCAGTTTTTCTTTCTATCCAAGTTATCTCCGACTCTTGAGACTTTCATTACTGGCGCAGTAAGTGATCTTTGTCTTTTAATTTCGTCAAGAATTTTCTTGCATGTATTGAAGATAAGAACCTGAGGTCTTTCTCTGCCATCCGGGTACTTTGTTAAATTAATCGTTCCTTCTCCATCAATAAGTCCTACTAGGTATTCATCTGTTATTTTTCTACATGAGTCTTTAGAACTGACCGATTTGCTTTTCATAGGTTAAAACTTGTTTATTTGGTTTTTAAACCTAGTTTGACTATTCCAGTAGTTCCGGTAGGAAAAACACATTAAAGAATCTAAGTTCCATATGACGTATTAATGCGAGAGATTTTAGGGCTTGATGAGGCGGCTAGAGGACCTGTGATAGGTTCTATGTTTATAGGTGGCTTCATGGTCGAAGAGGAGAAGCTAGATGAGATTAAGGATCTTGGTGTCAAGGATTCAAAGAAGCTGAGCGACAAGAAAAGAGAAAGACTTGCGAAAGAACTCAAGGAGATAGGAGAGCCGTTCCTGAAAGAAATTGAGGCTTCTGAAATAGATGAGCTTCGTGAAGTGATGAGTCTGAATGAGATTGAGATCCAAGGTTTCTGTGATGTTATTGAGCGATCGGATGCGGATAAGATACTTGTTGATCTTCCAGAACCAGACGGTGACCGGTTCATCAACAAGATGAAGAGAGAGTTGCCAGCCCGGTTCAGAGAAAGAGATTTTGTTGCGGAACATGGTGCAGATGACACTTATCCGATTGTTTCTGCTGCATCGATTATTGCGAAGTCGGCTAGGGAGAAACATATTGAGGAACTCCATTCAAAGTACGGTTATGATTTTAAGTCAGGTTATCCTCATGATTCACCGACTATCAGTTTTCTGGAGAAATACTTGGAGGAGAAAGGCAGGTTTCCTATTGAGACAAGGAAATCCTGGAGTACGGCAGAGAAAATTCTGAAGGAAGCAGGGCAGAAAGGATTAGAAGATTTCTGACCGATTTAAAAGTTGTTCCAGCTATTTGACTTATGGTAGCTACAGGTAAAATTTCCGGTACCAAAGCCAAGGTATGGGATGAGGAAGAAGCCGAAGAGGTTCACAGCAACTTCTATTATGGAAAGATAATTGAGGAGGAAGGTTACTTGGAGCTTTCACTTGTTGAAGCGCTTCACCTTGTTGACCGTGATGAACTGGAGATAGTTGAGGATGATGAAGTTCTCGACAGGGAGGAACTTTTCCAGAGATTCAGCGAGGAAGACGATGAGTTTGACCAGAAATATGCGGCTTACTCTGATCTCCGTGAAAGAGGTTTTATAGTGAAGACCGGTTTCAAGTTCGGCACTCATTTCAGGGTTTATCCTCGTGGAGTTAATCCCTACAAGGAAGGACCGAAGGAAGAAAGAGAACATACAAAGTGGATTGTACACGCTGTACCTGAAGATTACAACCAGAGCTACGAAAAGATGTCCCGCGCGGTGAGATTGGCTCACAATATCAGAGCCAAGATGTTATGGGCGATAGCCGATTCCGAGAGACAGGTAACCTACTATGAAGTTGAAAGAGTTACTCCCTAAGTCGCTCTTTCTATAAACGGATGGTTATTCAGAGTCAAAGTTGCACTGTCCTCTGCTAATGCCTTCACTTTAGGATCGCTGTAATTAAAGCCAAGTACTGTATCGTGATTCTCTCTATAGAGTTCAGGTTCCATTCTGACTTCGATAGGTATCTTCTCGCCGTTTTTCCTCAGCTCTCCTGAAATTGTTTTTCTCATTTCGGCGGTCTGTCCTGGTTCAAGATAATAATCCAATGCTCCAGGATTAACCTTTAACTCGGTTCTAGGCGTAGTCGAGTCAAGCTCTTCTCGAACTGTATAATCAATAATTGCTTCGTAACGCTGATCTGTCCCTGAAATTAGAGATACAGGTGATTCAAGCATTTCAACAATTTTATTACCTGAGAAACCTTTTCCACTCTTCTGCATATATAGTTTTTCGCCGTTATCGTAGATCAAGTTTGTATCCCTTCTTCCCACAAATTTACGTTGAGGATTTAAAAATCCTTGCGTCACATGAGCTCTAAGACGGTATTTCGGGTTCCAATTCTATCTCTGAGTCTACGGCCATACCATACGCCGATAAAAAGCCCTGCAAGATGTGCTGAAGATGCGAAAGCGCCAAATATTGGGACTTGATATCCGATCAATTTCAGAATTATCAGTATTGTTTCCATTCCACCGAAAGCGTAGAGAGCTGTCTTTATTTTCATCGGGAAGACGAAATAGAGAAGAACTTCGGCGTCCGGATAAACCATAGATACCGCTGCAAAGGTAGCTATTACCGCTCCAGATGCTCCTACTGCAGGTCCTAGGATACTGAGCGATCCACATGCCCCTGGAACTATGCATTGAAGAGCTGTGCCGTGTAACGCAAGCAAAATGTTTCTTACCACCACAAATCCCAGGCTAGCTATTATACCTGATCCTATATAGAATTTCAGAAGGTCTTTTCCTCCAATTAATTTTTCGAGAGGAGTTCCAAAGAAATAGAAGGTCACCATATTGGCGAAAAGATGAAACATCCCTCCATGCAGAAACATAACGGTTACAAGCGTCCAGGGCTGTGATAGAATATCAGCAAGAGCAGGTTTCAGTATCAGTAGATCGTAGAAAGAGTTTGAAGCCGATACTCCGACCAAGGCACTCTGTATAAGATACATTAGAGATGTGAAGGCAATTATCGTGACTGTGTAGTTGGTGCTGAAAATTCTCTTTAACTCATTTCTCCAGTTTCTTTTCCTGTAATTGGATTTCTTTTGGCTTGGCGCCGGTTTCTTGACTTTTTCTTCTTGGAACCATGAATCAGTCTCTTCTTTTTCCTCTTCAATCTTTTCATCCATCTTGGAGCAGTCATGTTTCTCCGGTAGACGGTGCTCTGAGCAGAACTTATCTCCACAGTATTTGCATGTGAAACTCATTGATTGCTTTCCGCATTCAGAGCATTTAGCCATGTCATTGTCTGCGCGACCTGTTTTTATGAAACCGTCCATTGACAGGCAAATTTACTGTAATCTATGAGAGAGCAACTTCAGTCTGCCATCGTACGGCTCGAAGAACTAGTCCATTTAAGAAAAACTTAGAGCCGAGAGGAGAGTTCATCCCTCAAGTTACTTATTTGTACTCTTTCCTGCCTCGTACTGTCTCGGTCCCTGATAGTCACAGTCTGAGGTTTATCTTCTAGAGTTTCGTAGTCAATTGTTACACAGTGAGGCGTGCCGACCTCGTCCTGTCTTCGGTAACGTTTGCCGATGTTTCCTGTGTCATCATACTTTACCGAAAAACCTGCCTCTCTCAAATGATCAGCCACTTCTTTGGCTTTCTGCCCCATTCCATCCTTATCCATCATCGGGAATACAGCGACCTTGGTGGGAGCAACCTCTTCCTCAAGATGTAACAGTTTTCTCTTTTCACCATCTATTTCATCCTCATCATAAGAATGTGCCAGAACGGTATAAACTATTCTATCGATACCGAAGGACGGCTCCACTATGTGAGGCAGGATATGCTCGCCGTTCCGGGTAACTGTTTTTCTCTCTAAACTACATTTGTCTTCAGGAATACTGTAGTTCTGTCCGTTGACTTCCACCTCTATCTCTGTCTCTTCGAAAGCTTCCGGATCCGTCTCTGCTTTTTCCTGAATTCTATCCTTGATTTTACCGGCTTCGTCACCGTATTCCGGGCCTAGGTAGCCCATATTGGGTGATATTTCTGTGACTTCTTCCTTCACAGGTTCGTCGTACTTCTTGAAGATTGTATAGTCTTCTTCTGAGTGCTCTTGGTGTTTCTTCAGATCGTAACACCCTCTGTATGCGAAACCGGTTATCTCGATCCATTTGTCATCTACCTTGCTTTCGGCGTCCCAGCAGTCACTGGCATAATGGGATAGTTCATCGTTCTGGTGCTGTCTGAACCTGAATCGTTCCATATCAACACCGATATAGTCATACCATTGTTTGGCTAAACCAAGGTAGTAGGCGATCCATTCGGATTCAACTATTTCCTCATCGACAGCTTCTCTGACGGTCATCTTTCTGACTTTTCCATCTTCTTTCTCCTGTTCTTCTTGGGAGTAAAGCTTGAGCTTTACGTTTTCTACATCCTCAATTGAGGGTTCATCTTCCTCAGGGTCAATAAAATGTTCAAGCTCTGCCTGTGTCAGCTCTCTTACCCTGACCAGACCCTGCCGTGGCGAGATTTCGTTCCTGTAGGATTTACCAATCTGTGTTATGCCGAATGGAAGCTCGTTCCTCATGTACTCCTTGAATCTTGGGAAGTCCACGAATATTCCCTGAGCTGTCTCAGGTCTTAGGAAACCTCTCTGTGAATCTCCTGGACCGATTGATGTCTCAAACATCAGGTTGAAGTCCTCAACCTTTTCACTGGCAAGGTTCTCGCTACATTCAGGACATTCAAGGTTATGCTCCTCGAAAAGCTGTTCAATCTTCTCTATTGACAGACCTTCCGCCTCGTCGATACCGGTTTGATCCTCTCTTATATGGTCTGCTCTGCTTGAGGTTCCACATTCGGGACATTTTATAATCATATCGTCAAATGTATCCAGATGTCCTGAAGCCTCGAAAACTGCTTCAGGCATTACTGTTGGAGCCTCGATTTCACGGTGTCCGAGGGAGTCCGAGAACTTTTTTCTCCAGGAGTTCTCAATGTTTCTTTTTAACTCGGCTCCTTCCGGACCGAATGTCTGGAAGCCGGCGACTCCTCCGTAGGCCTCGGCTGTCTGCGAATAGAAACCTCTGCGTTTCGATAGTTCAGTTATTTTTCTGCTTAAATTAGTCATAAAGATTCATTTTCCGAGAGAAATTTTTATAGCTAGGACCTAGAAGATTTCCTCCATATATCAAATTGCGGGCGGAGCATTTGTCCGTGATCTCTCCGGTGAAGAACTTTTGGCGGTAGAAGTATTGCAAAATTGATTTAAGAGTAAACTGTGTTTGTAGTAATATGCGGTTGAAAGGTGGATGCTTTTGGAATCCAGTATCTGAATAGATTTTCCAGCCCCAGCTTTATGCTTATTTCTCCAGCTCTGAATATTTCCTGGCGCAAATTATTGTCTCTTTGATTAAGGTAACTTTTCAGATCGCTTTAGATTTTATTAGCCTTAGCTATAGCTCTAGAAGCCTAAAGAAGGTCTTAAAGCTTTTTAAATCTTTTCTTACAATTAGAGATTGGTCGATAAGATGAGAAACGATTCGAAAGATGATAGAAAGAACGAAGCTGAAGTTTCACAGGGTGGATGCTTTTGGAGATCAAAATCTTGAAGAACTGACAAGAAAGCTGGTGAAATTCCGAACTGTAGAGGATAACTCCAACGAACTTGAGGAATCTACAAGTTTTGTTAAAGCGTTATTTGAATCAGAAAATTTGTACGTTAAAGAGTTTGAGAGCGGAAAGAAACCGTCTCTTTTGATTTCGACACACGATACTATGAAGCCAGATATCTTGCTCCATGGTCATCTTGATGTTGTCAGCGCAGATAAAAGGCTGTTTGAGCCTGAGGAAAAGAATGGTAAGCTATACGGTAGAGGGACCGCTGATATGAAGGGAGGTGTGGCCTGTGTAATCAAGACGATGAAGAAAATAAATGAGAAATCTTCTTCGTACAACGTAGCGATTCTGCTCACCACTGATGAGGAGTTAGGAGGTTTCAATGGTACAGGTTATTTGGTCGATCGGGGCTTGAAGCCGGGATTTGTTATATCAGCTGAGCCGGATGATTCTGGGAACTTCCCGAGTATAGTAACAAGGCAAAAAGGAGTCCTCCAGCTAAAGGTAGTTACAGAGGGAGAGTCTGCTCACGCTTCAAAGCCTGAGAAAGGAGTGAATGCGGCAGAAATTCTGATAGACAAATATCAGGAAATAAAGGATCTTTTCTCTGATGGAGATTTTCCAACTACAATAAATCTTGGGAAGCTTGAAGCAGGGAATGAGGTAAATAAAGTTCCGGAAGAAGCTCAGATGAATCTAGATGTGAGGTGCTCCCGGCAGTACACTGCTGATGAAGTCCTCAAAGATATTAGATCCATCAAGGGTATTAATGTAGAAATTACGGCTCGGGCTCCGATGATGGAAGTTTCGCCTGAAGACAGTAAGGTGAGAGAGCTGGCGAAAGCAGCAGGACAAATTTCCGGTAATGAGGTGGAACTGAGAAAGGAAGATTATGCCAGCGATATGCGATTTTTTACGTCTCGAGATATTCCAGCAGTCTGTTTTGGTCCTGAAGGATATCATTCACATAGTGAAAAAGAGTATGTGGAACTTGATAGCATGGACGAATATGTGGAGATAATTGAGAGATTTATAATGGAGGCAGAATCATGAATTTTGATTCTATAACGGTTAGAAAGGTCAGGTTACCTCTCCGGGAGCCGTTTGAAATAAGCTCTGGTACAGTAGAGGATAGAAATGTAGTGGTGCTGGAGGCTAAAAGAGATGATCTGAGATTCTATGGTGAGGCATCACCACAGTTCGCGCCCTTTTACAGTCATGAAACAACCGGATCCGCCTTTGAATTAGTCAAGGATTTTATTGTACCTGAAATTAAGAAGGCTACAGATATTCAGGACTACAACAGGAGAGTTGAGAAATACAAGGGCAACGAAATGGCAAAATCAGCTGGAGAGTTTCTTCTTTATCATGAGAGATCACTGCGGGAGGGAAAAGGTCTCGCTGACTTAATGGATGGATCAAAGAAAACCGCTGAAGTAGGAGTAAGTATAGGGATCAAAAGTTCGGTGGAAAAGCTTATTGAGGAGATGGAGCAAAGAGATTCAGAAGGCTACAACCGCTTCAAGATAAAAATAAATAAGGGAAAGGATATTGATTTTTTAGAGAAAGCTAGGGACAGATTTCCGGATGCAGATATATCTGTAGATGCAAATGCTTCTTACAGCAAAGATAATTTTGACGACTTGAAGGCATTAGATAGATTTGATCTGGAAATGATTGAACAGCCGTTGCATCACAGAGATTTGCATAATCATTCCAATCTGGCAGATGTCCTTGAAACTCCAATATGCCTTGATGAGTCTATAAGGAGTGCTGAAGAAGCAAGAAAAGCTGTGAAATTAGGTTCATGCAGTATAATTAATCTGAAGCCTCAGAGAGTTGGCGGTTTGATGGAATCTCAGAGAATCAATAGAATTGCGAGAGAGGGAGGACTTAATCTTTGGATTGGGGGTCTAGTCGAAACAGGTATAGGTGCTTCATTTGCTCTTGCATCGGCGTCTTTGAGTGAGGTAAATATGAGGAATGATATTTCTCCGTCTTCACGCTACTTTGAGGAAGATGTAATCGAGTCCGGTATCGAAATGAAAGGCGGATCTATAGATATACCAGGAAAACCGGGTCTCTATTCCAGTGTAGATAGAGCGAAGCTTGAAAAATTTACAGAAAAGAAGGTCAGTATAGAGGATGAATAAAACATGCCTGATATAGATCCATGGGGAGACGTCGAGATAGGAAACTACAACGAAAAGATGGAGAAGTTTGGAATAGAGCCGATTGGAGAGGTTGAGGATCGGCTTCCGGATCACAGATTTATCCGCAGAAATATTGTTTTCGGCCACAGAGATCTAGATGTGCTGCTGGACGCCAGAGATGAAGGAGAAGAGTTCGCAATGATGACTGGTATAATGCCTTCCGGGATCTTCCATTTCGGCCACAAATGCGTAGTTGACCAGATAAAGATGTATCAAGAAATGGGTGCTCAGATCACGATCGCTGCAGCGGATATTGAGGCGTACAATACTAGAGATATGAGTCTGGAAGAATCTCGAAAACTAGTTGTAGAGGAGTATCTGAAAAATTATGTTGCACTGGGTATAGATCTGGAGAAGGTCGATTTCTACTTCCAGAGCCAGGCAGGTAACAACCATTTTGCCAGATCCAAGATGTTCTCGAAGTATCTTACCCAGAATCAAGTCGAGGCGACTTACGGTGACGCCGAACCCGCAAAGATTGCATCTTCCACGATGCAGTACGCCGATATTCTTAGACCTCAATTTAAAGAGAACGGCGGTGAGAAACCAACGGTTGTACCGATTGGACTAGATCAAGATCCACATATCAGGCTTACTCGAGATGTAGCATCTAAGTACCGTGATCAGGATTTTATCAAACCATCTTCTACTTATAACAAGTTCATGAGAGGTCTCCAAGGAGGAAAAATGAGTTCCTCAGATCCAAAGAGTTATATCGCATTAACTGATACTATTGAAGACGCCAAGCAGAAAATCGATCAGGCGAAGACCGGAGGAAGAGATACACTTGAAGAACATCGAGAGAAAGGCGCGAAGCTTGATGAAGATATGGTATTCGAACTGTTGACTTTCCATCTGATCAAGGATGACTCCGAACTGCAGAGGATTAGAGACGAATACTCTTCAGGAGAAATGCTTTCAGGAGAACTGAAACAGATAGCGAAAGACAAGATTGAGGAGTTCCTAACTGAACACCACAGGAAAAGAGAAGAGGCAGGTCCAAAGGTTGAGCAGTATGTTGATCAGAACTTCGACTTTGAAATCTAGAAAACAACTTTAAACCAGCTATCGCCATTGACTAGTATGCTGCCGGAACTGATCTACAGGGAGGAACAGCATGATAACTATCTACTTCTTTCCGCCTTAGGGTTGACCTCTGGACTTCTCGGGTTCTCTGTCGCAAACTTCCTACTTCCTGAAAATGTATCAGTTCTGGCCGTTGTATTTGCGGCTATACCGCTTTTGTACCCACTTACTAGGAGCTTTTTAGAGGATGAGGAGAACGGAAGACCACATCTTGACGAAGGGTTGCAATATGGTTCGCTCTTTATTGGGGAAACTCTGGCATTCTTTTTACTCGCATTTTTTGTGGCGCCGGAAAACTTTAGCGTTCAGATAACACAGTTTGCAGCTGATCTTGAGATGATGGGTATTCAGAATCTTGGAGGATCAAGCCTGAAAGAAATCACAGGTATGGTTGCAGCGGAGGCACAGTTTATCTCTATACTTCTGCACAACCTGGCGGTTTTTACCGTGATATTGGTTGTATCAGCTCTCGTGAGCTCCTCAGGAGCATTTATCCTCACTTGGAACGCTTCAGTTCTCGGAGTATTCATGGGGATCTTGGCGAAGAAACTCAACGGCCTGGAAATCCTAATCGGTGCAGGAGATGTTCCCCCACCTCTAGCATATATTCCGCATGCATCGCTTGAGATGGCAGGTTTTATAGTCGCTGGTATAACAGGATCTCTAATCTCGGCCGCTATCTACCGCGAACATTTCGATCAGGATACATGGATAGATTATGGAAAACTAATTGCTGTAGGAGTTACTCTGATTCTCGTGGCTGCAGCACTGGAAACTGCGTAAATATTAAAGCTTGAAGCCCAAACTGGTTCGATGTGAGATTATCTCCTCAGGCAAAAGAAATTCTAGAACAGCTTAAACAGCATTCGGAACTAACGGTTGAAGATTTGGAAGATGAAGGCTATGACCAGAGCATGGTTAATAGAGCTGCAATAGAGCTTGAGGAAAAAGAACTGATAGAGGTGGAGAAAGATGAAATTCTCGGTTATGATCTCACTGAAGAGGGAGAAAAAATAATCGAAAAAGGGTCTCCAGAATACCAGCTTGTTGAAAAAGTAAGGAAAGGGGAGAACCGGTTCTCTGAGCTACAGGACATAGATCTGGATTTGGCTCTCGGAAAAGCTCGGGATAAAAATCTGGTGGAGATAAATCAGGGAGTGGTAGAACTGACCGAGATAGGGGAAGAATACGAAGATGAGACAAAAAAGAGACTTGAGGAAGACGATTTCACGAATGAAGACGAGGAGAGAGGGCTGGTAAGGGCAGATATTACTACTCGTAGAGAACTGTTGATAACTGAAAAAGGCTCTGAAACTGACCTTGATGAGATAGAAGAAGATTTCAATGTCAAGGCGAGAACGAAGACTCCGAGAACAGGTAAAAAGCATTACTATAGAGAGATTATCTCTTATGCAAGGCAGACCTGGCTGGAAATGGGGTTTCAGGAGATGAAGGGAAACTACATAGTACCAGGTTTACTGAACTTTGACGCTCTCTACACACCCCAGGATCATCCAGCCAGAGAACTCCATGACACTTTCTTTGTGGAGAGGCCTGGCAAATCCGATCTATCGGAGTATGGAGACAAAGTCAACCACATAAAGCAGACTCATGAAGATGGCTGGGAGACGGGCAGCCACGGTTTCGGTTACGACTGGAATAAAGAAGAAGCAAAGAAAAACTTGCTCAGAACCCATACAACCGCAATCTCCGCCCAGCGACTCCACCAGATAGATATTAATGAAGAAGAACTGCCGAAAAAATTCTTCATAATTGGCAGAAACTTTAGAAACGAGACTGTTGATCGAACCCATCTCGCAGAGTTTTATCAAACCGATGGAATCGTCGTAGGGAAGAATCTCAACTTTGCGAATCTGAAAGGATATATCTCAGAGTTCTTCGAGAAAATGGGTTACGATGAGTTCCGTTTAATTCCGGCTTACTATCCCTACACTGAGATGAGTGTGGAAGTACAGGTATGGGATGAAGAAGACGAGGAATGGCTTGGAATGGGAGGAGCCGGAATGTTCCGTCCAGAAGTAGTGAAACCGATGCTAGGCTTCGAGGCAAAAGTTCTGGCTTGGGGACTAGGAATTCCGAGAATTGCCTTCAAGGCAGCAGGATTATCAGATATCAGAGAGCTCTACAGAAACGACATCAATACAATCAATGAAACACCGGTCTGGAGGCCGGAGGTCGAAAAATGATGAAAACAAAAATCTCGTCAATTGTTTCGAATAGCAGAAAACCGGAGGTTTTCAAATAATGAGCAATATCAAGATCAACAAGAAGGAGTTTACAGAACTGGTTGGTCAGGAGTTTTCAGATCAAAAACTGGATGAGGAGGCATCTTTCCTCGGATCACACTGGAATCATGTTGAGGGAGACAAATGGGATGTAGAAGTATACCCTAACCGGCCCGATCTTCTCTCCGTAGAAGGTCTTTCCAGAGCATATAGAGGTTTCTTCGGGATAGATACAGGATTGGAAGGCTACAATGTGAATAAAGGAGATATCCACATCGAAGTAGATGGATCCGTTGAAAATGTAAGACCTCATATTGGATGTGCAGTTGTACGTGATCTTGATCTAACTGAAAGAATGATAAACGGTCTGATACAGCTGCAGGAGAAATTGCATGAAACGATGGGAAGAAGAAGAGAGAAGCTGGCGATCGGACTCCACGATCTCTCTGCAATCGAACCACCTTTCGAATACAAAGCAGTTGAGGCTGAAACAGTTTCCTTTACGCCTCTGGAACATGAGAAAGAAATGCAGCTCGGAGAGATTCTGGATGAACACGAAAAAGGCCGAGAATACAGCTGGGTACTTGAGGATGAGGACAAATACCCCATCATTGTTGATTCAGAGGATCAGGTACTCAGCTTCCCACCGATAATTAACAACCAGCTGACAGAGGTTCACAGCGGAACAACAGATTTATTCATCGATGTTACGGGTAAGGACAGAGACAAAGTGCAGAAAGCTTTGAATATAATAGTTACAGCGCTGGCGGAGAGAAACGCCCGGATTGATTCTGTGAAAGTTAATGATGAGAGAATGCCGGATCTATCCCCTGAAGAATTCGAGCTTGATCCAGAGTACTTGAGGGAAGTATCAGGACTTGATCTTTCTAAGACAGAGATCATCAACCGACTGAAGAAGATGAAGTTTGGCGCAAAGGCAGGGAGTGAAATCAAGGTGAAAGTTCCTTGCTACAGAGCGGACATAATGCATCAGTATGACCTGATCGAAGATGTGATTATTGCACATCGCTATACAAATATAAAACCAGAAATCCCGAACATCGACCAGATCGGGGATAAACAAAGGATAGAAAATCTGTCAAAGATAATTAGAGATTCGATGGTTGGAACAGGCGCGCTCGAGGCATTGACATACTTACATGAGAACGAAAAGAATCTCACCTCGATGATCCAGAAAGAAGATGACGGTAATTACGTAAAGATAGAGAACCCGCTCTCAGAGGAGTACTCAGCTGTCCGACATCTAATGTTTCCCTCACTGCTCCAGGTCCTGAAACAAAACAGGCACAACGGCTATCCACAGAATTTCTTTGAAACCAGTGATGTGGTGGAAACAGATGATTCTGATATAGGTGCTTCCGAAAAAAGAAAATTGGGTTATGTCGAATCCGGTTCCGACATCGGCTTTACAGATGTGAGAAAAAAGCTTCAGGTTCTTGAGAGAGATCTCGGTATCGAAATTGAAGTGAAGGAAGATAATAAGCCATTCTTTAGAGCAGGTCGTTCGGGTAGACTGATCTTAGACAGTGAGGAAATTGGTTTTATTGGAGAGTTTTCGCATAAGGTCTTGGAAAACTGGGAACTGGAGATGGAAACTGCTGGCTTCGAACTTGACCTGGAGAAAATTAGAGAGGAAAGGTAGCGTCGGTACTCAAAATTCGATTGTCGAGGACTCTCTAAACTTAAATCTTCGATTTGTCGAGTCCCGCAGGGCTCGTCATCCGCTACACTTGATTTATCATCCTTTGATCTCTGATTCTACCGGCATAATTAGCCATGCTACAAGATAAGCTAGTGCTCCTGCGCCTGTTGTGAGGACTATAAACAGTGTAACCAGTCTTACTAGTGTTGGATCAACGTCGTATACTTCAGCGATTCCACCGCAAACTCCTCCTAGCATTTTATCGGATTCGGATCGATAAATTCTGTTTTCTGCCATAAACAATTATTATTAATTGAGTTTTTTAGAGTAATGGTAGAAACGAGAAAAGGTAAGAGAATTTATTTGGTCTCTTCCCCATAAGCGACTTGATAGTCATGAAGCTCGTCTTCTTCAAACCAGATCTCAATTTCTCTTTCTGCTTCGCCTGGTTCTGAAGCGTGGATTATATTCTTGTAATGTTTTCCTTCCTCATCTGCGTGATCCATTGACATATGTCCGAACTTGCCTCTGATTGTCGATGGATGTGCCTCTCTATTAGAGGTGTCTCCCACAATTTTTCTAACGTTTTCTGCTGCATGCACTCCTTCAAGGACTATAGCTATGATAGGCCCTTCCTGCATGTACTCTGCAAGTCCTTCGTAGAAAGGTTTGTCGACATGTTCTTCGTAGTGTTTCTCAAGTAGCTGGTCGGTCGCCTGAACCATTTTTATGCCAGAGATCTTGAACCCGGCGGTCTCAAAATGCTCAATGACCTCTCCTACAATACCCCTCTTTACAGCATCAGGTTTAAGCGCGACAAATGTCCTTTCAACATATTTTGCGTCTACCATTTTTGATCATCTCTTGTGAATAAGATGGCTTCTGCAAGCTTTTTAAACTAAATTAGCTTTTGGCGTTTAAACTGCGGTAGAAAGTTTTCTCACACGGTAGAACATCAATTTTATCGTTCTCAACCCATTCCGAAGCCGTCTGATTCTGGTACTCTACCACTTCAGTCCATTCCATGCCGGACATAGAGGAATCACAAGTTCTGTATGCTCGAAGCATCAGCTCGGATTCAACTTTTCGATAATAATTCTCTGTACCTGGCTCAGGATTCTCATAGCTATCATAGTTGTAAGTGGTATGTGATCTCTTTTCCAGTCCAAGACAGACACCCGTCCCTATCCCAACACATTCCGTCTTGACTTCGGTATATCCAACTTTGACCGGTTCGCTGGGGACCGTAGAATTTTTTATCCCCGCCGCGGTCACGATAATCAGAATACTTATACCGATGAAAAACAGATTTTTTTCCAGTCCCTCGGAAAGATCCGTATTCATGATTACAAATTTAGTTAGGTATCTTTTAAATTGTGTTTTACCTAGGAGTCAATTTATCAATCTTCACAGAGAAGTTGAAAACAGGGATGCAGTTAGGAACAATAGAGGGAAAGGTTAACACTTCTACATTCAATTTTCGGGCCACAGAGGAAGTGAAGAAATTTGATTTCGTTTCGGTTAAGAGCGATGACAAATGGATACTGGCCCAAGTAGAAGAAGTGGAGAAGAAACCGGATGGAGAAACGATAGCAAAAGCAAGTATAATCGGATATCGGAACAAAGGCCTTACGAAGGCGCCGAGAAGAGTGATTGAGCCTGATTCTATAGTCTACGCGGCAGATCAGGAACTGATCTCTGATACTCTCGGTCTTGAGGAGAACGGCTTGAAGATTGGAAATCTTGAGACAAACCCAAATATTGATATTCACGTGAATAAGGACGATTTCTACAAGCATTTTGCTGTATTAGCTCAAACCGGAGCCGGAAAGTCGTACTCGGTTGCTGTCCTGATTGAGGAAATGCTAGAAAAGAATTTACCGGTTATGGTGGTTGATCCTCATGGTGAGTTCAATTCTCTTTCCCGCCCTAACCTAGATAATGAGGATGAAAGTCAGAGAAAAGGCTATGATGTAAATGAGTACTCGCCAAATACTGACATAAATCAGGAAGCACTGCCTCTGTCTTTTTCCTCGATTAATATGGAGAAAAAGGAGCTTCTGGACGTAATACCTGATTCATTGACCAATTCCCAGATGGGTGTGCTCTATAATGCTTTGAAGAGGCTCAGAGATAAAGATGAGTATTATAATCTGAATGATATAATGGATGAGGTCTCTAATGAGGACTCAACCGCCAAATGGAATCTTTTGAACTCGCTGGAGCAGTTGGAGAGATCCGGGCTTTTCTCCGAGGATGCGATAGATCTCAAGGATTTACTGGAGCCGGGCGAGGCAACTATAATTAACCTGAAAGCTGTAGAGCCTGAAAATGCTGAAATGACGATGTTCATGATCGCTAAGCGTATGTTCCAGCTGAGAAAGGAGAACAAGATTCCGCCATTCATAATGGTAATAGAAGAAGCACATAATTTTGCTCCGGAAAAAGGATTTGAACAGGCTTTAAGCAACAAGATACTCAGGAAGATCGCCTCAGAGGGCAGAAAGTTTGGTCTTGGAATCGGAGTTATCTCTCAGAGACCGGCAAGAATCGATAAGAATGTTCTCAGTCAGTGTAATACTCAGTTCATCCTCAGGGTTACAAATCCAAACGATCTCAAAGCTATTTCTAAGTCGTTTGAAGGTATTACCAGCGAGGTCGAATCAATGATCAAATCGCTACCGCCAGGTGTTGCCTTTGTTCTGGGGAACGAGTACCCTGTTATGACAGATATCAGGTTAAGGAATTCGAAACATGGAGGGACAACTCAGACAACTGAGAACTATGAACAGAAGGAGAAAGTAACAATGTTCGAGACTGAGAAATCGTTGCAGGAAGTCGAAACTGAGAAAGGCCAGAAATACAATAAAACCTATTATCCTCTTTACCTTCAAGAAACAGTCAATGAAAAAATTCTGTATGATGCTGTAAGCGGGGAAGAAAAGGCCGAAATGAATAAGGTATCGGATAAGGAAAGAAAGGTACTCGAGCATATTCAAGATGGAATGAATAAAAGTGAGATTATGGAGGAACTTGATGTAACATTGTCAAAGACAACCTCAATTATCAAATCTCTCAGAAAGAAAGAGAGAGTGAAAAATGGACAGCTGGAGCCGATGGAAAGTATATTTGAAAACGCCATTGTAGAGGAAAGGGTGGAGAAAGAAAAACTGATAGATGTAGATAAAGAGCCGGAAGAGGTTGGGCTTAATGAAGCAGAGATTGTCTATTATCCTTATTATTCGAGTGGTGAAAATGTCTATGATCCGGTTCTGGAGAAAGAGGTCTGATCTACCAGTTCAATTAAAAGAATTGCCTGAGCTAACGTTTTGTGACGCTTATTGGGTTCGTGGTCTAGTTGGTTATCCAAGGTTTAGCTCGGCTATCTTTGGACTAAGACGTCGCCCTTACAAGGCGAAGATCCCCAGTTCGAATCTGGGCGAACCCATTTGTCTTTGACATCCAGACGAAAACCATGAACTGTTGTCACCACCAAGTACTTAAACTTTCAGGAGCTACAACTAGATATGTCCAATCAACTAAAACAAGTAATAGTAATCAGAGATGATCTAGACATAAGCCGAGGAAAACAGATTTCACAATCATGTCACGCATCGGTTGGAGCCTATAGAAAAGCGGATTCTAATATTATTTCCGATTGGGAATCTGGAGGTGGGAAGAAAGTGGTGGTTTCATCTGGAGAAAGAAAGCTGGAAGATTTATATGCAGAGACTAAGAGTAAAGATATACCTGCTTGTTTAGTGAATGATGCAGGCTTGACAGAAGTTGAACCTGGTACTGTGACAGCACTTGGAATTGGTCCTGATAAGGAAAACAAAATAGATAGTATGACGGGAGAACTGGAGCTTGTAGGTTAAAAAAATGATGGAAAAGTTGATGGAATGGGAGTATAACACGGAAATGCCTGGAATAGAGGGTGAGATAAAGGAACAGGTAAACGATTTTATAGTAGAAGAACTAGCCTCGCATCAGACAGATGTAGACGGAGATCATCTAATAGTGAAGCTGAGAAAACAGAACATGACCACTATGGAGGCTGTTTCCAAGCTATCCAACATGCTCCATATTTCAAAGAATAGGATAGGATATGCAGGAAACAAAGACAAGAGAGCTGTAACTGAACAGCATATCTCGATACAGGGAGTATCACAGGAGGATGTTAACCAGATATTTACAGATGAGTTTGAACTTGAGGTAGTAGGTAGAAACGGACATGTCGGTTTGGGAAACCTTGATGCAAACAGATTTGAGATAGCTTTGAGGCAGTTAAAACTTCCTATGGAGGATCTCAGAAGCCGTGCGCTGAAGATAGTTGAAGAAATGGACAGCAAGTTCCCCAACTATTTCGGGAAACAAAGATTTGGATCCGCAAGACCTATCACACATCAGGTCGGACGACTTATTCTACAGGAAAAATATGAGGAGGCGGTATGGACATATATAGCCAAACCATATGATCAAGAGTACAAGAGTATAAGAAAAATAAGGGATGAGCTCTGGGAGACACGTGAGGTAGAGGATGCAGCAGAGAAATTCCCGGAACAGTACAGGTACGAGAAAGCACTTCTTTATCACTTGACCAAGAATCCTGGCGACTATAAAGGAGCTATCAAACGGCTTCCGGATGGTCTACAGCAGCTTTTCGTACATGCTTATCAGTCATGGGTATTCAACCGTGCGCTTTCACAGTTGGTTGAAAACGGTTGGTATGAGCCCGAGTATGAAATTCCTCTGGTAGGGTACAAAACCGATCTCAAAGACGGAAAGCCTGAAAACTTAATTGAGAAAGTTCTTGAGGAAGAAAACGTCTCACAGGAAGATTTCAGACTACAGAACTTCCCAGATCTCAGAAGCGAAGGGACCTACAGAAGGGCATTCGCCGATTTCAGGAACTTTGATGTTCTCGAGATTGGAGAAGATAATCTCAATATGAACATGAACAAAATGACAGTCAAGTTCGACCTTCCTAAGGGAGCTTACGCAACCGTTTTCCTGAGAGAGATAATGAAGAACGACTGAATCTACCACAATGAATATTCCAGACAAAAGTACTAAGCTGGAAAAATTATTCGATATCAGACTTTTACTGGTGCTCTTTCTCCTTTTCACTTCATCTATCGCTTACACAGCTGCTCTTGAGTGGGACGAAGGCTCGTTTTTGACGAACGCTGAATACTTCTCTGGTGACAGTTCCAACTTTGAGGAAAGTAGACCCGCAGCAGTATCATATGCAGTTTCGGGAATATGGCTTTTAACCGGAGAAAGCACATTCTCGGCACGTTTTATCGTTGTTCTTGCTGGAATTGGCTGTATCGTAGTTTTTCACAGAATAGCGCTGGAAGAATTTGATGAACCACTTCGGATAACCGCAGTTTTTGCTTTCTCACCTCTTCTGTTGTACTGGTCCGCTCATATCTACACGGATGTTCCAGCCCTACTTTTCCTACTCGGATCATTCTATATGTTTCAAAGAGACAGACATTTCTTAGCGGGAATACTAATTTCGATCGCCGGCACTGTTAGGTACGTGTTCTTAGTCCTTGCTATAGGGATGGGAGTAGGCTATATTCTAGAGAGAAGAAACAGGATTTCACAGCCAATATTAGGTGGTTTGATGGGTTCCGCACCGTTTCTTCTGTACAGCAAGATTTACTACGAAGGATTTTTCGCCCGTATCATAATGTATCTGACACGGGTCTCACACTGGTCGGATTCCGGATTCGTGGCCTCAGTTGTACCAGGTGTAAAATCAGGTCTATTCACACTTTCAGGACTAATACCGGCGCTGTACCCGGGCTGGAAAGATACCGGATTAACTGAGAAATCGATGATTACTGCATATACGATATTTATTATATTTATTTCAGGTAACTCCTACCCTCGGTACTGGCTCGCTATTCTACCCTTTCTTCTACTCGTAGCATATAGAGGCCTAGATAGAAAGTTTTTCTACCTTGCTTCTGCTATCATGCTGATTACCTCAGGTTTTGGAGTTGTGACGGATGGGATGAATCATCAGAGATGTGAAGAGCCGCTTGAAAATGCCTTGGACTACTCCTCAGATCTAGAGGGAAAGTTTGTCTCCGATAGCTGGGCGATAGCCGGATACAGACTTGATAAGCCTGTGATGTCTCCATGGAAGAGTCTTTCTGAACTAAGAGATGAGGAGGATGTAAAGTACGCTGTCCTATCCTCGGATGAACCCTACGAGATAATGAAATCCTTCTCCAATAACTGCAGGAATTATTATGTCTACGATCTAGAGAGGCCAAAAGCTTAACCGGTATCCACCGACCCTATTTATTAGTCTGGGACTGATTTTTTTGATGAGGTAAAGCAGAATGGAACCGGTTGAAATCCTCTATTTAGGTATATTCGGAGTAATGATATTTTCGGCCTCAATGTGGTTGCTCGTGTATTATTTCAACCGAGGCAAGATACAGAAAGATCCTGAACCTACAAGATTTCCATCGGTAACATTTCTCGTACCGGCTTACAATGAAGAAGAGCATATTCAGAACTGTATTCGTTCTCTGTTAGACATGGATTATCCAATGGATAAACTGGAGATAATAGCGATCAATGATGGTTCAGTTGACTCTACTCTGGAAAGGATGCAGGAGTTCAGTGATAGGATAGAGATAATTGATAAAGAAAACAGCGGAAAGCCAAATTCGCTTAATAAGGCACTTGGGAGGGTTGAGACCGAATTGGTTGCCTGTATGGATGCAGATTCATTTGCGGAGAAAGACATGCTGAAATCGATGGTAGGTCACATGGAACAGAATGACGTGAAAGGTGTTACAACTGCTATGAAGGTCAGAAACCCGGAAACCTGGGCCCAAAAAGTTATGTGGGCTGAATATATCTATAATTTATTCCTGAGAAAGCTCTTCGCTATATTTGACGCTCAGTGGGTGATGCCGGGACCGGGAAGTCTGTATGATGCCGAATATCTTAAAGAATTGGGTGGTTGGGATGAGGAAACACTGACGGAGGATATGGAGATAGCCTTCCGGATGTTCAAAGACGGTGCAGTTATCAAAAATAGTACAAATGCGTATGTTGACACGGAGTCTCCCGCCACTTTCAGAGGATTGATAGATCAGAGAACAAGATGGTATGGAGGCTACATAAAGAATGCAATAAAATACAAGGAGTTCTGGTTTAATCCACGGTATGGGAATCTTGGTGTCATAATAATACCGTTCAATGTTATCTGGGTGGTGACCGTAGTTTTCATGCTCTTCCATATGATTTACAGAGTTATAGATGGGATTTTCCAACTGTTCAGTGTTTACATGCTGACCGGATCCCTACCAACACAGTTCCATCTAACCTTACAGAGTATTTCGATCTTCCATGTTTTCTACAGCATTCTCGGTTTTGCAGGTATTGTTATGTTGGTTTTAAGTTTGAGGACGGCGGAGGAGGATTTAAGTCTTTGGGAAAGAAAAGTTCATTACATACTTTTCCTGACAGTATATGGCCTGCTGTTCGCTCTTTTCTGGGTTGCAGCGGTCATCTCACAGTTGAGAGGCGAAAGATCATGGTAGAAAGAGAAATAGAATGGAAGTACCCATTGTTCGCAGTGCTTTTGACGGCAGCAATATTTTCAGGAATTTTTTACACAGCACTCTCATTGAACGATTATAAGGTGAACAACCTGAAATCTCAGATTGAGGAGGTTGAGGTAGAGCAGAGATCGAGGCTTGTAGGATTACAGCTATCAGAGAACTTGGAGAAAAATGACTGCAGAGCGGTCAAAGGATGGGTGAATACCACAGTAGATGATATAAGAAATCTTAGACTGGAAGTTGCCGCATATGAGGACTCAAACAAGATAGACAACAGAGAATATACAACTGTCAAGAAGAGATACATGAACTTACTGTTGCAGAATCTTGTGCAGATAAGAAACTTCGATGATGCCTGCAATAGAGAAGTAGTCGATATAGTTTATTTCTACAGCGATGGCTGTGATGCCTGTAACGATCAAGCTACAGTCCTGACCGAGGTAAGACAGCGGTACGGAAAAGATGTAGTTGTCTATCCCTTGGATACAGAGCTAGATATGCAGCCAATAAACTTCCTGCTTAATTACTACGATGTAGAAGAGTATCCGACTTTGGTGATCAATGGTGAAGTCAAGCAAGGTTTCCAGTCAATAGATTCTCTTGAGCAAGACATTGAAACCAGTTTAAACTCAACTAACTCGACCTCAGAGAGCCAGTAAAACCATGAAGAAACGAAACCTGATTGTTGTAGGTGCAGCCATTTTAGGCCTCCTGATCGGGCTGGTTGGTTCATTCCACTTGAATGATGAACCGGACAGTAGGTACTGTGATTCACTTCAACAACAGATAAAGTCCAATCAAAGCTTTGATGGGTCAGCCGCTTGCTATCCTCCTGGAGTTATAGATGTTAATATCTCCGATAAAGTGGATAAGAATACAGACCTCAGGTGTGTATGCAGAATTATCAGTAGTTCAGGTACACGGATTGTCCCTGTTGCTGTTTCTAAATAAATCAGTATCTGTAGGAGGATGAGATAGTTAACTTGTTGCTTCTGCCTTCTTTCTTCTTCTCTATCACATCTTTCTCCACTAGTTTGGATACTAATCCAGATATCTTTGCTTTAGAGTATTCGGAAGAATCTACTACATCCTTTTGCAACATCTCGCCTTCGTTTTCACGTAGTAGTTCAATAATATCTCGCTGGTCCTGATTGAGATCAGAGTATAGGCTTTCTACGCTGTCTCTATTTATTCTTTTCCAGTATTTGTAACCTCCTAGAACGGCCAGTAACAGAACAGCGGTTAGCACAGCTACCATAAAAATGCTTTCATAACCTCTCTTAGAGTTCAAAGGCTCATAGGCAATCTCAAAGTTAAGTGTATCGCCTATCTGCGGTTTTCTCTCCCATTCTACGAAAATTGTTCTTCCATCGCTGCCAACTTTTCCTTCAGAGGGAGAAATGGGTCTGTCCGCGTTTTCCTGAGCAACTCCTGCTCCTTCAGGTAGCTCAACTCTCAGCTCAAAGTTTTTTGTAGGCCTATAGATAGGATGAGAGTATCTGAAAGTCTTTAGCTCTTTGCCATCACTCATTTGACCTGAAAACTGATAATTTAGTTTTACAGTAAAATTCTTTTTTCTATCTGTTTCACACACAACTTCATCTCCGAGAGCCAGAGTTTCAACTTTACAGTTTAACTCCTTTGAGTCAATCTTGGCGTCAATATCTTCCACGTTGGCAGAGGTGATATATGTGAAGTCGGAAGAGGTTAGTTCCTCAACCTTTACTTCAGCCTGTGCCTTTGAGGCCTCCAGATCAATGACTAGGGACTCTGATTCAATAGTAGTTGCAGATGCTCCTGAGATTAATATCAGGAACAGTAAGAATAACGAGAACCATTTCATGAGTACCAATTTCTGGCTCTTAAATTATATAGGTTAGGCGGTTTCATCTGTTTCTCTTGACACTACAACTCCCCCAACCCCTTTCTGTGTATACTGATGCATAGTATCCGCGACCGTCTGAAGGCTTTCCTGAGCTTCCTTCATCCCCATTTTGAAGTTCTCCGGTCCTACAAACTGTACGTACGTAGGTCCATAGTTAGTTACTGTCTTCAATGCAGTGGTGAAGTCATCAAACTCAACCTCAAGCTCCACCACTTTAGAATACCCTTTCTCAAGGCTTGGATGTGGATTATCCATTTCCTTAGTCTCTTCCTGTTCCTTATCTGATACTTTAACACCTTCATCAGATCCAAGTCTCTCGATATGTTCACTCATTGAATTTTCAACAGCTTCTTTCTCAGGTGCTACTGCCTCGAAAACCATCCAAACTCTAATTGGCATATAGGACATATCTCATTGCAACTTTAAAATGATCAAGCAACAGCAGCACTAAATTAAATTTTTATTTTGAGTCATTGGAGATTGTTCTCATCAGGTATTTAATATTAACTACCACGTAGGGATAATTATGACTAAGTTTTGGGCCGTAGTAACAGTGATTGTCGCAGCTGGTTTTGGACTACTGTTAGTCCGAGCATCAAATCCTGTACATTTCACAGACCTTGAGACTGAGTGCCAGTACGAAAGAGGTACAGTCTCAAACATGGATGTCAGACACAACAAATTTTACTTCTCAGGACATTTCCCTGTACAGAACCCAGATACGGATCTCTCATACAGCTACAGTCAAAGTGACGACGAGGTTACCTTGAATATTCAGAAATCCGATGATTCACCTATTTCCGACTTCTACAACACATGTAACGCAGTAGCAGTCTACGATGGTTTCACCAACGAAAGACTGGAGCCTGGGCTGTACACGGTTACAGTGAAGCATGCGGGAGAAGAAACAGATAAAAGAAAAATTAGGATAGATTAAGTTACTTCTTTAAACGGTAGACGATTTCTCTCTCTTTATTTTCAGCTTCTATCTTATCTTCTTTTGCTAACCATCCTAACGCCTGGTTTAACGAGTCGCTGTCAATTTTGGAAGAAGTATAGTTCAGTAGCTTCGAGGTTGTTGCTTTCCCATTGCTCTCAAGACAGTCATATACTTTCCCGGCAGGTGTTCCAATCATGTTATCAACATTAAACTCATAGGTTCCCTGTTCTTTTTCTGAATCCTCGGCTTCTGAAACCTTAAATATGGTCTCAAGCGCTACGTCAATGGAGACTGAAATTGCATCTATGTTACTATTCACTAGAAACTCCACATATCCATCGTAGGTTGAAGGTGCATCACCACATGTTCCAACATGCCGATCCCTAGCGTGAGCTCCTTTGATTAGTTCTTGGATTGAGTCCTTAACCGCAGGGTCTCTCTCATCGGACAAATCCCCCAACTTGTCGCTTTTCCTATCCACCCCAAGTGTTAGCTGTGTAAGGTTGTTTGTCCCTATTGAGAAACCGTCAAATACTTCGGCGAACTCCTCCACTCTTATGATGTTGGCAGGGACCTCTGCCATTAAATATACTTCCACATCGCCATTATCCAGTCCATATTCTTTCATCCTAGCCCTGACGTCCTTGGCTTCATTTACTGTCCTACAGAAAGGAACCATGACTGTAAGATTGTCTAATTGGAGTTCGTCAATCGTCTTTCTCAACGCCTTGCACTCAAGTTCGAAGGCCTGCGAGAAAACCTCATCATAGTGACGTGATGCACCTCTGAATCCGAGCATAGGGTTAGCTTCATCAGTTTCGTAGTCCTCTCCGCCTTCAAGCTCAGCGTATTCATCCGATTTAAAGTCACTCAATCTTACAACTACTTGGTCAGGATAGAATGCAGCTCCGATCTTTCCAAGCCCGGATCTTAGCGCTCTAACATACTCTTCTTCCCGATCTTCTTCTATTAGCTTCAGTGGGTGTTCGCCCACGTGCGAAGAGATTATGAACTCTTCTCTCGCCAGTCCGACACCATCCACGGGGAGCTGAGCTACATGGAAGGCTTCGTTGGGCTCCCCGATGTTTACCTGAACCTTGGTCTCCGTATCTGGTATGGTATCGAGGTGGTGTTCTTCTACTGAGAATTCAAGTTTATCGTCCCAGATTTTTCCAGTGCTTGAAGAACAGTCAACGGTAATTTGCTTGCCGTCACTGAGCTTTGAGGTTGCGTTCTCTGTACCGATTACTGCTGGAACTCCTAGCTCTCTCGAGACAATAGCTGTGTGAGAAGTTCTTCCTCCCTTGTTAGTCACTATGGCGCCTGCTTTCTCCATGATTGGTTCCCAGTCCGGGTCTGTCGTATCGGCGACAAGTACTTCGCCCTTCTCAATTTGGTCGATCTCCTTTGGAGAGCTCAACACATGTGCCTCACCCTTTCCAATCTTCGATCCGATTGATTCCCCTTCTAGAATAACATTTGATTCTTCCTCCAGTTCGTATTCTTCAATTATATTCTCATCTTTCTCAGCATGGACAGTCTCCGGTCTTGCCTGCACAATGTACATTTCACGGGTCTGACCGTCAAACACCCATTCAATATCCATAGGCTTCTCGTAGTGCTCTTCAACTCTAACTGCGTAACGGGCCAGTTCTTTTACTTGGTTGTCGGTTATACAGAATTTCTCCCTACCGTTCTTCGGAACCTTTTTCTCAGTGTTCTCTTCGCCGTCTCCTTCCTTTTGTTCGTCATTTCTCACCAGCTTGACTTCTTTAACACCGAGCTTTCTCTCGATTATACCGAAGTTCTCCTTGAAAACTGTGAACTCGTCGGGGTTAGCCTCTCCTGAAACAACATATTCTCCCAATCCGTAGCTTCCTTTGATTGTTACAACATTGTCAAAACCTGAGTCAGGGTCAAGCGTGAACATTACTCCAGCTGCGCCGGTATCGGAGCGACCCATCTTCTGTACTACCGCACTCAGTTTCACATTGAAATGTGAGAAACCTTTGTCCTCCCTGTAGGAGATAGCGCGGTTCGTGAAAAGCGAGGCATAACAGTCTTTAATTCTCTTGATCAGATCTTTCTTGCCTGAAACATTCAGGTATGTTTCCTGCTGACCTGTGAAAGAAGCTCCGGGCAGATCTCCGGTTGTAGTGCTTGATCTTATAGCTACTTCAGGGTTTTCAACGCCGAGTTTCTCCTCCAGTTCCTCATATGATTCGATGAAGTCTTTTCTCAAGTCCTCTGGCATACTTACCTCTTTGATATGTGCCCTGATTTTCTCTCCTCTCCTCTGTAAATCAGTGATGTCATCAGTGTCGAGACCGTTAAGTAGATTCTCTATCTTGTCGCGGAGATCTGTATCGTGGATAAACTGTTGATATGCATCTGAAGTTGTTGCAAAGCCTGGCAGTACAGGTACTTCGACCTCGTTTTTTAGTTCTCCCAGATTTGCGCTCTTTCCTCCTACACGAGAGGTATCGTCTGCACTAATATTTTCGAACCAGAGAACGTTATTCATGAACAAGAGTACGGCCGGCCTGCATATAAAAAAAGCGTTGTGAGCCCATAGTGTAAATCCTATATAGAGTGCCTAGTTTAGATGACCTGAAATGTGTGTATATGTAACTTCTCAGGAGGTATTCTTTTTCTCTTATGTCTACCCGGCTAGGTATTTAATCTACTTTTTATCCGATATTACCTTTCGGCTTCCGGCCTTACTGTTGTTCCTTGTCTCTCCGATAGATGTTTTTCTTTATCTTTCTCTTGAATTTAGAAAAATTTTTCATATTTTTATCTAGCTTTTCCTTCTCTTTGGTGCTTTTCACGTGATTTTCTAATCTTTTGAGAGCCTTGATCTTTTTCCTGATGTTCTGTTCCTTTTTCTCGAATGAGATAGCTGGATTTTCTGCTTCATCTATCCGTTCGAGGACGTTATCTATTCTTGACACAAGCTTAACGGATTCTGATTCGAGTCCCTGAGGGTTCTCCTTCTGTTCCTCTATTGTCTCATCTATCTCATTTTCTATTTCTTTGAGTTCACCTACTTTGTCAAATATTTCTTCTCCCTGTTCCCGGTCATCCTCAAGTTCTTTTTGTGCTTCTTCCAGTTTTTCCTTGGCTTCTTCCATTTCTTTTTTCCTGGTTTCAAGTTCTTTCTTTACCGTCTTGGATTTCTTCTCTACTTCCTCTTTCAATTCCTGAAGTTTCTCATCAGCTTTCTCCCGGTTGTTATCAGTATATTTCAGTATCATTCCGTTCTGCGGGGAATGGTTTTTCTCAAGAAATCCTTTCTCTTCAAGTGCTTCTGCCCAGGTTTTGACTTGATCTTTTGTTACACCTAATTCCTCAGATGCCTGGGATATCGTTGCTTCTCTCTTCTCAACAATATGGTTCAGGAGATTGTCCACTCCGGTTTCTATAATGAGATCTTTCCAGTTCCGGTCTTTCATCACAAAACAGTATAAATTTAACTACGTCTGGTTTAAAGAGTAACATGTTAGTGCTTTTCTCCCACGTTGCAGCCTTCTGTATTCTCTTCACTGCTTCTGTATTCGATCTGAAGACTACGGAAGTACCTGATAGTTTAAATGTGGTAGGTGTTATAGCCGGTATCAGTCTTCATTTGCTGGCTTCACTCCAGTATATCGATTACACTGCGTTTTTCAGTTCTTTGATTGTTTCGGCACCCGTAAAGTGGTTTTTCTCAATAGGAGAGCCTCTGGCATGGAGCATTGGAGTCGGATTAGCTTTCTCTATCTACGGTTGGGGGCTTTACTTTCTTGGTATGTGGGGCGGTGCTGATGCATTTGCAATGAGCGTGCTCGGTTTTGCAGCGCCTTACGGGGTTTCAGGACCTGGCATAATATACCCTATCAGCGTGTTTACTGCTGTACTCGTTGCCGGATTTGTTTACACGCTCGGGTTCGGGTTCTTCAAGCTTTACCATAAGCCCGAGTTAGTTGACAAGACGTGGGCTGACATTAAGTCTGATGAGAAACGGATCTCACTGGAAATTCTAGGTTCTGCTGTTATATCAAGTTTTGCTGCATACACCGATCCTGTACTTGGATTTGTTTACTTTGTATCTCTCTTGTTTATGGTCTTGCTTTACCGGCTTTTCCAGAATATTCAGGATGACCTGCTAGTTAGAGAGATCGCTGTTGAGGATCTTGAAGGAGGAGAAGTTCTTGGAAAGGATGAAGAGCTAGGTGGAAAGATAGAAGGTATAACTCAAGAGGATATTGAATCAATTGACAAAGAATCTGTCGAAGTTAGAGAGGGAATAAAGTTTATTCCAGTCTTCCCAATAGCCCTTTTCATTGTAGATGTAATAGGTTTCAGGGTTTCCTGGCTATTCTTTTTCTTCAGCTTATGATTGTTATGTCTTCCTGTTGCTCAGCCGCTGAATCGGTCTTTACCCGTAGTTCATGGATCTTCTCCTGATTCTTGATTACATGTTCTGCCAGATTATCTATTTTCTCTTCAAGTTGCTTAAGCTCTGTCTCCTGTTCCATAACTTCTTTTTCATCGGGGCTCGAGGCTTCCTGGTTTTTGATCATTCGTTTTAGTTCATCGACTTCGTTTCTAAGCTCTTCCACATTTCCTTTGCCACTTGCCTCATCTTTTTTCTCTAACTCCTGTTCAAGTCTTGATATATAGCCCTGATTATCGGTCACTGCCTTTGATATATTGTTCAGTTGCCGCCTTAGGTCCTGGTTTTCCTCCGTTTCGTCAAGAGCTGCTTCCTCTACAATATCCTTAAGTTCACCTATCTTCTCTTCCGTAGCCTTGTTCTCCAGCTTCTCCTCCAGCTCTGAAATTTTCTCGCCCGAAGGACTTTTTCTTTCTATCTCTCGGAACTCTTCATCTATGCGGGTTAGGTGTTCCTGATTATCTGTTATAAGATCCATAACGGTCTCTATCCTTTCCTCCAGTTCGTTCTGAGAGCTCTCAAATTCCTCAATCTCGTCTTTCTGTACAATATCTTCTACTTTCTGTATTCTCTTTTCCCCTTCATTTACCGCTTCTTTTACCTCAGAGTCAAGCTCATCTATTTTATTCTTGAACTCTTTTTCACCAATTTTCTTGCTTTCCAGAGAATTAAGCTTGGTTTTTATTGACTTAACGTCGAACTCAAGTGATGAGATGTCAGGATGCTCGTCTTCTACTGTTAGTTTCTGGTCTTCCGGCAGATCCTGAAGTTTTTTCTTCTCTTCCTCTAGTTTACTCAACCTTTCCTTTACTTCGTCTAGATCTACTGAATCGGATCCACTTGGTGAAGATTCTTCCGATGCAAGTTTTTTGATATCTTTTTTGAGGTGTTTAAGTTGTTTGTAGTTTGACTTGACGGCTTTTCTGTATTTTTCCGGCATTTCCTGTCCTGAGCTCTGACCTGGATCACCGTTTTCGGCCTTCTCTAGTCTTTCCTCTAGGTCTTCTAATCGTTGCTCTATCCGTGTCTTTTGTTCCGGGTTTTGAGGGTTACCGGTCTCTTCTCTAATTTCTTTAATCTGCTGGTAGAGATACTCAAGTTTCTCGTGAACCTTTCCTTCCTGGTATTCGTTTTTGATTTGCTCTACCATGTTGAGGCGTTTTTCTAGTTCATCCTCGTCCATATGGTTGAGCATTTCCTCTACCTCTTGAACCTCTTCCTGGATGGAAAGTGATTCAAGTTCAGCCATCATATCCTTATCTTCAAGGTCCGAGACTCTCTGCTCCATCTCTTTTACTGCATCTTCTATACCTTGTAGCTCATCCTCAAGCTTCTCTCTGCTTACATCCTCAGATACGCCATTTGACATCATAAAATAGTTGCAGAGGCGGGTTAAAAAAATAGAGGGGTAAAAATATGTGAATTTGGTTAACTAAAACTCCTCAGATGCCGCCGGTGCTCCTTGGCAGTCAGTTGGCTGAACTCGTACTTCTGTCACTGTTTTGGCGGATTGAGGGTTCTCTAGTGTTGTCACTCCTGTTGGATCTTCGATATCGCTGGTTTCATCTGTTTCGGCTTGGTCAGCTTTCCCATCCTCATAGTAGAAGGTCGCTGTTAAGTTTCCGATACCCTCAGTTCCTCCAGTCTGAGTGATAGTTACATTGCCTCCACCATCATTACTGCTTAAACTTAGGGTTCTATCAGAGCAGCTTTGGATTTCGTTTGCTCTTTCGGTTGTGTCTCCTTGTGCGTCTTCCATTAGTTGTGGTGCCCACTGAGCGAAAATTGATGCTACAGCCATTGTAAATGCTATGAGAAGTACTGCAGCGATTAATGGTGAAATTCCTTTTCTCTTCATAATGAATTATTCCCTTCCCTGTTATTTAAAGATTCCTAGAGCAGGGCATCAGAATATCTTCTTAGCAATACAAACCAGAGTATGAAGACAACTACTGTCATACCCCATCGCCAGAGAAAGGTGTGAATTATATCGAAAGATATTATGCCAAGTTCGCTGAGCCAGATGGTAGTAATTACTCTAACAATATTTAACATAATTAGGACTGTGGAGCCGATAAGAACGATGTTTAGATGTTTTCTTAGATTTGATGTGGAGGCGAATATCAGCCCTATAAACGCAGCTACAGATTTCCATCCAAGACAGTCTCTAGTTATAAGGTAGGAACTTTTCGGACCCATTATCTTGGCATTTTGAAGCTGATAGCTCTCACCGAACAAATTCATTATGTAGGATACAATTTCGGCTAGGTATTGTTGCAAGAAATATGTATTCGGGCTGAACAATATTATTCCACGGAAGATAAGTCCTGCTATAAACATTTTGCCGATAAATGGTACCAATGCTCCAAGCTTTGGATGTTCTTTAATTGCTTCTCTATACCCTGATCTGAACTCATCTATAGTTTCATTAATTTTTTTGATTATTTTTTCCTTCAGTTTCATTGTCTTCTAGGTCTTCAGCAGATGTTTTCTGGCGACATCCAGCTTTTCACTGTCTGTTTCCGCTCTGCTGTTAATTTTTCTTATCTGCTTGCTTAAGCTTTTGTAGGCGTGGAGAGCTGAGGCATAGGCATCTTTTTCGTGTGAGTTGTCGCCTTTTCCCAGTTTGTCTTTTCGCTTTCTCGAAAGATCGTTTTCCGGTGTGAACTTTTTGGCGCCAAGCGAGCTGGCGATTTTGTCAACTGTTGAAGGTATTTCCTCTCTATCAGCTGCAATCACCAGAGGGTATCCGTTTTCTACTATAGTTCTTATTATTTTGTGATGCGAGAACTCTTTTCGGCTTATCAGAAACTCGGTTTCACCGTTTAGATTCAGTGCTGCGACTGCGGAAGTGTTTCCAGGATCTATACCTATTATCAGCGGTTTTTCATTCATTATACTCTGTTTCGATTATCGATCTTATCTTTCCGGCTTTTTTCTCGCCTATACCTTTTACTTTTTTGAGCTCTTCTTCTGAAGCAGTAAATGTTTTCTCAATTGTTCCGAACTCCTCCAGCAGTCTCTCCGCTATCTTCTTGTTGACATCAGGTAAACCGGCGGTAACAAACTTCTGCAGTTCTTTCTGTGTTTTCCCGCTCCTGTTTCCTCTTACTGATATGTTTCTTTCCTCTTCCTCCTGCTCTCTCTTTGCCATGGATGCAAGTGTTTCTGCGGTATCTTTCTCATCATCTGTCCAGAGTATCGGTATCTGGTGGTCCATACTGATTGAGGCTAGTGCTCCTCTGATGGCGTTCGGATGAATGTCTCTGTGAGTGTAGAGGTTGTCTCCTTCAATTATTATCACAGGGACATCGAACTGGTGGAGATCTGTGATCTGGGAGAACAAGCGGTTGTCTACGATTGAGTCCACGAAATCGGATACCTGCTTCCTCTCCACCGCTGCTCTATCGGAAACAAGAAAATCGGCCACATCCAGTCTTTCCTGTTCCACAGTCAGGTTCATCTTCGACAGTTTCTTGGAGATAGAGGTTTCTCGATCATCCGCTATGACCTTGATATCATTCTCCTCATCTTCCTCTGTTTCCTCATTACTGTATCCGTCCAATGTTTTCTGTGCTTTCTCCCGTGTTTCGTCTTTCAGTTCCTGGAGAACCGAATTCATTTTTTTCTTTTTATGGTGAGCCGACCAGTAGTTTCCTTCATCTCTGGTGTTCTCTGCTATCAGGACGAATACTTTTCCTGACTCCTGTCGTCCTGTTCTACCAGCTCTCTGTATATCCCGGATCTCTGAGGCAACCGGCTCGTAGAATACAACATAGTCGACAGCGGGTATATCCAGTCCCTCCTCTCCGATGCTGTTGTGGAGACATGCTAAGCTCGTGCCGCCAAAGAATCTTTCGGTTTCTTCTACTGAAATGTCGTAGACATACTCTGGCTGTTCCTCTAATTTCTGGTTTTCTTCTATGTAATCAAAACAAGTTTTCTGTTCCGGTCGTTGTTTTTTTCTGCATCCTTCTCTTACCTTTCCGAAGCTATTTCCTATTTCGTTGAAGACAGATTTGTCATTTACTGCTTCGGGGATTAGATCATAGTATGTTGTTCTGCCTTCTTTTTCGCTTATCTGTTTGAATAGTAGAGGTTCATGTATTTTTATTCTGTAAATGTCGCTATGATTGCGCTTTTCTCTTTCCTCTCTTCTGATTGCTATTTTTTTGATTCCCAGCTGTCTTAATAGGAAATGAAGTCCTGTTGCCAATTTTCTGCTAATCGTGCTCAGAGTTATTCTGCCATCATCAGAGTACCCATCGCCTTCAAAATAAGCCTCTAAAAACCTCCATTTAGCTTCTTTACTACCAGAAAAAATCTGTGAGGGGACCTGTTTTTCTTCTGTTGAAGTTCCGCATTTGAACACGTATTTTATCAGGTAATAAGGTATTCTGGATGATATGAATACGCCAGCAGATCTAGTATTGGTCTCCATCGAGAGACCTTCTTCAATACTCTCCTGCATCTTTTGTTTTATATCGTCATCGGATTCCCTTGTGAGAAGTAGTTCTCCGCTTTTTTTCTGATTTCTTACATGACCCTCCGAAACAAAGTACCCCAGGAACCTGGCAGTGTCCTTTATTGAGAGAAATCGGGGAACTTTTGATTTTCCGTACGAAAATTCAAGTTGGAGGCTACAGAATTCTCGGTAGTATTCTGGCGATTGGGCAACAGTTTCCAGACCTATTCTATACTTGCCTTTATAGTATTCCTGTTCTAATTCGAACCAGTTTAGAAATTCCTTGTATTGTCGCCCTTTTTTTGTGGTTCTTACAAACTTTTTCCTGCCGTTCACCTCGCTTTTTATAATATCTCTCTCTTCCAAACGTTTTCTGACTTCAGTAATTGTTTTGGGGTCCAGACCTGATTCTTCTGAAATTTGCCTGATAAAAGTGCTCTCTTCTATACTGTTTAGGAACATTCTTTCAGAGTTAATCTCTCTTATTCTGGGTTGATTCAGATTCTCAAAGCTAAAGAAAAAAATGTCTTTTTTACATTTAGGAAGTTCCCTGTGGAGCATCTTAGCTAAATCTATCTCCTTATTTTCCTCGATTTGGGGTGTACCCCAAGCAAGGTTTACGAATTTATCTTCGCCGGGCTTATCAGGTATATGTTCTCCGTCTGAGTTAAAGCTGAAAATACTATGATTTTCTGTTACCAGAAAGTCTCCTGCTGTTCTCTGAGTTGATCTCAATACGTTGTTTTTCCTCTTGTGTCGATGTACGTTCGATACAGATTTGAAAAATGTTTCTTCTCCATCTGTTGTAAAAACCTCCCAGTTAGATTTTATTTTTCTACTTGTTTCCCCTTCCTTTACAGTCAAACTGTCTACAAAATCTTCTATCTCCCAAACCTTGATCTCTCCTTCTGGTGATCTCAATATTATATTTTCCTTGGGATGGAGACTTGTCGAGACAATTACATCGTGTTCTCCGTCCTCAAACTCTTCCAGTACTTCTGCCTGTTCGGTCTGGCTCATTCCTTTGTCTCCTTGTTGGCCAATGAAGTTAGTGGTGTTCAGACCTTCTGTTTCGAGTTCCCCTGCGATTTTCTCGGTTGTATCCCTGTACTCTGTGAAAACTATGGCTTTTTCATCTTCTGCCATATCCCCTAGAATTTCCCTTAGTTTGTCAATCTTTGGATGCTCCTTTCCCTTCTTTTTCAGGTATTCTACAAGATTTTTTCCTCTTTGAAAATCATCGTTGTTCAAAGCTTTCTGCGCAGCCTTCGAATCATCATTTTTCAGCCCGTTTATGTAGCTGTAGCACTGGGATACGCCCTGTGTTTCCAGGAGTTCTACTGCCTGGCTGATCTTCAATGCGGATGCGACATGAGAGATCGACCTGTAGAGCTTTGGGTCATCAGTCGAGCTCAACTTGGCGCTTATCTCCCCTCTCAGTTTCAGCAGTTCGCCTTTGTAGACATTATTTGTAGAGTTCAGCTGGCCGTTTTTCTTTAGTTTCTCCAGCTGTTTCTGGTAGGCTTTCTCCAGGTTTTTCTTTGCTTCCTCAAAGCTATCGTCAAGCGAGACTCTTACCCAGTCAACTTCTCTTTCCTCGATATAGGGCTCTACATCCGGGTCATCCTCTGTTCTGACCTCATAGTTCTCTATATCTAGGTTCTCTGCTACTTCATCGATTTTCTCCTTTGTTCCTCCGGGTGAGGCTGTCAATGCCAGTTTATGAGCGTTCGGCATTTTCTCGCTTATGAATACATAGCTGTAGTCTCCGGTTGCTCTGTGAGCCTCGTCAAATATTATTAGGGAGAAATCCTCTGCTGGTACTTTATTGGATATAAGATCGTTTTCAACTACTTGTGGCGTTCCGAAAAACATTTTCTTCTCCGCCCATAGTTTATATCTCTCATCCGGCCTTGTTTCACCGGTCATGAGCGCTTTATCGTTTTCATCTATATCTACGAACTCCTGGAAAGTGTTGATGTGTTGTTCGGCAAGGGGCTTTGTAGGCGCCAAAAACATCACTTTTCCGTCTTCTGCCTTCTGCGCTGCTACCATTGCGGCGATAACAGTTTTTCCGAGTCCTGTCGGCAGTACCACTAGCGTGTTATTCTGTATTGAGGAGGCGGCAATAACTTCCTGATATGTTCTCGATTCTATTTTATCGGATTTCAGAAGCTGAGGCATTTAGAAAAAGTTTGATCTGTGAGTTTGATAAATCTGATTTATTTTAGCTCCGGAAAATCCGGCTTTCTTTTGAAGGTGTTTCGAATCCTTTCATCAGCTTGAATAACATATTAATCGCTACTACAAATAATAGAACTGCTTCCAGTACAGTTTGATTTATGATCAGATCTGTTTTGATTACAACCACCAGTGAGTAAGCTAGGGAGTAAACAATTCCCGAGGAAGAAATCAGATAAGCCACGGAAGCTGGCCATCTATGATAGAAATTCATGTAGCTTACAATACCTCCCATAAGTATCAATCCGTAGACTGCCTGCCTTTCCTGTCCTGTCAGGGTTGAGGTCACCAAGAGGCTAAAACCGGTTGCAGTCCATATTATTGCATTTCCGACCGATGAGTTCCATCCAAGGTCTTCTTTCGGGTGCTTCCCAAAGTACAGTTCTAATGCGACCGCACCGATTATTAGAGGTAATACTGTTGGAAGTATCTCGGGGTGTTCAGTAGGGGCTAAGAAAAGCTGTTCGACCACTTGCTGTATCTCGGTCCCGTTATTCGTCGTATGCATCCGGTGTTCCACCTGCGTGCCATGACTTTCTTGGTCTCATCTGAATGGGGTATACTCTTTCAGAGTTGTCGTCAAGAATCAGTCCCGTACCGGTTCTATCAGGAAGTGAGTCAATGTAATGTTTGAGATCGTATCTCATGTATGTCTGCATGATTTCTCCTAGAGCATCAATATCCTGTTTTGCAGTTAACCGGTGTGAGAGAACTAGATCACACTGTGATAATGCATCTGGGTGAAGTTTTGCCGGTTGCTGTGTAGCAAGAACTAATGATACACCGGGCTCCCTACCGATTTTAACCCATCTGAGCAGGGGATCTGAAGCCGGAGTTTTTCCCTCCGCTGGCAGAAATTCGTGTGCCTCATCTATAAGCATCCATGTGAGAGGCATCTCGTTCTCTGCAATGTTTTGCATCTCATCGATTTCCTCAATTCTTCTTGCTGTCATCCTCCTTCTAAGTATTCTCTTCGCCAGCAAACCAACGATTAGAGATCGGACCGACCATCCGGAGGCGATTTCCCCGAAAGCCGATACATCTACTATGGATAATTCTTCTCTTTGAGTGAATTTCTCAAGTGAAGATTCCTCGCCGAAGACTCCCCATTCCTGTGCTGTCATAAAACGGTTGACAAGCCCTTCCTCGGTATCTTTAGGAAAGTCAAAGCTTCTGATCGCATCTATTATATCGTCGATCGAGTAGTTATCTGTATTATCTTTTAACTTGGAAATCATTCTTTCAAGAAGTATACCCTGCTTCGAGTTCATCTCAATGTTGAAAGCCATACCCCATTCCTGCGAAGTGAAATCTGCCGGATTAAGCGTGAAAGTATCGTCATAAGGCATTTCCTGGCTTTCAAACTCATCTACTTTTCCTTCCGGGATATAGACCTTGGCATCGAAGCCTTTCGGCTTCATATCCCAGCTTTCCAGCATTGTTGTAGCTCTGTTGTTTGGACGGGCCATTGACCAGTAGATACCCATAGAATCGATTATTATTGTAGAAAGGTTCTGTGAGATATCTGAGCCCTGTATCTCCTCCGCTATAGTCCCCATTGAATAGCTCTTGCCAGTACCTCGTTTGCCAAATACACCCATAACATGGGGTCTCGCAAGATCGAAGTGTATCGGGTTGGCCTTGTGAGCTTCTTGTTTTTCACCGACAAGATGTTTTCCGATCACCCCGCTTCCTTTCAGGCCGTGTTCTTCCCTGTCTTCATCATCCCGGCCGACACTGATCTTTGGCATAACTCTGTATGCTGTATCTTCGAATATAAATTGTCAGATGCATTAAGCTGCGAGAAGTGTGAGGATTGCAGAGCCCATGAATATTAGCCACATGAATCCACTCCACCGTATAATTATTGAGCCGTCTAGAGGCCCGGTTGGGATGTTTGAATAGTTAAAGGGCAGGAGCTGGAAGATCAGGAATAGGGAGATAGCTTCTGATATCTGCGGCATCCCGAGGTACTGGAATACAGAGTAGAATGTTAACATACTGATTATTCCGCCGGATACTATCCAGTACTTTCTCTTGATCCACATCGCGTCGATCGATTTACCCCAGTGTTCGTAACTTTCGACACTAAAGCTGTTGAAAATCGGGAAAAGCAGTATAATCGGGAGTGAGGTTAGGAAACTCATCAAAGCTCCAAATAATGTTGTCAGAGATCCTTCTATTGAGAAGTTAAGCTCTATCTCAGCCTCCATCCAGTGTGCGACAAGTCTCTGTCCCAGTTCACGGGAAAACAGAACAATCACGGCCACAGCTACGTAGAAAAGCGCTTTATTAATGTTTAGAGTGTCTTTGAATGCAATAAGTGCAACAGCTGTTACTAGCGTGGTACCGACAAAGTTGTTTAGTTCATCTATTGAAGGACTGTAAACCGGTCGTGTCACATTAGTATTTTCAGTTCAACCTCTTTAAATCTGGTCTTAAATCTCCATTTTCTGGCAGATTTCGGCTATCGAGTAGTCCTCACTTGATCTCATAATTTCCGGGAACTGGTCAAGTTCATCTAGATGGATTCCTTTCCCATCACTCTCATATTTGTCTCTAATGAAGCTCCAAGGAACCATATAAGCCTTTCTTGATCTTCCTCTACCTCTTTTCAGTTCTACAGCGAGATATCCCTGTCTCCCCGATCTATCTAAGAAATCTGATATTCTTGCGATCTGGTGACCGTCATCGGAAACTGAAAAGTGCTGTGTGAAATAGAGTTTGTTTGTTGAAGTAACTTTCACCGACTTGTTCTCCACAGCCATGTAAAACATGTCGTGAGGCGAGTCCACGAGAACATCACACAGCTGCGAGGAGAACCGATGCTGTTTCTTCCGGTGTGCTATTCCCTCTATTTCCTCTTCCTGGAAGAAACGGTTAAATGCATTTACTAACTCACGTTCGAAGTCTGTCATCTCTGATAAAACATTGGATTTCTTTGAATATAAATTTCCTATCTCCGTCAGAACCGATTTAGTCCCTGTTGCTCTGGTTGTTTCAAAGTTTTTCCAGAACTCATCGCCATACAGATCCTTCCATTAGAGATTATCTGACCTTTGACTGATTTCAGCTCTCCTTCGAAAAGTCCTTTTCGCCTGAAATCGCCCTCTGGCTCTGGATAGACTGTCAAATCCTGGACATCTACTATATCTCCTTCAAGGCTATGCTTGTCCATTGCTTTCTCTAGAGTTGAGGGATTATCTGCAGAAGGAAGCTTTGAATCCTTTCTTATCCTTTCTGTTATACCATTGCTGGATATCTCTGATTCAGTGTCTAGTGCTACACGAGCATCCATTCCATGGTGTATCTCAACTCCATAATCAGCTCCTTGTTCTATCCATCTTCTCCTGACGTTGCCGGTTCTTGTAACACCGACTTTGACGCTATCCGAGATCTGTGCCAAATAAACTGAGAACTCTCCTTCAATATCTGTCTGATTGTCTCCCCGGACATAATCAGAGTATATGTCCTTTCCCCGACATTCACCGCATTGGGAGCCTGAGTCTATCCTTCTGAACTCTGGGCACTTCGCTCTTTCACCCTGAGAAGGTGCGTAACCGGTACATCGCCGTTCATCTGATAACTCGAACGAGAAGCTTCTCTCCGGAGTCAAATTCCATTTCTCAAAACCATCTTGTGTTGCGACCATAAGCCCGGCTTTCCAGCCATTTGACTTGTTTTTCCAGGATACCTTTACTATTGATTCCATTTTTTCCTTAATTGAATTCTTTTACCATTGCTTTTCTATGTGCTGCTCCGACAAAAACAACAATATCTCCGTCGGTTTCTTTCTCAAGTTTTCTAAGCGATTTAATCATATGTCTATTTCTCTGTTCCACAAGAATATCGTACATTTCCGGGAATTTGAACTCCATTTCAAGTAGTAGCTGGTCGATAAGCTCTTCTTCAGGGATCTCATGTGCTATCTCGAAATCTCCAGGGAAAACCACTCCTATTAGAAGCTGGGCTCCGGCCTTCAGTTTTTCCCTGAAAGACACATTTTTCAGCTTGCTGAACGTTATTCGGATATCTTGGTCGATCAAAGCTACTTCTATATCATTTTTTTCTGCCGTGCGATAGGCGTGAAGCATTTCCTCACCTGGCATTACACCAGTTTCCTTACCTATCGATTGCTGGAAGGACTGTAAAATTCTGACAAAAAGCGAGCCCCCTCTTTTCTTATTTTTATCGTTGAGAAGAGAGTTTAGCCTTGGTACATCAAGTTCTAGTGCAACTATTTCAGGATTTATTTCCTCAATTTTTTCCTCTACCAGGTCTAGGCTTTCCTGTGAAACATGTGAGGTACCGAATATATGTATCAACTTTAGATCACCGTAAAGATATTTGCTCCCAAATGATGTAAATTAAACTGTAGGAAACCAAAAAACAGTGTTGAACCAGGTTTTTCCCTTGGAAAGTTGGAAAAAATAGTGGTTTCCAGTGGTGGACGCCTGAAATGCTTCAGGGAATCCCTAACCGATCTCAGGTCCGCCACCCTCCGAACAGCCTACACAATGCTTAGGGTTGCTCCCGTCAGGGTCTGACCCGGTTCACACCATGCAGACTCCCAGAGGACGGACCATCAACAATCGGTAAAGGGGCCGAAGCAAGACAGAACGCCGCTCACTGGTTGACGGCTCCGGCTTCACGAGGATTTCCGGAAAGAGGCGACCCCAAGCCGCCCGACCTACCGTTTCAGTATTCATGTAGAAAGGTTAAAAGTCGTTAGGTTAAAGACTCAGCCTTTGATCAAGAACTTCTTTGACTTGAACCACAGGTTCCCTCCTGCTGTAAAAACCACTGCAGCATAGGAAAGAGTTCTCAACGGCGAGTCTGAAAATTCCACAGTCATGAAAGTTGTGGCGAGAGCAAATAACATTTTCAGCGAAGTTAGTTTTCTGTTCATTTGGATCGGTGTAAGAAACTAAATACTGATTTGAGCCGCTTTAAACACATTATTTAGAATTTGAACGCTATTCTTTATATATGAATCGTTTTTCCATATAGAGATCTGGTATTCCCGGGTTCTGATGCATCTTTTTCATCAAATTTTGAACTCCATTCCCTGCTCTGCTATTTCAAACCCTCTTTTCTCCAGTTCCCCTCTTTCCTCAGAATCTTCTCTGTATGCAGGGTTTGTATGGTTGAGATGTGTAAAGTAGATCTCGGTGTTCACATCTTCCATCTCGGCCATTGTATTAGTTATGGTAGGGTGTGAGACCTCGCTATATCTATCGATTTCATCTGCGCTCCAGAATGTTCCATCAAGTATAGCGATATCTGCCTCCTTGACTTTTTGTTTAATCTCGTGGCTCCATTCATGAACGTCGCTGACGTAGAAAAGCTTCTTCTCTTTTCCGTGAATCATGAAGCAGAAATTATTTGTATTGACCCTTGGATGCTCAGTTTCCATGATTTCTATGCATCCGTTCATTAAATTCTGTTCGTCTCCATCCTCTATCTCATAAACGTCTATATTTCCTCGGTCTTTGAGAAGTCTGTAAGGATCATTTTTCTGAAGGAACTCATTCGCTTTCTCTGAAGTATATACAGGTATGCCTTCGTAATTATGTGATTCTTTTCCCAGGAAAAGCAGTCCGGTCATATGACCTAGGCCTTCATGTGAAAGGAATACCCCGTCAATATATTTGCCGGTGATCTGGTATCTCAAATCCGGTGTAGCATCTATTAGATACCTTGCGTTTGAATTCTCGCCATCACCTTCCTCTAGCAGCAGAGAAGCTATTTTCTTCGCCTCCTCAGGTTTCTCTCTCGCTTGTTCACACAGCTCACATTCACATCCTAGGTGTGGTACCCCGCCGTCCTGTGCGTTCCCAAGTACTTCTACTTTCATTACCTCTAAGCCTCTAATTCTCAATGCTTCGTGAATAATAAAAGGGTCTCGGAAAGTTGTTGAGTATCTCTTTGATTAGAGACAAAAAGCGGGTATAATTTTATACGTTTTAGATTCTTAGTATGACTTGTAGCGCATGAAAGGCGATTTTAAAGATTTAAAGGACTATAAAATTAATTTGCAACGTTATGAAAAAGAAAAATCTGAATTGAGAGATACTATTCTACCTGAATTTTGCCCTAAATTCGCAGAATTTATGGGTGCTTTAGCGGGTGATGGTCATATTACAGATCAAAATAATAGCTACAGGGTCGAGTTTACGCTAAACGGTTCTGAAGATAAGTACTATGCATGTTTTCTTGCCGATTTATTCAGAGAACTTTTTCATATAACTCCACGGATTTATGGTAGAGAAGGAGTTAACAGAGTTGATATTAAGTTCATTCAAAGAAAGTCTTTAGTTTTCTGGATCAGTTCTTCCCTAACGGCAAAAAAGAATCTATAAGGGTTCCTGATTGGATAGAAGGCGAAGAATTAGTCTCATCTTATCTTCGAGGTTTAATAGATACCGATGGATCGCTCTTTTTCGCTAAAAGAGGAGCCTATGAGAAAAACTGTTATCCTGTGATCGAGATTAAAATGAAGGATAAAGAGTTTCTTGATCAGATCGAAGTTCTACTTAAGGAATTAAATATTGATTTCTATCGAAGCAACAAGTTCAAGGTCCAGTTGAATGGTGTTTCAAAGCTTGAGAACTGGGTTGAGAAGATAGGTTTTAGCAATCCAAGTAGGAGTTCAAGATACCATGTATGGAAGGTTCAAAACTATTGCCCTCCATCTACAACATTACATGACAGATTAGAAATGTTAGGTATAATGCCAGGGTGACAGAGTGGTCTATTGTGTCTGCCTGCAGAGCGGATTTTCCTGGGTTCGAATCCCAGCCCTGGCTTCGGTTCCTTAAACGTTCTTGCAAAATAATTTGCTATGGAAAAAGTCGAAGTCGCCCAGCTTGTAATTAGAACTCAAACGGATGACGGCTACAGATATTTCCTCGCCAGAAGAACTAGAGACAGTTGCTGGGAGTGGATAGGCGGTAAAAGAGAAGAAGGAGAATCAATAATAGAAACTGCTAAAAGAGAGCTGAAGGAAGAAATACAGATAGAATGGAATAATTATGGCTTTGAGATTGAAGAAGTTGCAGAAAGCTATCCCAGCTCTGTAGATTCCAGCTATCTTTTGAATCCTGTACTTGTAGAAATAGGCAAAAAAGTTTTCTCAGATATATCGGAAGAGAAGCTATCGAACGAACATGACAATCTCTTCTGGATAGAGCTATCAGAGTTCGGAGATTATAATACTCTTGGACAATATGAAGCACTGGAGAAGCTAGATCTGGTTGAAGGCGATGTCGCTCTAGCTGTTGTCAGGAGAGATGGAGAATATCTTTTGGTTGAGAGATCGGAGGAAAACACCAGCTCCGGCGAATGGGGTTTTGTCTCGGGAAAACTGGAGGATATGGAGGAACCTGAAGAAGCAGCGGTTAGGGAACTGAAGGAAGAAGCGAATATTGATGCTGAACCATTGGAAACCGGTGATTTTTACATTGGGGAAGGAGAACAAGGCTACTGGAGGCTTTTCCCTGTCCTGCTTGAAACTGAAGATAGAGAAGTCAATCTGAACTGGGAGCTAAGTGACTACAGATGGACCGATCTAGAGGAGCTGGAGGATATGAAAACTAGGGGGAGAATGAGAGCAGTGGAAAAGCTGGAGTTGAAATAATGAATGATATAACAGAAGTTGCGACAGCTGTCCCGTATCATCCAGAGAAAGATAGGTTTCTGATAGCTAAGAGAACAGAAAATACTGAGATCCATCCAGAAAAATGGAACTTTCCCGGAGGCAAAATTGAAGACGAAACACCGAGAAACGCAGTTCTCCGTGAACTAAAAGAGGAAACCAATCTTACCGGAGAAATACTGAGGTCCGGAGAAGAATTCACTCTTGATACTGAAAATGACAAATTTGAGATTTATCCGTTCCTGATAAAAGTTGGTTCTGAGCCTGACTTAAATCATGAACATACTGAGTATCGCTGGATTAAACCTGAAGAACTTGATGAACTGGAAACAGTTAAAGGCCTGAAGAAGGATTTAAGAAGTATAGGTGTACTAGTTGGGTAAGGAAAAATTTAGGGTTATGGTTGGAGGTGTGGTCACAGACGGTAAAGAGATTCTTCTAGGTGAGAAACCGGAGACAGAGGATCATCCTATCTCCGGAGAATGGCATTTTCCTGGAGGACATGTTGATGAAGACGAAGAACCGGAAGAGGCTGTCCTCAGAGAATTAAAGGAAAAAACAGGTCTGGATGTTGATGTCCACCAGATACTAACGGTGTACAACACCGGTACCGGAGCGATTAGAATTCTGTATCACTGCGAAGCCGAAAGTAATGAAGCAGAGGCTCAGGATGATCTAGAGGAGGCTAAATGGGTTGGAGTGGACGAACTGGAAGAAATACTCAATGACACAGCTGAGGAAGATTCAGTGGAAAGAGATGAAATCCAGAACTTTATTGAAAAACTGAAAAAGATGCCTGTGGTCTAATCATAGTATGAGTCTTAAACTATTCAATACGCTGACCAGGGAAAAAGAAGAGTTCGAGCCGATAGAGGAAGGGAAGGCAAAGTTTTACTCGTGCGGTCAGACGATCTATGATGATCTCCATATTGGAAATGCGAGGCCTTACGCTGTCTGGGATACTCTGAGGCGTTATCTGGAGTGGAAAGGCTATACGGTTCGGCACGTCCAGAATATTACTGACGTTGGCCATTTGACCGATGAAGGCGATCAGGGAGAGGATAAAGTTGAGAAGAGAGCTGAAGATCTTGGAGTGGAGCCGATGGAGCTTGTTGAGGATCAGATTGAACGATACTTTGAGGATACTAATGCGATAAATGTGGAGAGACAGGATATAGTTCCTCGAGCAACCGGTCATATCAATGAGATGATAAACTATGTTCAGAAGATAATAGATAACGGCTATGCGTACGAAGTAGAAGGCAACATTTACTTTGATGTGGATAAATTTGCTGAGGATTATCCGTATGGTGAGATGGCGAAAAAGGATATTGAGCAATTAAAGCAAAAGGCTGAATCCCGCGTCGAGCCGGATGAGAAAAAGAAGAACCAGTATGACTTCGCGCTCTGGTTGAACGCGGAGGGAACAGGACATCTCATGAAATGGAATGCAGAGTTTGATAATAATGGTGAAAGAGTAGAATCGACCGGCTATCCTGGATGGCACCTAGAATGCTCAGTTATGAGTCAGAAATATCTTGGAGAAGAGTTCGATATCCACGCTGGTGGAAAAGACCATATCTTCCCACATCATCCGAACGAGAGAGCGCAGAGCTTCGCAGCAACAGGAAAAGGGCAGGCAAATTACTGGCTTCATAACGAGTTCATTCAGATAGAAGGAGAAAAAATGTCAAAGTCTGAAGGCAACTTCTACACTGTTAGAGGTCTACTAAATGATGGTTACTCTGGAGATGCGATCAGGCTCTACCTTGTCTCCTCACATTACCGCTCCGAGACAGACTTCTCGAAAGAAGGCCTTGAGAAAGCCGAGAAGGAACTGAGAAAGGCAAGAAGAGCCCGGAACTGGGCCGAAAAGGTTTCTGGAAATGCATTAGAAGACAGAGCTGAAGAAGTGGAGGATCAGTTCAGAAAGTACATGGATGATGACTTGGACACAGCGAACGCCAAACAACTTCTTATGGAGTTTGTTTCAGATATTACCTCAACTCTTGAGTCTGGTGAAGGAGCAAGCATTAAAGCTCGGAATACACTTGAAGAGCTCTTTGATATAATCGGAATTGACCTTGTTGCTGATGGAACAGTAGAAGAAATGAAAATGGCTGAACTGCTTGCAGAGTCTAGAGAGAAGTTCCGTGAGAAAGAAAATTATGAGGATGCGGATAGGATTAGAGATGAACTGGAGAAGCTTGGTTTTGAGGTAGAGGATACGGATGATGGACCAAGATTGTACAGGTCTAAGTAAAAATGGAGTAGGGAAAGATTGTTAGAAGGGTCTATCAGGATTCTTTCTCTTCCATCTCTTTCTTTTTCTGCTGTTTCCTGTCTGCCTGTTCTTCAAAAATCTCTTTGGCTCTGTCGTCTGAGATTCCAAGCATTTCCTTGGCTTTCTGTTTCTGTTTTTCAGCGTCTTCTCGTGGCATTGTATTAATTAATTGTCGGAGTGAGTTTAAACAGGTTGCGGGAAACTAGTCTTATGAGATTCTCTCAAAGCCTTTGAATTTGTCTAGATCTTCATCGAATGAAGCAATTTTTTCTATATTTAGTTTTTGTGCGGTTGCTGTAATTGATGCATCCGTAAAACTTACATCTTCATTCTGAAAGTTTTCAACTGCTTTTCTGAATACTGGTCTGGAGACTCTCGATATTTTGAATGCTTTTCTCATGTATTTTCCATACTCTGTGGCTTTCGGATGGCTCTGTCTTGACTGTACTATATTAAGTGTCTCAGTGTAGACATAATCATTTATCCCTGGATCGGTTATATCAAGTTCTCTTGCTCTTCCGTGGTGTTGGTCTCTCTTATTGTGGTATGCTATCAAGAAACTGGTGTCAAGCAGTATTTCCATATAGTTCCTCCTCATAGTCCTCGCTCAGCTTTTCTGTATTTTCTCCCCAGTCCCAGGCTTCAAGGCTGTCCATAGAAATTTTTTCCTCTCGATCAAGCCAGTCAACCATAGCTTCTGTTACTGCTTCTCCAATAGTCATTCCCTCAGATTTAGCCTGAGCCTTGAACTCCTGGAATACTTTTTCATCCAGTCCGCGAATTGTCTTGGACATGTATTACTTGTATGACTTGTTTGATTTAAGTCTTTGGATTACTCAACTAGCTCTGTGAAGTCCTGCTTGAAATCTTCCAGGTATTTTGGTTTCATTGATGCACCGGCTGCTTTCTGGTGGCCGCCTGCTTCCCCTCCGTCTTCAACTGCACCATCAGGTAATGCTTCTTGCATCAGTTCACCGAGGTCAACTCTTCCTGACTGGCATCGGGCGCTAATGTTTATCTCTTCATCTCCTTTCTGGATCACAAGGTGTACCCATTCTGGTGTCTTGGTTGACATGTTGGTGGAAATCGAGGAGGTGATGTGGAAATCGGAGTTGATGTCGAAGAATATGATCATTTTCTCTCTGTCGATCTCCCGATCTTCCTCGTAGTTCTCCACTGCTTTGTTGAACTCGTCCTGCATCTCAAGATAGACTTCGTATACTTTCCTGTATTCTTCCTGGGCTTCCAGCTCCTTTAGATCCTCTGATTTCATCAATGCCTGGTAAGCCAGTTTGGCGTAATGTTTTGAGTCCCTGTAGGGCTTAATATTCAGTACGCTGGAGTATCTCCCATACTCACAGTTTTTCGCCAGTTGTTGCTGGGATAATTCTTCTGGAAGGTATTTTTTGTAGTTGTTTTCAAGTTCTTCGAAAAGCTCAGGGCATGAATCAACTCCGAAGTCCTGGATAACCCCGAGTCCTGCAATCCATCTTACTTCCTCCTCGAGCCCGAACTCAGATGCTATATCCATACAAATCTTGGAACACGGAATGTAAACCTCGGCGTCTTCAGCCCGAGGGTTGACAAACTGTACATCAGGTTCCCTGTCAAAGCTGTGATGATCCACTACGAGAACATCAAGGTCGAACTCTTCCTCAACTTTCTCGAGCTCATCTGCCTTGAGATTGAAATCAAGAACAATCAGCTTTGTAGCGTCTTTCAGAAGTTTGTGATCCTTTTCCGTCAAATGATAGCTTCTTTCATGAGGGATTGTTACTTCATCGGCCGGGTTTCCTCTTTCCTGCTCCAATATCTTGGAAATAATTGCGGAAGAAGAGATTCCGTCCATGTCCCAGTGATGGATTATAACTACGTCGTCTTCTTCATTGATTTTCTCGAGATAATCTATAGCCGGCTTTAATTCTTCGGTCTTCATACCTTCTCACCTCTCTCCCAGCTTTTTAAGCAACCGGCTCAGTGAAACTGAACACTGCTTTTCTACCTTTGAACTCTACCTCGCCGGAATGCTGGCAACCTTCTCCATCGTAGGCAATGTCAGAGACATTCATTCTATCCCTGATCTGGTCCTCACGAGATTCGATCGAGCTTGTATCGCCTGAGAATGAGAGCCTTACTTCATCTTCCACATCAAGTCCGGCATCCTTTCTCTTCTGCTGGATAGCCCTTATTACTTCAGCAGTGAATGCTTCTTCCTCGAGTTCTGGAGTCATTTCATCGTCTATGTATACTGTTCCAGATGAGAATTCTTCGCCTTCCATTCCCTCGGGAACATGTGTTCGGATATCGAACATTTTTGGATCAAGTTTGTATCCCGTTATTTCGATGTTTTCACCGTTCTCAACTCTCTCCGCTATTTCGACATGATCAGCTTCCGCTAAGTATTGTTCCACTTCTCCTACGTCATTACCGAGTTTTGGCCCGGCCTCGGAGTAATCAAGCTTCACCTCGTAGTCAAGATCAACTTCTTCGAACTCTACATCTTCAGTATTAAGTCTTTCCTCAAGTAGGTTCCTCAGGTTTTCAACAGTTTTCTTTACTTCTTCCGACCCGCTGACTGTAACTTTCTTCACTGGATGTCGAAGTTTGACATTCTTTTCCTGCCTCAATCGGGCTACCCCCTCCTCTATGTCCTGAAATATTGCCATGTGGCTTTCAAGCTCCTCGTTGGTTAACTCTTCTTTTACTTCAGGGTAGCTCTCAAAGTGTATTGAGTCCTTATCGCCAGTGTAAAGATATTCGGCCAGGTAAGGTGTGAAAGGTGAAAGAGTTCTCAGCAGTTCATCAGTTACCTTTCTGAGAGTCCATTCAGCTGATTTTCTGTCTTCTCCATCATATCCGGGTTTCAGGCGATCCCTGATCATCTTGATGTAACCTCTGGACAGCTCGTTCTTTGTGAAGTCTTCGACAAGCTTTGTAGCCTTGAAAGCTTCAAAATTTGGCTCTGTGCAGTGGTTTTCAACTTTCTCCACAAGTGTGTTAAGCCGGGATAGAATCCATTTATCCTCGATCTCTAGCTGATCTGGTCTATTAACCGCCGAAGTGTAAGTTTCCCGGTAGTTGTATGTGTTCCAGAGAATATTCATGAATTCCTTGTTTTCCTCCATTTTGTCCCAAGTGAAGTTCAGGTCATCACTCGGATCGCCTGAGAGAATGAAGAATCTGAGGATGTCTCTGCCGTATTTTTCTATAGCTTCTTCAGGAGAAACGACTATCCCTTTTGACTTGGACATTTCTCTTCCGTCCAGCATTACCTTTCCATGGTATATTACATTTTCAAACGGCTTCTGCTCGTAAGTCATATGAGAGGTAATGAACTGACTGTTCCACCATCCTCTTATCTGGTCGAACCCTTCAAGTTCAAGATCCACAGGTTTGTGCTCTTCAAAGCTGAAATCATTCTCTGGATGCTTAAGTGATGCCCAAGGAGCCACACCAGAGTCGAACCAGACATCAAGAACATCTGGAATCCTGTGCATATCTCCACCGCATTCACATTCCAATCTTACATCATCGATGTAAGGCCTGTGAAGATCATCAGGCACCTCAGGTAGTTCGTCTCTATCCCCTATGACTTCAGTGTTGTCACAATCTTCACATTCCCAGATAGGAAGTGGTATACCCCAGTACCTCTGTCTTGATACAGGCCAGTCGTCAAGCTGCTCCAACCATTCATCGAATTTCTGGCCTGCCCAGTCAGGAACCCAGTTTACTTCATCATTACTGTTTCTTAGTTTATCCCTGAACTTTGTAGCTCCGAAGAACCACTGCGGGATAGAAAGCTGTAGTAGTGGAGTGTCACATCTCCAGCATTTGGGATATTCGTGTCTTAAATCTCCAGAGTACAGTAGGCTGTCTTCGAGATCCTCCATTATCTGGATGTCTGCTTCCTTAACATGTGTTCCTCCATACTTCCCAGCGTCAGAGGTAAATTCTCCCTTCAGGTTTACAGGCGATATCTGTTTAACATCATTTTCTTGGCCGACCTCATAGTCTTCTTTACCATGTCCTGGTGCAGAGTGAACAAGTCCGGTTCCTCCCTCTAGATCAACATATCTCCCCGATAGGACTATCTCTCCATTTACATCTTCCTGTGCTGGCACAATACCTTCAAGAGGATTACTATATCTTCTTCCTTCCAGCTCATCTCCTTCGATTTCCTCAATTACCTCATATTCGTCAACTCCTAACTTGTTCATTGTATCATCGATGAGTTCGGAAGCCATCCAGATCTTTCTTCCATTAAATTCTACAAGAGAGTATTCAAAGTCCGGATTGGCCATTATCGCAGCATTAGCCGGTAGTGTCCAAGGCGTTGTGGTCCAGATCAGGAATTCCTCATCCGAATCATCAAGTTGCATTGCAACATAAACTTCAGGATCCTCAAGTTTGGTGTATTCGATCTCATTGTAGGCTACTGCGGTCTCACAGCGGGTACAGATATGGACCGGGTACTGATCCTTGTATAGAAGGTCTTTCTGGTAAGCTTCTTTGAATGTCTGCCAGGCACCTTCTATATAGTAATCGTGGTATGTCACATACGGATTTTCCCAGTTCATCCAGATTCCTATGTCTTCGAAATCCTCGTTCATCTGCTCCATGTGGCCATCTACAAAGTTCTGGCATTCTTTGATGAAGTTCTCAACCCCGAACTCTTCGATTTCCTTCTTCGAGTTGAAGCCGCGTTCTTCCTCAATCTTGTTCTCAATGGGGAGGCCGTGTGTGTCGTAACCGGGTTGCGAATGAACATTGTAGCCCAGCTTTCGGTGGAATCGTAGGTAGAAATCTTTCAGTATCTTGTTAAGCCCGGTACCCATATGGATGTTTCCTGATGCGTAAGGTGGGCCGTCGAGGAAATAGAATCTCTCATTTCCCTCATTTTTCCTCAGTACTTTCTTTCTTACATCGTTTTTATTCCAGTTTTGCTTGACTTTTTGTTCAATTTTTTCAGGATTGTACTCTGTCATATCACAGACTGATCAACTGAAAGTTAAAAGAATTGACCGATAGCCAGATAACTCCTAAACCCATTCATAGCTTTCGCCATGCTCGCCTCTCGAGTCTTTTTTCTCGTCTTCTTCATCCTCTCCGGTTTTTGGCTGTTCAGAACCGTTGGATTCATTATCTTGCTTGAAACGTTTGCTTTCGGGATGTGGTTCCACTTTTTCAACTCCGAAGTCTACAGTTACTGAATCCATTCCGCTCTGTATCTCCTCAAGCTTTGACTCTTCCTTTAGTTCCTTACGGTGCTGGAAGATTGCCCCTGTAGGAGTACCAGCATTCTCGTCCTCTGAGAAACGTGGGAAGACTGAGATATACATGTGCGGCATCATCTGACCTCCTGCTTCTTCGATATTCATTGTTACAGAGGCGCCGTCCGCATCCAGGCCTTTTTTGGCTTTCTCCATGACTTCTCGGATGAGGTTCATCGCTTCCTGATATTCCTCCGGCTCAAGATCAAGAACTGATTCAATATGCTTTTTTGAAACAATCTGTGTATGGCCTTTGGCTCGAGGTTGAACTTCGAGCCAGGCATAAAAATTCTCTGTTTCTCCTACCAGCATCAGCTGGTCTGGATTGTCGATCAACTGACAGTAGATGCACTGGTCTCCCTCTCCTGGCTGCATGTTACATTTAGGGGTTTACAGCCTTTTAATTTCGATCAGTGACTTAGGATCAGTAGTGTTTATAAAGCTGAGACCTGATTTACAGGATACACATAAAGGTGCATATATTATGGCAGATAATTTCGATTCTCAGTTTGACGACGAAGACTTAGATGAAGATTTTGATGAAAACCCTGTTGAAGAAGACGAAGAGCTTGAAGAAGACTTTGAAGATGATTTCGACGATCAAGACTTCGAAGAAGAGGAAGAGGATGACTTTGAAGAAGATAACGAATTTGAAGATGATTCTTCAGACAGTTCCGGAGATGACAATGACTACGACAAGCCTGTCGATGAAGGCGATGTAGTTGAAGTCGAGATTGATGATCTAGGCAGCAAAGGCGATGGAATCGCAAGGATCGACGGCTTCGTGATCTTTGTTCCCGGTGGAGAAGTCGGCGAATCCTACGATGTTGAAGTGACGAGCGTAGGTCGAAAATTCGCTTTCGCAGAGATTCAGGAATAACACCTGAGTCACACTACTTTTATCTTTTTACCTTCTATTCTCGGGTATGGAAGCTTGTGAAATAGCATCTATTGTCCTTCTTGTATCTGTTGGAACAGGGTTAGTGGCATCTGTAGGACTTTCACAGTATACGGAAACAGACTCGTATTCAGAAACCGCTGAAAAAACGCACGAGCACGCCTTATTTCATGTTGTGATAAATGGCTCGGAGAAGGATTTTACGGACCAGAAATTCCAGCTGAATGCCAGAAGTGTGCATCTGGAGAACAATAGATCGGCAATAGTACACAAACACAGAACCGGGGCAGAATGGAAGGATTTTCTGGAAACCATCAATACTAGTTACTGGAGATCGAACTCAACCGGCAACTTGTGCCTCAAAATATATAGGGAGACAAACTGTGGATCGGGAGCCGTCTACCTGAACGGTGAAGAACCGGATAACCTGGAAAGAGAGATTTTCCAAGGCGATAACTTGTTAATTATCATCGGAACTGAGAACAGGACCTCTGTAGTGGATAAGTACATGAAGAAACAGCTGCCTCCAGACTATAAACCGGCTTCGTCCCGCGGAAACCGGGTGTGAAGTCGTGGAAAGACTACTATCAAGATGAGTGATATTTCTTTTTCACCTTATAACTTTGTTGAAGAGCAAGAGGAACGATTGAGGAGTACTGATGGGGAGGTTGATGTTTGGAAACCGATTGAAAACAAAAAAGTCCTGTTATAAAAAGATTTGGTTGTCGAAAACATTAAATATGATTGAGGAGTGGTGAATCAATATGAGTATTCAGGAAAAAAAGAAGGAAGCTGAAGCGGTACTTGACTCTGCTGAGATGGTTCTAGAGACCATTCCGGAGCCGAGAACAGGCAAAGCCAAGGATTTGGAGATAGAGATCTCCAAACTTGAAGAAGAGATACAGGAACCTGATTCTGAGTCATCACTTGATGGATTAATCAACTCTATCAGAGATTTGATGGAGGAAGTCCAAGAAGAAGCGATGCAGGATCCAATGGAGCCTGGAGATGATATGGGTGGCGGAATGGGTCCGGGAGGCGCACCTCCAAGAGGGCCTGAAGACGATGTACCTCCATTTTAATTCTTATTCTTTGATCAATCAGCTTTATAGTAAGAATTCCCAAATTAATGGACTATGAGAAAGACCATATCGCTGATCCTTGTTCTGATTATGGCATCATCATTGACCAGTTCTTTTCCAGCCGATATGAAGCTAGTGGACAGAACTGCTTCAATTGATGATCCAGCAGTCTTCAATATAACTGTGGAGAATGACTATGCTTCACAGGATCGTTTCAGGATCAGCAGTATCCAGTCTCCGCCCGTTACCTCGAGATGGTTTGACTATGAATACAGCAAAACAGTAGAAGCAGGAGAGAAAGAAAGTTTCCGGTTAGAAATTACGCCTGGAGAAAACTCTATCCAACAGAACTATGCGTTCACAGTTAATCTCAGATCATTCCGGAACGGTGAGTCTGAAGAACTGGGAAGCTTCTTCACAGTAAAAAACAAGTATGACCTGAAGATAATTTCTTTCCGGGTCTCAGACAACAGAGTAAAACCTACGGATGAGATAGATATATCTGCTACCGTAGAGAACACAGCTTCTGATACACTTGAAAACTTTACAGTAAGGGTAGAAGGCTTCAATTCAACTATTGATAAGAAAGGTGCGATTCTTGACAGCGGCGACAGTATAAGATACAACTTCAAGTTAGATGTCCCGGACAGAAGAATGCCGGTTGAAGAAAAGATTTCAATAGGTGTCTACAAGGATGGAGAAAGAACTCAGTCTTCTTCTTCTCAGACTGTTGAGGTAGAAGAAGTGAGGAATATAGAACGAAATACTGTTGAGGAAGACACGCTTCTGGTGAAAACAAAGAAAATAGAGCTCAAGAATACAGGCAACGTGAAGGATGAAGCCAAAGTTGAAAAACCACTACCTATATATCTAGACCCTCTAACAGATTTCGAACCTGAACCGGAAGAGAGAACAGAGGGCACCGACCAATACTACACATGGAACGTTCAGCTTGAACCGGGCGAATCAAAGCAGGTAAGCTATACCGTAAGCTATGTGCCCGCATTCGGATTTGTGGCCCTTCTATTCCTCGGAGTACTTGGATTCAAAAAACTTCAGACCGATCTAAGGATTTCTAAAACTGCAGAGAAAAGGAGAGGGGAGATCAAGGTTAGATTGGAGCTGCAGAATAACTCAAACACGTCGCTAATCCAACTCGATGTGAAGGACTTTGTTCCGGATATAGCAGAGGTTCCCCAGGAATTTGACATGGCCAAACCTGTTGTCAAAAAAACCAGTAGCGGTACAAAACTGGAATGGCATATAGAAAGTCTCGAGCCAGGGGAAAAGAGAATATTTGAGTACACAGTTAAACCTCTGGTAGAGGTAGAGGAGGGAGTAAAACTTGATCCGGCCAAAGTGCTGAAAAATGGCGAGAGAATGAAGGAGACTGACAAAGTAGAAGTTGATTTCCAGCCAGAGTAAAAACCCTTATTAAAACTTGAATATCTTTTCCTGATACACAGACCTGACTCAACATATGCGAAACTTGGCTTCTCAATGAGCCCAAATACTTATTCCCGACTTAGCTCAGTCTGGCAGAGCGTCCGCCTGTAGAGCGGATTGTCCCAGGTTCAAATCCTGGAGTCGGGACTCTCAAATCTATCTATCGCTACAGCGCCATCAATCCTTATTCCGAGCAATACTGTAGGTCAAAAACACATTTTAAGCCTTCTGAAAAGAAATGGTTTATGGCTTTCAGAGAAAAATACAGTGATTTCTTCCAGAAACTGGATGAGGAGTATTTCAACGAGGAGAGGTTTGTGCCTGCTGTCGGCCCTGGAGATGCTGAAGTGATGATGGTCGGAGAAGCGCCAGGAGAGAACGAGGTCGAACAAGGAGAGCCATTCGTCGGCAGGGCTGGAAAGAAACTGAACAAAATCCTGAACGATATAGATATTGACCGGTCTGAAATCTATATTACCAACCTGGTAAAGATAAGGCCTCCGGAGAACAGAGACCCGAAAAAGGAAGGGATCAGGGCCTGGAAACCTCTGCTAGAGAAGGAGATAGAAGAAGTTGACCCAGACATGGTTTTGACGTTAGGTAACTTTGCATCGAAAGAGCTTCTAGGGAAGAAAGAGGGAATAACCAGTATGCATGGCAGGATTTTCTCACGAGAAGGACGAAAAATAATGCCTATTTATCATCCTGCGGCGACTCTATATGATCAATCGAAGACTCCGGAACTAGAGAAAGATTTGAGAAAAGCGTTCGGGAAGGATGAAACCGGACAGACTAGCTTGAAAGATCTACAGCAATAAAGATTTCTGAAACAGTTCTCTGTATGAAACAGTATAAACCTTTGATCGATGACTGGCAGGCATTCAAGCATGCGTGTAAAAGACCGGCGCTCTCAACCGTCAGGAAAAACAGCATAAGGGCTGGAAAAAATTTTGAGGAGAGGCTGAAAGAAAGATTTGACGAAGTAGAACAGTCCGGCTGGAACTCTGAGGTCTTCAGGCTTAATGGAGAAAAGACACCGGGCAAGTCAATGATGCACTGGCTTGGCGAGTACTATGTACAGGAGGAGTCAGCATCCCTTCCTGTACAGGCTCTGAATCCTGAGAAAGACGAAAGAATACTTGATATGTGCGCTGCTCCAGGAGGCAAGACCACTCAGATCGCTTCAAAGATAGAGAATAATGGTGAAATCGCTGCGAACGATAAATCGTCTCAGAGACTGAAAAGTCTCCACGCAAACATCTACAGGACAGGTTCTGCTTCTGTTTCAGTAACAAACTACGATGGAAGAAGGATTCCGGAGGACCGGAAATATGATAGAATACTTCTGGATGCTCCCTGCACAGGAGAAGGAGACAGAGCCAGAAGGAAGTTTGAACCTGCAGATCAGTATGAAAAGGAGGATCTTTCCAAGCTCCAGAAACAGCTGGGAGAGAAGGCAGAGACATTGCTAAAAGAGGGAGGCAAAATGGTTTACTCTACCTGTACAATAAATCCACAGGAAAATGAGGAAGTTGTCGAGTACCTACTAGAAAACACAGGTCTTCAACTGGAGAAAATCGAAATGAATCCGGATCACAAAAAAGGCGTTAAAAGTTTTGAAGGAAATCAGTACGGTCAGGAAATGAATAAAACCGTCAGGATTTATCCACATCACTTTGAATCGGGGGTGATCTACGTTGCCAAGTTCAGAAAATAAAGCGTGGGACTACCTCGAGGGAAGATTTGGGGTTGATAGAGAAGAATCATCTTTAAGAATGGAAAAAATCTCGGGCGATTACTGGATTCATACCGGTACCGGCGAAAGTCTTGAATATGAGACTCAAGGAATTAGGTGCGTTAGAGACACTGGCAGAGCCCTGAAACCCACAACATATGCGCTACAGTTATTAGAGGATCAAATAGAAGAAAGTATAGTTGAAGTAGATAAAGCGGAGTTAATTGGTCTTCTAGAGAGAAGGGAAATGATTGAGAGAACTCTGGATATGGAAGAGGGATATGTTGCGATAATGTTCGGAGAGAGAGTGATCGGATGCGGGATGTATAAGGATGAGAAGGTTTCCTCTAGGATACCGAAAGGAAGATCAAAGGAACTGAGAAAAATTATAGAAGCTTAAGGATGAAGACCTCCTCCGCTATCTTTCTTTTTATCGTGGATGAACTCTATTAGATAAACCAGTACAAGCAGAACGGATACTTGGAACGCTATGGCGTATGGATCGAAGCTTACATCGAATAATGCATCTCTTTCAAATCTGTCAACTTTAGTGTAGATAATGTAGGCATCGAAACCAAGTACTATCATTGTAATTATATCGATACTTGGTAGTTTGTCAAGCATCCCACCTATAGAACCTTTAGACATAACTGTTAATTCTGATCTCTGTATTTAACTCTAACTTTTCAACGCCAAGTAGTTTATAAGTGTTAACCAATCCTTTAGGAATACTGGCGGCCAAGGCGAGGGGGCAACACCCGTACCCATCCCGAACACGGAAGTAAAGTCCCTCAGCGATCTGACCGGTACTGCCTTACGGCGGGACATTCAGGACGCTGCCAGACTATTTTTCCCTTCACTCCAAATTTAAAATATTGTTACTAAACCAGATCTTATGTTTACAGGACTTGTCAATGAGACAGGCAGAGTAACTTCTGTAGAAGATGCTGGTGAGGGAAAAAGAATAGAATTAACAGCCAACCAAACATTCGAAGATTTAGATACAGGTGACAGTATCAGTGTTAGCGGTGCATGCCTGACCGTTGAAGAGTTTACTGAGGCAGGCGTAGAGATTTTTCTGGCGGAAGAAACATTGGATAAGACCTGGTTCTCAGGGCTTAGAGAGGGAGAAAAAGTAAATCTTGAGCAATCTCTTACACCCCGAGATAGAATGGGAGGACATTACGTTCAGGGCCATGTAGACGACATCTCTGAAATAAATGAGATTGAAGAGCTGGAAGAGGGTTGGAACCTTCATTTTTCGATGCCTAAAGAGTTTGAGCGTTATATAGTGGAAAAAGGTTTCATAACAGTTGAAGGAATCAGCCTCACAATCACTGAAATAGATGAGGAAGGTTTCTGGATTACAATAATCCCAGAGACCTGGGAGAAAACTAACTTGTCCGAAAAAAGTATCGGAGATCTGGTTAATATTGAGATCGATGTGATGGCGAAGTACGCTGAGAAAACCTCGAGGTATCAAAATTAAATTATTTTGTCTAAAGAATATAATTATGTTAATGGCACGCGGTGTAAAAACTAACGCAAAAATATTTGGGCTTCTATCAGTTCTTACAGGAGTATTTCTAGGAGCAGGATATTTGATAGGTGGAACCGGAGGAATGATCATAGGCCTGGTTTTAGCCGGTTTGATGAACTTCGGCTCCTACTGGTTTTCCGACAAGATAGTACTGAAAATGTATGGCGCCGAACCCCTACCAAAGCAGGAGTATCCAGAGCTTCATGACAAGGTTGAAGAGCTCGCAAAGAAAGCAGGAATACCTAAACCCAGATTATATATCAGCTCCATGAAGACACCCAATGCCTTTGCAACCGGTAGAAACCCGGACAAAGGCGTTGTATGTGTCACTCAAGGACTTCTAGACCAGCTTGAGAAAGAGGAGGTGGAAGGGGTGACAGCGCATGAACTCGCACATATCAAGAACCGAGACACGCTGGTAAATGCAGTAGTTGCTACAGTAGCGGGAGCAGTGGCGATGCTGGCAGAACTGGCTTTCTGGTCCTCGCTTTTCGCCGGTGAAGATGGAGGAGAAATGGTCTCAGCTCTAGCTTTTATAATTGTAACCCCGATTATTGCCACCATTATCCGGATGGCAGTCTCAAGAACTATGGAGTTCAGAGCAGACTCTGAAGCAGTAAAGATAATTGGAAACAGGGAAGGACTTTCCAGCGCCCTACAAAAAATCAGCTCCGAGAATAAAAAGTCGAAACCACGGAAGCATGTCTCTAAAGTTCGGGAATCAGGCGCCAATTTATTCATAGAAAACCCGTTCTCCGCAGACAAAATGACGAAATATTTCTCAACACATCCTCCACTGGAGAAAAGACTGGAAAACATAGAGTCAACGGAGGTGTAAAAACTGTTTGGTTCACACAGTTTCGGTTTTCAGCTTGAGCCGGATGTAAGAGAGACGGTAGCACGGGAGAAACTTTCAGAGGTATCAGAGGAATATGGCCTCGATCTAGATAATGTGAATTTAGAGTTCGATAGCTCTCTCCCCTACAATGTTCTGGGGAGAACTTCAGCTCCGAGATACTCAAACGATGAAATAACTGTTTCAGTAGGCGATAAATTCTTTGAGATGGGGAATAAACAGCAGTACAAGACAATGCTCCATGAATGCATACATGTTAAGCAGTTTAGAGACGAGATCGATGATTGGTTGGAAAACGAGTTTAACGCCTCAGATGAGTTCATTAAGGAAGTTGAGAAATCAAGCAATCCACTTTACGAAAAAGATGTTGAAGGTATAACCGAAGTTTTAACGGATACAATTCTGCCGTTTGATGCAGGAACAGGTTATCCATATGAGAAGAGGAGAAAGGATGCGGAGCTTGAAGCTAAAGGTTTTGATGTGGAATCGGAGTTGTTACAGGATATGGAAGACGAGTTTGACAAACTTGTTGATAACTACAAGAATATCTACAGTAGTTTTGAGATAGGTAATCTGTATATAGAGAACGGAGAGTTTAATGGGAAAGATTATCTGGCTATTGTACCTGGTGGAGGAGAATCCAGCGTCAATGAATATCTGACAGAAATTTCGATTGAAGAGGATTACACAGATTTTCTTGAGGCTAGAAAATCTTCTTCTGAAAAGTATCTGAGTTAAAGTGTTGTATGTTCTCCAACCAGTGCGTTTTTCATATCGGTATCTTCTATCTCGCAGGACTTATCAATGATCGAGTTCCTGATTTCACTGTCATTTATTTCCGTGTTCGCAAATATTATGGAGTTCTCAACTGTCGTATCTTTCAGTGTGGTTCCTTTCATGATGAAAACGTTTTCTCCTATATCAGAGTTCTCTGTATCTCCCTTGATGATGTTTCCATCTACGAGAGAGCTCATTGCCTCAACATAACCTTGAACTGTTCCTATATCATGCCAATCACCATCAAAGCTATAAGTAAACATATCGGTTTTCTTGTGAGCCCATTCAATAAGCCTTCCGGGCTCATCAAGGTATTTATTGGCGGGAACATCTGTATCCTTGAAATGTTTCTCATACTTATGGAAGAGTTCTATATCCTCTTTCGGGAAGTAATAGCATGCGGTTGAAGCAAGTGTCGAAGGTGGTTGTTCAGGTTTCTCCACAAAGTCCTTTATTTTATCTCCATCGGTATCCACGATACCGAAACCGGTAGCTAGATCTAGATCCTTCACATCATAAACTACATTTACAGGCGCCTTTTTTTGTCTGCAGAAATCAAGGAAATCTGAAGTATTGAAGCTGTAGTAGTTATCGCCGCCGATCACAAGGAGATCATCATCAATATCTTCCTCGTCAAGCAAATTGATGATTGCGCCGATCGTTCCCGGTTTCTCCTCTTCACTCTGCTGGCTTTCAACTGCTACCTTTACATTGTCTCTGTTATATTCATCAATGTAGTTCCGGAAATCTTGTGCAAACTTGTCGTTCGTTGAGATAATTACCTCCTCAAGATCCTCTAAGTCCTCTAGAATATACTCGATTATAGGCTTCTTTCCCAGCGGTAGAAGCGGTTTAGCGCGATCTTTGGTAATTGGCCATAAACGTGTGGCGTGTCCTCCAGCCAGAACTACTGCTTTCATTATCTATCAATATTACCTTGTATTACTCTCAAGTTTTTATTGCTTTGTATAACTGTGTTCCTTGCTCTGGTCTGCGGCTTCCTTGATATTCTCCATAAGCTCGCATTTCCGGCATATATCCGAAGAACAGGGTTCTCCACATTCCTCGCATTCCCGTAGTTTGTTTTCTTCATCAACTTCGATTTCTCCTTCAACAATATCGCTGAGCCTTCTTCCTTGTGATACAATTGAGTGTTTTGTTCCTGGCATCTGTGACTCAAGCTTATTGAGGAAGCTCTTCACCATAGGTCTCATAGTTCCTTCCTGGACATGAGGACAACGGTCTATCACACCGAGATCATGTAAACGAGAATAAAGCGCGATCTCCTTCTCCATTACATCAATGAGCGGCTTGATTCTCGGCACAAACTTTTCATGTTCTACCGCGTCAGTCCTCGCTCCAATCCGTGCCAACCGTTTCATATCGCCTTTCAGATGGTTCATCATAATTGCCTGTGCCTCATCATCTAGATTATGGCCTATTGCCACTTTATCAGCGTCAACTTCGCAGCAAAGCTTGTTCAGGAGATCTCGTCTCATGATCCCGCAGTAGGTACAGTTTCCGAGTTCGCCGGCCCCAGCCACATCATCCATCTTGAGATCATAGTAATCTGAGTATCTACCGACTTCAAGCTTAACTCCAAGTTCATCACACAGCTTTTGCGCTGCAGAAATTGATTCATCCCTGTACTCATCTATGCCCTCATGTACAGATACTCCAATAATCTCGATATCAGGTCTTTCGCCGAAAACTTTGCTGAGCATTTCAAGCATTACCGCAGAATCTTTCCCGCCGGAAAGCCCCACTGCTATGGTGTCGCCGGATTCTACCAGACCATCTTTCCTGATCGTTTTCTTGACCTTCTTGCCGATATCTTCAGTGAAGTGCTCCTCGCAAAGACTTCTACCCTCGTATTCTCTGTGGATTACAGCTTCTTCCCCACATTTCAAGCAGATTTTATCCTCAGACATAGGCAACTTGATGTAGAACTAATTTTTTATGTCAGTTTGCCTTTCACAATATCTACAACAGTACCTAAATCTTCTACTTCATGGCTTGGATTTAGATCAGTGCCTCCGTTTGAGTTCACAAATACTGAGTCGATCCCTGCATTCTTCGCGGCCTTGATATCGTCATCGGAGTCTCCCACCATCACAGGATTTTTTGCCCCTACATGCTCAATTGATTCCTCAAGCATCTGAGGGTTAGGTTTTTTCAGCTCCACATATTCTTTGATATCGTTAATCCCGGGCGATTTGATCACTTCAAAGTATTTCTCCAGCCCGAATTTCTCCATCGTGAATCTTGTGGTCTGGTATGGGGCATTACTTACCACTGCTTTAGGTACAGAAACCTTTTGTAAAACTTTTTTTGTTGTCGGAAAAAGCCCTATCTCACCTTTTTCCATTTTCTGGATTTTTCTGCTAGCGACCTCCTCTTCCATTTGTTTCATTGTATCAATATCAAGACCGGTTCTCTGCGCTATCCTCTCAAGCTCTTTAGCTGTTCCAGCATGTACGATTTCTTGAGAAGTGTTAATGTCAATATCCTTTCCAATTTTCTGAGCCATCTCAACTCTCATCTTATCAGCCCATTTGAAGTTATCGTCCATAGAGTCGAGAAGGACTCCATCCTTGTCGAAAATCACGGCATCGTACCTCATTTTTCTAATTCCCTTCTATACCTACTTCTCTAAATGATTTAAATGTGAGGAATGACTTGAGTTTAGTCAACCAAATAATCAGTTCAGACTTTGTGTTGCCAGCGTGGCGGAGTCTGGTCGAACGCGGCAGATTCGAGATCTGCTGGGACATACGCTCCCTCCCCGGTTCAAATCCGGGCGCTGGCGCTATTAACTAATTGACTGAAGATTGTTTTGAATGATTTTGGATTATAGCACTTCACAGGTCTTCAAGATACTATATATAGGTTCCAAAATTTTCTCAGACTTCGATAATTTGATTCATTGATACCTGCTCTGCCTTATCTACCATCAAATATTAAACCATGTTTCTACAGTTATATTATGAGGGCAGGTCAAAATGGAATTCTCTATAAGAAGCATGAGACAGGTTTTCAAGTCAAACACAGGCAAAAGGGTAAGCGAGGATGCATCCAAAGAGCTTGGTGAATTCATTGATAACTGGGCCAATCAAATAAGTGAGGAAGCTGTCAAAGTTGCATCGGAGAACGATAGGGCTACAGTAAGAGCTGAAGACATCCGCGAAGTATTAAGAAGCAGAAAAGACAGAGATGTAGAATACAGCCTAGATATATAGCTTAGAGGCTGATAGAGATTCGGCACCAGGCATACTTTGAAAGTAAAAATTTTTGTTGTTCAGAACTGTTTTCAGATGCAACCGTGTTGCATATCAGGAATGAGAGAATTTTCCTCTAAGCGTCTTTTGTTACAAACTGCAAACTTTGGGTCCTTTTGGTGTCCAAATCAAATATAGTAATCCTTGACTAATGGAATTTACCTGAAATTTACGAACTTCTCGAGAAATATTTAACGTAATACGGAAATGATTCAAAAGTAAATTAAAAATTAAAGATTGGTTGAGAATTACTTGCAGAAAGTCTCAGAAGAGTTTATACTCCTGTGACGTCTACTGCTTTCGGTCCTTTGTCTCCTTCCTCAGTCTCGAATTCTACTTCGTCGTCTTCTCCAACTTCAACGTCTCCTTCAAGATCGTCTTCGTGGAAGAATACATCGTCGTCCATTTCTTCAGTTTCGATAAATCCGTATCGCTTCTGATCGTGGAAGAACTTAACTGTACCTTTCACAATTAAAATACACCTCCTTGAATAGTAATAAAATGACCCCCGACCTTTATAACAGATCATAGACTGACCGGGTAGAAAATTACGAAACCTAGAACGGTTTTTTATTCACGTATGGACTAATATTATCCTAGATGGACTGGCACAATAAGGAAAAGAAGAATGTAATATCTGAGCTGGATACAAATGAAGGAGGTCTTTCGAACCAGGAAGCTGATAAACGGCTCGAAGAGCAAGGCGAGAACAGTATCAGAAGCGGTGACTCTGTTTCAGCGCCAAAATTATTTCTAAGTCAGTTCCAAGACAACCTAATCTATCTTCTGATGGCCGCTGGAATTCTTTCTGTTGCCATAGGTTTTATGCCAGGTCATGAACCGGAATATACTGAGGCAGCTATAATCTTCCTCATACTTTTTGCTAACGGCACATTTGGTTTTATACAGGACTATAGAGCCGAAAAATCGATTGAAGCTTTGAAGAAAATGGCAACACCAAGTGCGACAGTTAGAAAGGATGGTAAAAAGAAGGAAATTGATTCAACCAAGGTTGTTCCCGGCGATGTAATTTTTCTTGAGCAGGGAGATGCGGTTCCGGCCGATGCCCGGCTTTTGGAAGCGGAATCGCTTGAAACTGATGAGTCCTCGTTGACAGGTGAAAGCAGTTCAGTATCTAAGGCTCCTGGTGAATTGGATGGTCATACTTCCCTCGCCGAGAGAGATAACATGGTTTTCATGAATACTCATGTGGTTAAGGGTAGAGGGAAGGCTGTAGTGGTTGAGACAGGGATGGGAACTCAGGTAGGAGATATTGCCGAGGAGATAGAGGATGCTGATAATAAGGACACTCCATTCCAAGAGGAGGTGGACAAGCTTGGAAAGAGAATAGGTGTACTGGTCATAGGAATTGTTTCTCTTGTAGGAGCTATTCAGATGCTTTTGACCGGGGCAGACTTGCTGACAGTTTTATTACTTGCTATCGGGCTTTCGGTAGCGGCTATACCTGAGTCTTTACCTGCGATTGTGACCTTGACTCTGGCTCTTGGCTCAAAAAAATTACTGAATAAGGATGCATTGGTAAGGAGGTTGCCGGTAGTTGAGGCACTCGGTTCTGTAAACTATATTGTTACTGACAAGACCGGTACCTTGACAGAAGGCATAATGACAGTCAAAAACCTCTACTACCAGGGCGAAGAGTTCAACGTCTCAGGTACAGGCCTCGCTACAGAAGGAGAGTTCACGAGAGAAGGTTCAGAGGTTGATAATGATTACTTAAAGCCTTTACTGGAATGCGGTGTTTACTGCAACAATGCTGAGAAAAACAGGGATAAGTCTGATGAAGAGTTCCGAGGAGAGCCGACAGAAATCGCTCTAAATGTTTCAGGAGAAAAAGCCGGGATCGAGTTAGATAAAGAAAGAAAAACAAGTATACCTTTCTCTTCTGATCGAAAGAGAATGACCGTGGTAACAGAAGATAATACTGCCTATATGAAAGGTGCTCCAGAGGTTGTCCTTGAAAGGTGTGATAGGATTCTTCTTGACGGTGAGAAAAAGGAGCTGACAGAGGAAAGAAAACAGGAAATACTTGACAGAAACCAGGAATTCGCCCGTAGAGCATTAAGAGTCCTCGGGTTTGCGAGGAAGGAAGTTAAGGATATCGAGATCGAAGATGATGAACTGGAAAGCGAGATGGTGTTTCTCGGCCTACAGGGTATGATAGATCCTCCAAGACAGGAGGTTAAAGATGCTGTAGATGACTGCAGAACCGCCGGAATAGGTGTTGTAATGGCAACGGGCGATAACATTGAAACTGCAAAAGCAGTTGGAAGAGAACTCGGCTTTGATCCGGAAGGCGCGATCAAAGGCCAGGAGATAGAAAGGATGAGCGATGAAGAACTTGAGAATAAGGTAAGAGATACTGAAATATTTGCCCGTGTTTCACCTGAACATAAAGTTAGAATCTCGCAGGCGCTTCAAGATCAGGACTACACTATAGCGATGACCGGTGACGGGGTAAATGATGCCCCGGCGTTAAAGAATTCGGATGTCGGAATTGCTATGGGCCAAAGAGGTACAGATGTCGCAAAGAAAAGCTCTGATATGGTTTTACAGGATGATAATTTTGTAACTATAAGGGATGCTATCGCTGAAGGCCGGGCTATATTCGATAATATCAGGAAGGTAACGAATCAGCTTCTATCAACTAACTCTGGAGAGGTAATGTTCGTGTTTCTGGGTATCCTTATCGGTGGATTGTTTTTCCCAGAGTACTTTTCGGGCAGTAACTCAGTTGTTTTAACAGCGGTTATGATACTCTGGGTAAACTTTGCAAGTGACGGTCCTCCGGCGATTGCCTTAGGGGAAGACCCGAAAGTCGATGGCATAATGGAGAGGCAGCCTAGAAGCAGAGATGTATCCATCATAGACAAGAAAATTCTTTCGATGATAGCCTTCACCGGTCCGGCGGCAGCTTTTACAATGCTGCCACTATTCTTCTGGAATATTGAAAACTTTGTTCTGGCTCAGACCATGCTCTTCATGGCCCTGGCATTCTTCGAGATCATGATGTTCCAAGTAATAAGAAGAGATTACGGACTCAAACTCTGGGATAACAAGTATCTGATAGCAGGAATGCTTTTCGCCTCAATCTCTCATCTACTGATACTCTACACCCCAATCGGAGAATACTTCGGCATTACACCGCTAAGCCTTGTTCAATGGGGTTACATTGCTGGAGCTCTAGCAATCTTCACAGCTATCGAACTCACCTTTAGAAGGTTTTTGTCCCGGAAATTCGGTGATAGGAAAACACATCTCCATGACAAATAGTTGGGAGAAAGAATTTCCTGAGAAGCTGCATATTTTTACTCTGAAAACAGCTACACAGATTTATCTCCTGCATTGATGAACATTATGTGGGCCAAAGTAGCCGATAATTGAGATCTAGATCTCGGACTATTGTGGGGACCAGACTTGAACTAGAATTAATAGATATGCAATTGGAAAGTTCCGGAACTCACTGATTTTCACCCTTACGAACGTAAGATTTATTACTATAGTGCTACCATAGTAAATCAAAGTGAGAAACTTATGGCTTCTGTTTCAATCAAACTACCTGACAATTTAAAAAAACAAATAGAGGAGAGAAGAGAGGAAGAGGGGTACATGAATACCTCCGAGTATATACGACAGGCTGTACGAGAGAAAATCAAGGAAGAGACACAGCTTTATTCTGACGAACTAAAAAGACTGATTATACAGGGAGAAAATCCTGAGAAGGGAGAGAACCACAGCCTGGAAGAAGTAAAAGAAGAGTTCTGATAACACATGGAAGTCATCATAAAGGAAGAAGCTCGCCAGGACTTAGCAAGGCTCGAGAATGATATCCGAAATATAATTCTGGATGAAATAGAAACACTTGAAAAGAACGCGACTCCAGATAACGCCACTTTTATAGAAATAGGCGATATAGAACTCTTCCGTCTCAAACTACAGGAAGAGGACAGAAACTCTAAACTTGATCATCGAATATTCTACCAGATTGAAGATAACAAGATCTATATCAGAGGCATTTTTCACCGACAGAAAGGATACGGAACAGAAACTGAGGAAGAACTGGAAGAAAGAATATAACTTGGAACCTTTTCAGTCATCTCAATATTTTAGTAGATGTTCGAATACAGCAGTATTAGATTTAGTTCAAAACAAGTCCTCGGAACAGGATTATCACTATGCCAAATCTTGAGGATATTCCTTTAAACCTTCGTTCCTTGCTTTTCTAATATCTATACTCGAGAGAACATAGGTGATCCAAGTTGTCAATATTGTTGTGAAGAATGAAACTGCAAATAGTATTGAATTCGCGGGAAGTAAGTAACAGTATTTGAGGGATTAAAAGCTCTGATGTAGGGAAAATAGTTTTGCGATCTTTTTGTCATATTTCGGCTCTAGGATTCTTAGTTAGATTTAAAAGCAAATTTTGTTCCATTTAAGACATGTCTTTTGTTAGAAACTGGTTTTCGCATGTCAAAAGCAGTTTAAAATATCCGAAATATATTTCTGAAGGCTTTTCCCGCGGTCATTTCTGGTTTTCTCTAGTATTTTCGGTCCTGATGTTTAATATTTCACTTCGTTTATATGGCGTTGAATTCTCTGGATTTATTCAGACTAGTCCTATACACGCATTATGGGGATTGACAGCAATCTTATTCGTTCTTATTATTTATGGGCTTAAACTTCTGCTTGTTCATATATCTGTATGGCTTCTTGGAGGTAGATCTATAAGCAAGACAGAATATATCATATCGGCTAGTACAGCTGCAATACTACCTGTTATATCAGCTTTACTGGTTGTGGGTATTGGAATAGCTCAGATTATCTCCATATTTGTAGATCTATCAAGTTTACTTGGTTCTTCGACAGGAGTTTACATGTCTGTAGTTGGCGCTGCAAGTATAGCCCCATTACTATACACTGTTGTTATGGAAACATGGTGGATAAGAGATATTCATAACTTTTCAGGACGAAAGTCTTTTGCAGTATCTCTGATAGCCACTCTCATCGTCGTTGGTGTTACTTCGATTATCGTTTATACCAGAGTGATCCTGATATTGACAGTGCTAATGACGATTCCATTTGGAGGACTTTACATTCCATAGATTTTATTCAATAAAAGTTCTAAGAAAAGTCTATGCCTCTACCCGATTTAACGGTAGGCCCTATAATAGGTTTCGCAGTAGTAGATATATTCGATATTCTTCATACCTGAAAACCAGGTTTTGTCAGGAATGAATAATTGAGGAATACGTAAGCTCCTATATTATTGAAGAACGGTTTGGAGAGGGTTTTCCCGGAACTTTAACTTGGCAGGACCCGGATTTGAACCGGGGTCTGGTCGTCCCAAACGACCAATGATAGTCCGCTACACCATCCCGCCTAGAATAAGTAGTCTGTAAGTTTGGAAGGTAACTGAATTCTTTTAAAGCAAATTCAGTTTTTTAAGGTCGCTACGGGTAACTATCTTTATGAGCGAGAAAGTTGTTGTGGCCGGCGCTGGATTCGGTGGCGTTCATTCCGCACTGGAACTAGCGCAAAGAGGATATGATGTAGAACTGATAGACAAAGACGGTTACCATCTCTTCACCCCGGCACTTATCTATATCGCCCGTGGCAGTATGGAGGCGGAGGATATCTCTATGAACCTAAATGATTTTTTCTCCGATACATCAGTAGAATTTTCCCGGGAGAAAATCGTTGGAATTGACCCTGATGAAGAAGTTGTTGAGACAACAAGTGGAGCACATAGCTATGATAATCTTGTTGTATCTCTTGGATATGATATCGCAAGCTTTGGTATTGATATCTCAGATGCGTTAGAGGTATATACTTTGGAAGGAGCAAAAAAGGTTGACCGTGAAGCCGAAGAAGCTGAGTCTGCTTTAATTGTCGGTTCCGGATATGTCGGGGTGGAGGTTGCATGTGAACTACGTGAAAGAGGGATAGAAGTTACTTTAGTCGACCGATCTACAGGGCCGATGCCGCGTTCCAGTAAAGAGGTATCTGAGAAAGTACTTGAATCCCTAAACTCGAGAGATATTTCATTCAGAGGCGGCCAAGCAGTTGAAGAAGTAAATGAAGATGGAATCGTACTGGAGAACGGAGAAAGGATTGAGGCAGAAATGGTTGTCTGGCTTGCAGGAATGCAGTCATCTGAACTTGTGCAGCGGGACTTTAACTGCGGAAGATCCGGTATTGAGGTCAACAGCGGGTTGAACAGCCACGAGTACAGCAATGTATTTGCTCTCGGATCATGTGCCGATGCCGGCTGTGAGGTCACGGCGTACAATGCGATCGGTCAGGCTGAAACTATTGCGGAGAATATAGGCAGAGCAGACAATAAGTCTTTGAAGGAGTTTGAGGAAGGCGCAAGAATGTTACTTATGAAGATGGGTGATACGGCTATTCTTGAGTATGGCGATAAATCGTATAAGAACAGTTTATTACGTCACATGAAGAAAGCTATCCGATGGAAGTACTGGAGTAAATTAAAATGGAAGAGACTAAGACTCCGGTTCTAGTGAAGCGTTCCTTCTCTAACCCTGTAGTCGTAGGCAAACAAAGCATATCCGATTTGGGCAGTTGAGAAACCTGTTTTCTCTGATAGATTTCTAATCGGTTTTATCATTTTGACATAATCTTCCGGCCCGAAGCTTTCCTTTCTTTCATCAAAGTAACCTTTTCTTTCCAGTGATGCCCAGACACGGGTATCAACCACTGCATGTTTGTCAGGGTTTAGAGCTGTCAAGACACAAGATGCGGTCGGTGCCTTGAATCCTTTCAAACTGCATATAAGTGATATTTTTGAGAAGTCTCCCTTAGCTTTCAGCACATTTTCTGTTACCTCTCTGCATCTCTTACCGGCATTCTCGTTAACATGATGTGCGCTCCGGGTCGAGGACTCATACGCTATACTGTATAGCTGTTCTTGAGTGAGATATCTCTGTTCCCGATACTTTTTCCCGAACTTATCCAGTTTCTCTGGTAAAACTCCCTGGGTTTCGGAGTAGTGCTCGAGGTTCTTCCTGACAAACTCTTCAGTTATCCCGTTCATCTCCTTTCTTATTACCGTCTTTCACAGGACTTCTTTTCGGTTTCTGCGGACCGGCCTCACCGAACCCTGCGCTCAATGTCCGTGTAAAAGCCTCTCTCGGTGTATCTTCAGTCTCAATTACTTCCTCCGGATCTATCTCTACTACAAATCCTGTAGTGACATTGGGGGATGTGGGTACGAAGATGATTTCTTTTCCATCCAAGGTGTTCCCTGTTCTGTAGCCGGTAACCTTCATTCCATGTACCTCCAGTTTTACCGGGTCGCTGAACTCATCTGCCCCATTGAAAACCGTGTCAGCTGTAACCTTGGCGATGCTGTAGATCGTTCCAAGGAAAGGTATTTTATCCACAAATCGATCCATCAGTCTCTCAGCTTTGAAACCCTTCTTTGTCTGGACGGTTCTGCCTATACTGGTGGCAAGGAAAGCCCCGAGGCTTATTATGAATACAAGCTTAATGGATTCGTTTATTATTACCTTATCTGTCAGGTTCAAGAACTCTATATAGGGTATCTGGTTTATCTTATCTAGAGTCCAGTCAATTATGAAGAGTGTGATAAGTATCGGTGTGAGGACGATTATACCCGCTATAGCCGGCTTCTTGGTCTTGTCAAAGTTGCCTAGAAAATCCTCCACAATTTCGTTCCGGTTATTTCTATAGTACTCTGTATAACCGTCAACCAGTTCCTTTCGAGCACCTAACTGTTTCTCTAACTCCTTCCTCCCTCTCTCCATCCTATCTTTTCCTCTTTCAACCTTGGGAGAATCATCTTCAGCCATTAACCTGAATAAATCTAATTTCAGTCAAAATTAAATAATCTCTGCCTAACCATTCAGTACAAAAATCATGATGTCAAAGAATAAACTATGGTAGAGTTCGAGACAATCGAGAAACAAAGACGTGACTATGGAAACTTTCCTGGGGAGAAGTTTGTAGAGGTATCAAGAAACAAGGCAGTACAAGATGATGGATCAGAGAACAGTTTTCTCCAGATCGCCACAGGATACTATCAAGATGAAGAACCGAAGTACAAAAAAAGGTTTACAGTCCCAAAAGACGAGAAAGCAGTCAATCACATAGTTGAGAATCTTCCGGAAATGTTCGAAAAAGAGAAGAAAGCCAGAGAGGATTAATACTTCTTCATTCCCATTTTTCTCTAAGACTTCTGTACAGAAAGATTAAAAGCATAGCCGTAGCTCCAAGTATAATTCCTATCTGCTTGAATGTGCTTGGGCCAGGATCGAAGCTCACAAAAAATTACTATTGATTGACTATCAAAAGTACCCTGGCCACATCTGAGCAAAAATTCTAGAAACCTCTGGAATGAAAACACTACCAACTAATATTTAAATGTTACTTTCTATATGTAACAACATATGCTAACTGGTACATCTAGGAAAAAGAGCCTGGAAAATAGTTCAGAAAGCGATTATTATGAGAATTATGAAGCTCTTAGAGGTTCTCCTCTAGGTCGAAATCCTCAGAACAGGTTTCTGAAGATTGCTGAGGTTATGTATGTATTAGGAAAGAAGATCAACGAGCCAAGGAGTATTGAATATCTAGAAAGAAACACTGAAACCACTGTGGGGACTATTCAAGGCTATCTTGATCACTTGGAAGATGAAGATATTGTATACTGTAATTCCCTAGACAGTAAAAATTATTTGCTTACTCCGAAAGGAAAGAAATTTTATGAATTCGTAGAACCTCTTTTCGACAGTTATTCTCTGGAAGAATTAAGGGAAATTGAAGAACCTGAAACTGAAATAGCTAGGATGATAGCAAAGTGCTTCGTACCTCTTAAAACAGACAGCTACTTTTGTGAAAACTTCCAGTTAGTTGGAAGAGGTAAAAACACAATTGACTTTACCTGCGATGTATACAAGGTTGAAAACAGGTTTGACGCAACAAAGAGAAACTTTCCGGTACTTTCAAATCTACAGTTTCTACAAGATGCAGAAGTCGGCTACTATCGAAACTCAGAAAATAAGATGGTCATTGTCATCTTCCCAGCTGAACATATCTCCGAAATGCTCGGCGCTTCAGCCATCAGAATATTCAATCCAGACAATTACATGACCGCTGTAGTTAACGAGATGACCCCGAAATCCAGATAATAGAAACCATGATCTCGTTTGAATAAGAAGTAGAGGTTAACTTATCTATCTAGTATTCTTCTTTCATTACTGGTCAACCTCTTGATCATATGGTTAAGAATTTAACCAAAGGCTGGATAGTTAACTTATCTCCCTTTGTATTGGACTGCTTTTTCTAGAAATTTTTTACAGATTGCTAGAGAGATAACCAGATTACATTTTCTCAGGAAACGTGGAAAGGAAATAACTGATGAGTATGGTAATATTTCAGTTATTATGAGGTCCTAAAAAACCTAAATTTTCCTCTAGGTTTTCGATAACTTCTTTTGCATCATCTGTTCTTCCTTCTTCAACAAGGTTCTCTGCCCGTTCCATGTTCCTCAGTACAATCTCCTTTTCCTCTTGAGATAGATTCTTAGCCTTGATCTCTTCCTTCAGTTCCTCTATCTTAACCTCCAGTTTACTCTCATTGCCCAGATGCAACATCGAACTTATTTTCTTCCTTTGGAGGAACGCTAGTCCCAACAAGGATAGGATGCCGATCAGTAGTATACCTACAGCTAGATAATCTTGAATTTGATAGGAGCTATCTTCTTGGTTCTCTTTATTTTCCTGCTGTGTTTGTTGTTGGTCTTGATTATCCTGTTTTTGATCCTGGGATTGGCTCTGTTCGAAGGATATAGCGTAGTAGGAGAATCCTGGTACCTCGGATTTGAATATGCGAGCTACTGATGTTTCACTGATCTCTTCAACAGAGTATTTCTGCCATCCATCTTCATATCTCTCTAATCTCATATCAGATGGAGAAAGGTTATTCTGTTGGAAAAATGATTTCTCCACTTTGTAAGTGATTGATGCGTTTGAGATATCTTCGTCGGATGCTCCGGAAACGTTTATCTCCTGATACTCATAGATCTTACCATCTGGTTCTCTGCTGATACCTTGAACCTCGTCTGCCGCGATTTTTCTTACCTTCACGGTTATATTAGAGGACTTACCGGACGTCAATCCTATTTTCTGGACTTTGGTCTCTGCCTGTTCAGGTATCTTGACTTCTACTTCTCTGCCTGAACTTGTGGATATAGTCGCTTCAGCTCTACCGTTCTGTATGTTTGCGGTTTCAATCATCTTCTGGGTTTTAGAAGGCTGTGCTACAAATTCACCTCTAGAGCCTCCCCCCGGATCACTATTTCCTTCGTTATCATCATTGTTACCGTCATTATCGTCTTCGTTGTCATTATTAGGATTGTTTAGCTCCACTTGAATCGTATCTGTAGTACCTATCTCGGCACTGGTGAGTTCTATCTCTAAGGTGCCTTCCTGGAAGTCATCAGAAGGATCTAGTTTAAAGCTTGATGCACCAGTTGACTTACCAGCTCTTATAACTCCATCATCTTGGCTTGCTTCCTTTAGGTTAAGGGAGGAAGGTGTTGAATAACCGTTTGGCGTATTTATCACGGCTTTTGCTGATTCAGTCTGTGAAGAACCAGAGTTAGATATGGAGAACTCTATATCGTATGTTTGATCGGCGTTTACATCTATCGATTCTGTCGACTCTAAAGTTCCTTCTAGGAAAGGAGGATTTCTTGCCTTCAGGTTGAATGTCGATGTGTCTCTAGGATCTTGGCCTGTGCTTGCACTGCATTCGAGTTCTACGGTTACTTCTGTTTCAGTGGCGGGCGCTGCTGTTGAGATCTGAGGACTTGTGGCTGTTGATGTGCTGCCTCCTGTGGTGGTCACTGTAATGTCGCTGTCCGATCCCCAGTTGGATGCTAGGGATGAATCAACTACTCCTAGAGTACAGGAGTTAACACTGCTGGTCGAGTAGGCTACGTTTACAGTGGTGCTCTGGCCCACTGTCACGCTTTGGGAGCTGGGATTTACGTTCTCGATAGCGGCATTCTGCGCCGTACCTAGAGACAAACATGATAGGAGGGTTAAGGCAAATACGGTTTTCTTCATCATTAGTTGCCTCCGCTTTCTTGGATCTCTATGTTGGATTGATATGATGTACCATCTACCTCTCCGTTTATCCTGATGGTTGAACCGGTTTCCCATGAACTTGTATTGCCCTTGAAGTCAGATCTGCTGATTTTGAAAACCGCTAATCCGTTTTTGTCTAAGGTCTTATTGAACTCTGTTTGAGCATCATATGTCTCGCCGTTGTATGTTATTGAATTGACAATTAAATCTCCATTCAAAGCTGATGTCCTATCGAAGGTTTCTGTGAATCTAAGTGCGATTACAACGTTCTTGTCTTCGGGATGATCATTTCTGTTTCCATAGACGCTGAGTCTGTTTTTAGACTCGTTGAATGTAGCAAATTTGGATGGAATTCCTCCGAAACGTATATAAGGAGCCTGGAAGTCAGCTACGGAAAGATTCGCCTCTACATTTCGATCACCAAATTCATATTCATCTATATCGTCGAATGTCTCATCACCTATTACCAGGTTTGATACATTCATCTCTTCATCTCCGTCATCCTCTCCGTACATCAGCAACGATACACTATCCTCGCAGTCGTTCCAACCCCTATCGAGGCCATAACATCCAGACTTTCTATCTTCCGTGCCTTTCCCGTATCTGTACTCTCTGCTTTTATATTCTGAATCTTTTATCTCGATGCCTTCGGAATCCTCTATATTCGTTACCGTCTCAGACTTTGTGTCATTCGAATAACTCGTTAGAGTTCCCATGTCAAGTTTGACGAAGTTTTCTTCTTCCTTGTTGAACTTGCTAACCGTCACCTGAGGTGAACTGAATCTTTCTAGTTCCTTCTCCTTGCCGTCGACTTTGGTTGATGGAACCACCCTGAAGTTCACTGTTCCTCTTTTCTGAAGTGAGGGCAGGGAGGTCTCTGTAAATGCAATACCACTATCATCTGTTTGGGCAGTCGCTGACGACTCGAATACTTTTGAGTCACTTCTCCTTATTATTCTGGAGACGTTGACCTGCTTCCCATCTGCAGCTGTTCCGTTAGGGTAAGTTATGATCGTGGGGAAAGTGTAATTTTGACCTTCGGCCACCGTTGCTCCCAAATTGCTGTACTCTGCTGGTCGAGTGAATATCAGGTTGCTCTTGTAATCGCTGTAAGAGCCGTTCCTAATGATCCCTGAATAAAACTTTTTTCCACCAAGGCTTGTTTTTTCTTTCTCATCTAGGACGTGAGTGCTATTGTTTGAGGCTGTTAAATTGTTGCCTAGGCTCAACCTGAGCTCGAAGTTTCCTGAGTTTTTCACGAGAAGCGTGTTCAGGATATCTTGCATATCTCCATCTCCGTTAAGATCCTTCTCAAGGTCATAGTTATTTTCTTTCATGGAAACCTGATACCGGGAATCCCCTGGATCTTGCACCACTACAGGGCCTTCAAAGGAATTAAAGCCATTAGTAGGTGTGATTACTAGCTTGTACTTGTTCGTCCATGAGATATTCATTCTGAGACCTGAGTCAAACTCCGAGGTCTTTTCATGTTTGCTGAGGTTGCTGGCTATGTCGTCTGTCTGGTTGAAAATGGAGTTCTGTGTGATGTAAACGGATGCATTCTCCCACCCAGAACCTCTTTTTAGCCATAGTACGTTGTAGGGTTGGTCTGTGTCGACTTCCACTTGCTCTGCAACTCTACATGGATTGTTTGGAGAACTGCTTTCAAATGTAAGATTTGAATCGTCAAGTAGATCCGAGCATGTACTGTTCTTGTCAGTATCGAATATAGAATCGGACTCCGTTCTCAGTTTGCTCTGGTACCTCAGGCCTTTTCTTTGTGGGATAGATACGCCTAAGGTACTCACTCGTATTCTCAAATTTTCGTACTGTGTTTTTCCACCGGAGCTAATTTCTGCGTGTCCACTATATCTTCCTTCTTGAGCGTTTGAAGGGATGGTTAAGTTTATCTCTCCGTCTGTATCTTCGAATGACTCTTCTACATTCGGCTTCATCTCAATATTCTGTCCTGTTTCACGATTATATCCTCTCAAGCTGTCTATCTTGATTGTGTAATTTGCTTCTTGTGATGCATTGAATTGATATGTGACATTGGTTCCTGGATGGTACTTCCGTCTTGAGAACTTTGATTCCACTTCTTTTCGACTGAAGTTTGAGTCGAATGCTTTCAGCTTTATGCGTGAATCCGCGTTTACATAATCATCGGAGTTATCCAGTTCTACCCTTATATTCACTCCATAGGAACCAGGATCCAGTCCAGAGGTCGATAAATTTAATTTGCCGTTGTCCAACTGCGCATGTTTTTCGAGATCTATATTTTCTGAGGAGTAGGTTCTTCTGTTTCCATAGAATTTTATACTGGATCCGTCAAGGCTGATAGAAGAGCTAAGCGGAGCGCCGCTCGAGGTATTCGATACGTTCACATCGAACTGGAGATTATCTCCTAAAGTTGGTTTACAGTAGTACCGGCATTTTTCACCGTCCAAAATTTTTGTCGCTCGTGCATCATATTTGTCCACGCTAAAGTAGAGGTCTCCTGTATCCTTGTCACCTTCAGGATCTATGCCTTTTATCCCTATTTTGTAATTTCCCTCGTTCCAGCCTTCAGATGGAGATTGTATCGTTAACTGTGCGGATCCGTTCTCGTTTGTGGTGTTCGGATCGAAGTTTATGTCTTGTAAATAGCTTGTCCCTTTCTGAAAGTTTCGAAGTTCTGTAACGTTAAGTTCTACTCCTTGCTTGTCTCCTCCTGTAGGTTTTTTGACATCTGTATCTATCTTTAGATTTTGATTAGGGGTTACTTCCCATCTTTTGCCCGAGGAAGAAAGTTTTGTTTCTATACCGAATAGGTTGACCTTGAAAAATCCATGACCGGTTACCGCCTTTTTATCCCCCTCCGAAGTATTTATTTCTACAAGTATCTTGGCTTCGTAGGTTCCGGAAGCGTTGGGAGACTCAAAACTTACTAGGTTATTGCCCGACTTGTTGAAAGCCACATTAGACACAGGATTAGTTTCTCTGCCCTCAAGCCCTGTTATGGATGCATCAGTGATATTGGAGTTAGGAAATTGATCGTTGGTACCGATCTCTCGAATTTCTGGTCTCATGCCTATTCTCTCATTCTTTCCGAATTCGGACTTTCTTTCATTTGAGTTGGCGCTGCGAGGTTCTCCCTCCATCTTGTATTCTGAGACTCCAAAGGTTACCCGGCCTTTTTGCGTCTCGTTTGTACCTACTCTTTCAGCCGTTACAGAACCACTAAAGAATCCTGATACCTCACTACTAATATTATACTTCAAGATGCACTGATTGTCCATTTTTTTAGGTAAATCGATTACAGCGTTCGCGAAGAGCTGCGAATTATTTATATTTGTCTTATTAACAACTTCTACTGCATCTTGTCCGTCTATAGTTCCTCTTATGTCCCCTACATTGGATTTACATTCGTCAGTAGAGGTATTTGGATTATCAATATCGTAAAATTCTGCCCCTAGAATGTCTTTGACCTCTCCAAAGGTTCCGATTTTTACTGCTCCCACGAAAAGATATCCAGTGGAGTTAGGTGCCAGAGTCTCACTTGTTACAGGCCTTCCTTCCTCATTTCTCAGAGTTATAGTGTGTGTTCTAAACTTTTTCACGTCGAAACTCGTTGATGCCTTCTGTACGTTTCCGTTGGTATCCTTAACTTCGATCGTCACCGTAGATTTGCCTCCGGCGATATCTTCAGGCAGTTCGAACTCTGTTGATGTAGATGATGTTAGTTCTTCATTGTAGGTGTCTCCTGATGGATCTATCACCCGGATATTTATGGTATTAAAGTCGATTTGATTTCCATCCTCAGCGGCTATAGCTTTTATTCTTACTTTATCGCCTGGCTGGAATGTTCTTTTGGAATTTCCTGTCGAAGCGTCCATCACATCATAATTGATATCGAAGTTTCTGACTTCATAGTACTGAGATGACATATTACCTATGTTTACTTTATGTCGACCTATACCTGCGCTTTGGATAGTTCCTATTCCAGTAAGGCCGTATTCGTTTGTAGTTGAATCAGATGGTGTAAGATCTTTCTCGTTGTCGGTCCTAAGGTTCGTAGACTTCGCCTCTATATTCCTCCCTTGGATAGGTTCTACGTTTAAATTCAGGCCTAGGCCAGAGTCGTACTCACTGTGAACTATAAATGCGTAATCCAGATTTTCTCCATCCCTCAAAGGGACTTCTTCAGATGTTGGAGGAACTGCTAGGACGAGGTTATCCCCAGAGATCAAGAATCGCAAGTTAGCCTGTTGACCTCCTACTTCAAACTTTGTTAACGAGTCACCCGGCTCAAGAAATCTTTTTTCAGGTCTACCGGTTTCATTCTCTTCATTAAAGATGTCGTCATCATCCCAGAAAACCGAGTCATACTCTCCGGCTCTCTCTGTGTCTACCAAAGCTATATACTTATTTCCACCGACAAGTGAAGCAGTAAGAGGCTTTCCGGACTTAGATACCTGCGTCAAGTTCGAGTCATTATCCTCGGTTACATTTACTTGGATAAGCTTACATCCCGGCGACCTTAGGGAGAATTCGACTGTTCCTTTTCCGCCTCCGAAACTGATGATGTCTGAAACTCTTACATCCTGATCGCTGACTCTGACTGTGTCTCCCTCCTCCACTGATTCTGTTTCTCTGTCTACTTTGATTGTCGCTGAGCTTCCGCCGCCCGCGACATAATTTGTTTCGAATTCATGTTCGTTTCCGTTGACCGTTATTGTTGCTGAGTCTCCTGTGTTCACTACGAATTCGGCACTTGAATTCAAAGGACAAGAACCGGTTAAGTCCTTTGAGGTCAAAGCCAGCATATCAGCGTTTGAAGTCTCAGAAGTGACAGAAATTTCAGTTGAGTCCTGGTCTTTCAAGCCCTCGGACTGGTTAGTCACTTGAACATTTACGGAGTAATCTCCCTCAGAAAGACCTATGTCAGAAAATTTTACCGTCGTAGAAGCAACATTATCTTCAGCTAATGTTTTATTGGTGTATTGCTGCGAACTGTCATTGAATATAGTTATTTCTGCTTCAAAGCTGGAAAATTCTGTTTCCTCAACTGTTATAGCTGCAATATCGCTAACACCCACTTCACTAGGTGTTGATAGAAAGGTTTCCGCAGAAACATTAGCTGAAACACCTAAAATAGCAATAAAAAGCATTAACAGCAAAAAAATTCTACTCTTCACTTTCTCCCACTTGATCACATTTTGTTTAGGGTTCTTAATACATTTTAGTGTTTAGGAAATCTAATAGCAGCAAGGTGAGGTATCTCTCTTAGAGAAAATCTTGTAAAAAACCAATTTACTTCATTAACTTTTAGAACTACTGTAAAAAAACTGTGTAAAACAGGTAAACGCTGAAACAAGAGACCTGACCCGCAGAACCTTAAAACAGTTATATCAACAGATTGGCATCAAGAAACTGATAACAAAATAATAAGGGTTCATAGCCCCGAGAGGGATTTGAACCCTCGGTCTGTCCCTTACAAGGGGACCGCTCTAGCCAGACTGAGCCATCGAGGCGTGGTATTTTTGAAGAGTTGGTGAAGAGTTAAATAAGGTTGGAGTTTGTTTCTCCGTTAAATATTTTGGTTTGTATCTGTCTTGTATGACCATCAGAGGAATGCTGAATGATCCTATTGTGGAGGAGGTTTCTGTTGGATATGATGGAGGAACGGTTGATGGAGAGCTGCAGGATTATGATGATGATCTTGGTTATGTTACGGTTGATGGTGCTAAGGTCTGGAACCCTGAAGAGATTGATATTCTTGATAACTCCGTTCTCTTGAGAAACGTTTCTGTAGATGTAATATCCCCTTTTCCTTACTCCGGTCGTGAATACGCCTCGGACTTATGTGAAAATAACATTCCGAAGATGGATTCTGAGAAGAGAGCTCCAGCTGTAACCTTGGAGGAAGATGAGTATATGGTTCTGGATGGTAACTCGTATTTTGAGGCTTTCAAAGAATTAGGTAATGATGATAGTCTCTGGGTTAACGTCTATGATTATAGTTTGGAAGAGGCTCTTGATCATTTTATTGAAGATCATTTACCTTGGAGAGACGAAGAGGTGAACTCTGGAGAGTTTTATTCAGATTTGGAGATAAAGAAAACTCTGGAAAATATCGCTTCCAGCGACATATTAGATTTTTCGGATCTGAGAGATATGGATAACAAGTATAGAATAGAGTTTAATATGGAAAGACTAGACTTGGATTCCCTAGAGGACTAGTTTTTCAGGTAACATCAACATCGTCCAGGTCTGCATCAGTGCCTCTGTCTTTGATCTCTTTCTTTTTCGCATCCTTAATTCTGTTGACATTGATGCTTCTTGTACATTCAGGACATTCGATCCACCAAGGCCTTTGTCCTAATTCCTGGCTGTCGTCCCATTCGTTGTCACAGTACGGGCAATCCATCTCGTAATAATATTCTTCGTTATCATATGAAAACATTTTGACCCTTCCTGTTTTTTCTCCTTCATCGTTTTCTACTTCTCTGTTCGTGACGTATTCAGCCCGGTCATAGTCAATCTTTTTCATCTTATACTCATTAAGACCTGACTAAAGTTTAAATGTTTGCAAACTCGGAGAAATATTCCCAAACTAGGTAAGCATTTCTCGATAGATCATTTCCCTCTCGTCTTCATCAGGTATTTCTATCTCAACTTTTTCGAGCCCTTCAATGCTTGATACTGTTTTCTCTATCCCCAGTTCTTCTCTAGGCTTCTCTGCCTTCAGTTTCTTGATATCCGGGTTATATTTTCTGAGCTGTTTCAGATCCCATTTTCTATCCGTCTCCAGAACTATGAGATTCCATCCTTGGATGGTCGCAAGTAGAGCACGGACCGCATCCTTCCTACTCTCCAATCGAGTATATGCCTGTTGATCGATCGGTCTTCCTTTCAGTCCCTCAAACTTTTCCTCTGCGACCCAATAAGAATCAATACCTGGTATCCGGCTTAGTTTCTCTTCGTCCTCCACTTCTACTTCTATCTTTTCACCCTTTATTTCTGCTCTCTCCACTCTCTTCTTCAGGTTTTCTTCCAACTGCTGGATTTTTTCGGTTGGAATGATTTCTGCCTTCATATTGGCTGGTTGTTCACAAAGTCTTATATTTAGATTTTAAGAAATCTATTGTATGGGTCTATTCGATAACGATACTAGGTCGAAAAAGGGCGAAGTCCGTATCGGCGTTACCGATGAAAAAAATGAAAACAGCTCCAAACTTAAAGGCGAGGTTGAGTCAAAAATAGATTCCGCATCTCCGAATTCTCAAAAATCAAGGAGTAGGAGAACTGAAGTCTCGTTGAAGGACTTGGAGAGACAGAATGAGAGAATAATTAATCTACTTGAGAAGCTCGTAGATAATGATGGTTCAAGAAAAGACAATACTACTAGAGAAGCGGAGAGTAAAGACAGTTCAGGTATGAGAGGTGGAATGGATGAGTTACTATGACAATGTGAAGGATAACGTCAAGGACAAAAACAAGTCAAACTCTTCTGGTTCCTCGGGATCAGCGCCTTCTTTCGATACACTGAAGGAAGCGGCTGAAGAATCATCTGAGAACGAGGATGAAAAACAAGGAGATGATACACCTATAGAGGTTCTGGAAGAAGGCGGCCTGAGAGAGGAAAGTCCGAAGAGGAATAAGAAAAGTGAGAATGAAAGTCAAAACTCAGAGAGTTCTTCTAGTAAAAAGAGAAAAAACTATGGAGCAGAGTCTATGGATACTTCCGGTCTTGAGTCAAAGCTGGATAGGATTATAAAGCAGAATGAAAGGATGATTGAGATCCTGGAAAGTTTCGCTTCTTAAACCACTTTCACGTTAATCTTTCTTCTTCCTTTATCTGTACTCTGCATTTCCTGCCTTAGCTCCAGATCCACTGAAAGCTTCTTGTAAGTATCTCCTTCTCTGAACTCGAGTTCAACTCTGTTATCCTTGTTAGGTGTGATCTGGACTTCTTCTCGCCCTTTGAAGCTGAGACCGACTTCTCCTTCCCTCAGTTTGTCAGCGAAATTATCCAGAAAGTTTGCGAGTTCTTCGTTGGAAAATTCAAAATCAAGTTCTACCTCTTCACTTGCCATGAAAATCCATTAGAGAGAAAAGGTTTTATTTTTTAGTGGTGGTCACGGATTTTCATTCCTTGTTCATCAGCTTTCTAGAAAGGAAGTGATCCTTTTCCTCAAGTTCTCTGATCGATTCAATCGCGAATAGGTATCCTGACCCCATTAATACTACACCGAGAAACGCCGGTTTCAGATCCGCGATCTCTGAAAGTGGGTAGAGTCCGGAAAGTACTAGAAGTGTTCCTAGTACGAAGAGTGTGAAAGATACTGCGACCTCTTGGTTTGTCGACATCTTCGATAATCCAAAACGATCTTCTTCTGTCATGTTATATCAAGCTCCGATGAGTCGATTTCTCTACTTTCAGGGGTGAAAGCCGATGGTAGATGGACATGGTATACTCCCTCTGTCTTGCGTATTACCAGCGGAACCTCCTTCAATAGACGTGATACGTTTATGTTGTATACGCCTTCTTCCTCGACTACAATACTATCTAAGTCGAACTTGAACTTAATGTTTTCCCTTTCTTCAAGACCTTCTTCAACCATTTCCTCTATGTCCGATCTAACCTCTGTTTTCTCATCCTCTGATAGTTCCTGTTCCTCGGGCTCGTTTTCGTATATGAATAGTGAGGAACCGCATTCACATCCATCAATTAGTTCTTCAGAGTCATCTTCGTAGGTATTACCGCAGTTCATGCAACGGTGTGGCATGATTATCTGCCTCTAAGAGTTTTCCTCTTCCATTTTAGCGAGGAATGATACAGTATCTTTTTCTTCCTTGATTTTCTCCATCACTCGGGAGTTACCTACAATTGTTATTCCTCTTCTATAGTCTTCATTCAGGAATTTGTCGTATACAAAGCTCCGGGCTCTCTCCAGTTTCGAACTCTCTGAGTTAAGGCCCATGAACTCGACACCGGGAAAATCATCGTTTACCTCTTCCATTGATGTCTTGATCAGTTCCCTTTTTTCCCCGGGAGTCCATGATTCTTCTAGAACTAGGACAGCGTTATCTTTCACCTTTTCTAGTATTATTTCTAGCTTCTTCTCGAAATCTTCGCTGTTAAGCTTCTCTTTCGACAGAAACTCGATTGTGACACCGTCTTCTCCCATCTAACTTAACCTTTCTATTATTTCCTCATAAAGTTTGTCGATATTTGTGCCGTCTTTAGCGGAAATCTCCAGTACAGGGTGTTGAGGGAATGCATCTCTAACTCTTTCTGGTTCTGCGCCCTCTAGATCGACCTTGTTGGCGAGAACTAGAATTGGTATGTCCTTGGCTTCAAGGTTCCCGATAATTGTAACGTTTACCTGCGTGTAAGGGTCCTCTGTTGAGTCGAAGATCACCAGACATGCATCTACGTCGTCCAAATATTTAATGGCTTCTACAATTCCCTTTGTCGCTTCCTTGGCGCGTCCTTTAGCGTCCTCTTCCTCTAGGCCGTGTTCTGTGAAATCTTTGAAGTCGACATTTGTTGAGATGCCTGGCATATCTAGTAGATTGATTTCGAGAGATCTTCCATCATCGGCTTCTATAGCAACTTTTTCCTTTTTCTCAACTGCTCTAGTTTCGTGAGGCACTTCGGAAACATCGCTCATGTCATCCCCTGTTAGATCCTTAGAAATCTGGTTAGCAAGGGTTGACTTACCAGCGTTTGGCGGCCCGTAAATACCTATCCCGATATCATCTTTTCCCGAATCAGTGAATAAATTGCTGAAAAGTTCCTTCAAACGCTTTATCATGTTGACACCAGTTAATAATAAATCCGTTCCGTAGGTATAAAAACTATTTCCTTTACTCTGAGGCATAAGACTCTCCGATATGCTGATACTTTTTAATTAAAGTTGGGAACAAAAACTGGAAACGTGAAAACTGAAAAAGGCGTTATGATCGTAGCCTACAAAAACTCTAGAAATCCCAGATTTGTGGTCCTTAACCGAAAGAAAAACTGGGAGGGCTGGGAACTGCCGAAGGGCCACCTTGAGAAAGATGATTACAGAGAGACTGTCAAATTAGAGTTGAACGAGGAGGCAGGAATTGACGAAGCCCATATCAAGGAAATAGAGGATCTAGATTCTACCGTTGAATGGAGTTTTGAAGATGATGGAAGAGAGATCAAACGCAAATACAAAGCATTCATTGTCCGGCTGAGCGAGAATACGTTTATCGATGTCAACTCCAATCCTCATGACGAACATGAACAAGGTTTTTTCTTCAGGCAGGAGGATGCGAGATCACTTCTTACCCATAAAAATAATACTGAAGTTCTTGAGAAAGCAGTTTCAGAGATCGAGTAACTCATCAAAGTTTTAATCATTGACCATCAATAATTATGCAGTGAGATAAAATGACAGAACCAGAACAGATGCTTGAAGTATACCAGTTTGAAGGATGTCCTTACTGCTCAAAGGTAAGACAAAAACTGACTGATCTTGGAATCGACTATATAGCAAGACAGGCCGATCCTAACGACCGTTCACGGGTAGAAGAAGTCTCTGGACAGACCAATGTACCGGTTCTAGTAGATCCAAATACAGACACTATTATGCCGGAGAGTGATGATATAGTAGATCATCTTGAGGAACACTATGGCTAATTAGTAGGATTTCTCTGCATAATCCGTCCAGAATTTCTTTCCTTCTAATATATTTTCGACAGCAGATCTAAATTCTGATAGGGAGGGCTCGGCATTGGCACCGTACATAAAGGCTCTATGCACTTCATATTCTTCAGCATCCAGAATACAGTAATTCTCAATCTCTAATGCCTTCTCAGTTTCCTCGAGCATTTCTTCATAGATCTCTAGAGAGGTTTTGTCATGATTATGGGAACCGAATTCTTTCTTTGCCTGTACTATGAATTCTTCAAATCTATCGTAGGCCTCCTGCCATTGCTGCATTTCAAATGCAGAATAAAGCAGTCCAATCTCTTCTAATGAGTATTCACTTATTTCGGATTGAGTGATATCTGATGACACACTATACATTCAAAGAGCTAATTTTATAATGCTTTTTGTTATCTGGAGGTGGTAAAAAGTTATAGTCTAAGATTTAAAGAGAATTTAGATGGTTCATTGATACTTATCTATAATGGGAGCTTTTGCTTCAGTTATCTTCTCAAAGCTTTTTAGGGAAGCTTTTACCGTACTGATCTACCTTAGATCACTTGATATCAATGGTGTCAAAGTATATGAAATTCTTCATAGAATGGTTCTAATATGGACAGGAAAGTAGTTTGGCATAGGAACGACTTGAGGCTCAGGGATAACAAAGCGCTATCTGAGGCCGGGCAAAAAGCCGTTCCGATTTATATTTTTGATCCTAACTGGTTAGAGAATGAATTAGTTTCGGATACTAGAATAGAGTTTGTGATTGAGTGCCTCCAAGATTTGAACAGGCAGTATCAAGCCAAAAACTCGAGGATAGCACTTTTCAAAGGGAATCCGGTCAAAGTTTTATCCGGATTACAGGATGAAGGGTATGAAATATATTTTAACGAGGATGCTAATCATTTTCGTCGACAAATGGAAGAAAAAGCTAGACAGAGATTTACAGGTTTCACGGGTGACGGAATAGTAAGAAATAAGGAAGGAGCTAGGAAAAACTGGAGAGCAAATGCAGAAAACTACATCAAATCAAAACCCTTTAGAACTCCTGAGGATATAGAAGATAATCCTTTAGAGGCCGGAATCAAACTTGATGAAATAAGAGAAAAGTATGACATCGAACCTGAAAAGAAAAAATTTGGTCCTGGAGGATCTAAAGAAGCAGGCAAACGTCTTCAAGACTTTCTAGATAACATAGAGAAATACCCATCAAGTATTTCCTCACCTATAAAAGCGGAGAAAAACACTTCACATCTATCACCATATATCAGATATGGTTGTGTATCAAGACGGCAAGTTTTCAGACACGCCAAGTGGAGAGCAAAAAACTCTGAAAAACCAGATAAGTTCGAAATGTTTATCGATAGAATCTATTGGCATCTGAATATAAGCCAAAAAGTAGAAGATAATCCGAAATTGCATAAGGAATCTGTCAATCCTGTTTTCAGAGATTTAAACAAAGAAGATAGAAGTGAAGAAAAAATCAATGCCTGGAAAAAAGGAGAAACCGGTTATCCATTAGTTGATGCTTCGATGAGAGCTCTGGTGGAAACTGGTTGGATCAATTTTCGCATGAGAGCGATGTGTGCTACATTTTTCTCATACATTCTAGGACAGTGGTGGAAAGAAGGCGCCGATTTCTTCTACAAACATTTGATAGATTCAGACATAGCTATAAACTACTACCAGTGGCAGATGCATTCCGGAATCGTAGGTGTCCACAAACACAGAATATACAACCCAACCAAACAGATAAAGGATAATGATCCCGAAGGAAAATTTATCAAAAAGTACGTACCAGAACTAAGAGCTTTGAGTCCGGAACAGATAGTGAAACCATGGGAAATGTCAGATAAAGAGCAGAGAAAAACCGGCGTGGATATAGGTAAAAACTATCCAGAACCAATTGTAAACCGCAAAAATAAAGCACAAAAAGCTAGAAAATTCTTCAAAGCAAAGAAAGGAGAAGCATACGCTGCATTCAAAGATGACGAAGTCTGGAAAAGAGCTTCTTTAAGCCCAAAACATGATAGAGAGCAAATAATTGAGAATGCATCAAATCAAAAATCATTAACAGAATACTGAAACTGTACAAGATTGTAACTGCGAAAGGGTCAAACATGGAAAGTATAATTGAGAAATTGAATTCGATAAAAGGAATTAAGAACGTAAGGAAATTGGGTGCGGATCAACTGGAAATCAATCTCTTCTCCAAAAAAGTTCCTGGTAGAGAAGCCGAAAAAATTAATGGAAACTTGAAGAAAATATCTCAGAAAATCAGCTCGAAATTAAGTGAGCAATCCGGCATACAAAACTGGGAATGGGTACAGAAGCCCTCAAATGTATATGATCAAACACCCATAGAAACGGAAAAAGTAACTGATAGAAAGAAAGTTGGCCACAAACCCGCTAAATACCTAATATTCGTCAGAAAATCCTAGAAAGCTATTTTCCATATTTGCTCCTATATTATTTCGTCTTTACTCGACCTTTTGTTTAAGTTTTCCTCAACTTTATGCTTAGTCTCCACTCCATATGGAACTATATCCAAATGAGCTCTAATTTCCTTTAAAGGACTCCAACTCATCTGATCATTAAATGACATGAATGCTGAATGTGGTGCCCCAAACATATGACCTATTTGATGCAGAACCTGATTACAGACATACTTATCAGTTCGGGTGTTACAGACTGCAGAATAGCTTTCCCCTATGTAACTACCTTTGTAATCTCCCCACCCGGTTTCAAAATCTCCTACTAGAACATGGAAGTTATTGACTTCCGCATTGTATTCTTCTTTGAGAAAGTTCTCTATGCTTTCCATGGCCTCATCATCTGCAGAGTTTAACTCTTTCACTGTGCTGCTTTCAACTTGGTTCTGGATTTCTGTATCGTGGACATAGTTTGTTTCAATCCCTAAAATGCCCTGATTTGACAATGTGTTAGCTTCGCGTTCAAGCACTTTTTCATATTCAGAGGTCATGAGCTGAACATCACCAAATGTGTCACTTCCAACTACATAGAGTTCGATTGCCGGTGTTTCCCCGTCTAGAAAAGCGTCTATACCCTGCTCGTGGAAATGGTCTTGAGGATCAAATGGCTCAAATTCATTAATGGACATCTGCCTCCAGATATTAACGGTAGTATCAGCTGAGTATCCTCCCAAAGACAGGTATGATAGTTTCTTCATATGTTGCAGGAACTCTCTTCGACTATACGGATTTACATCTTCTTCAAAAACTTCTTTGTCCTCGACATGGCCAAGATTTAGACCTAATACCTCTCTTCGAGACCTTTGTTCCTCTTCACGGTCTGATGAAGCCATTCTATCCTCATATGAGCCATCGATTCTTAAATCAATATTTTCTCTAGAAAAAGTTCCAACATAGAAATAAGAGTAAACCAGCCCTAAGCTGAAACTCGTATTTGCTGTATTTCCTCTTAATTAACTGATGGAGCTTAGGTTTTTACTGTTCTTGGTGACAGAAACAACGCCATAGACTAAACTAGTCACAAAAACTTGAATAAATTAACTTTTCTTCAAGCTCCTATAGGCAACTATCGGATAAAGGGTTTTCTATTATGCCTGTCTGTTAAAAGATTTTAATCAAATGGTATTTTTATCTGCTAACCTTATTCTTAGTTATGGCTGAGGATACTGATTATTTTGAGAAGTTTGTTCTCGATGAGGATGTTCCTACAGAGATCGGCTACAAATTAGAAGGTCGAGGTACAGAGGTTTTAAGCCATGAGAAAAGTGCTTCAGATCGAGAATTTATCGGGTTCGCTATAGAAAAGGAAGCCCCGCTACTAACTAAAGACGAAGATTTTAGGGAGAGAAACCGGGAGTTTGAACATTCCGGTATCTTGATTGACAACCAGATGCATCTACGTGATTGGAATTTGGTGGCTGATACAGTCAAAAATATGCTGGAGAATATTCCGAGAGAATCTATGATAGGCAATGTATGGCGTGTCTCAGATTACTATGGAGTGTTTTAAGCCGTTACTGATGCCCTATCGTCTTTCTCATTTTTCATGTACTCGACCGCTGCCTCTACATCTTCAACAGAAATGCTTGGATACTGCTCGGCAATTTCTTCAAGAGTCATCTCTCTAATTTTATGTAGTTCGTAGAGTGTCTCTGCATTTACTCTACTACCCTTGATTCTTGGTTTGCCGTGAAGCGTGTCTTTTGTAGAGACAATATCAGACATAATGGAGTTTTTAGAGCCAAGCTGTTTTATCATTTTTTGTTGAAGATTAGAAACTCTCTATTAGTTTCCATCATTTCCTTCGAGATTTCTTCCGTTTTCTTGATTCCTGGTCGAATATCCCAGTAAGTGGCATATTGTGGTTTTCCGTTAGTTCCGTGAATCCCATCTAAGTTATCGACCTCGATTTAGGTCAAGAAAGAGCAGTGAATAGAGGTTGATGGACCGGCCCAGATTTGAACTGGGGGTCTCCACGTTTCTGAATTCCTCTGCTGAATCAAGATTTCAGCTCGGACAGATTCTCATCTGAGATAATCTGTTTTTATCAGCGTGGCGCTATAACCTGGCTAAGCTACCGGTCCTGATTGTGTAGAAAAACTTGGTTTCGTAAGGGTTTTTAATCAAACCCTTTATCGATAGTTTTTAACCCAACTAGTTATAAGTGATGTGCTGTGAGCTTAGAAGAGAAATATCGTAAAGATGTTGAGAGAATCGGTGAGTCAATGGAGAAAGTTATCTCTAGGCATAAAGCTTCTAAGCTGAAGAATTTCCTTGACCAGATTCTTCCAATCGCATTGCTTTCACTGACTTTCGTACTGATTTTCACTCTTGCAGTCCCGGTCACGGATAAAATGGCGGTTTACATCAATTACTTGAATTGGGCTGTAGTTCTTTACTTTGCCACAAGACTTTCTGTGGAGTTGAGGCTTTCCGATCACAGAGAGCAGTTTGTTCATAATCACTGGCTGGATTTTCTGCTTGTGGTTCCTGCTTTCTCAGTTTTGAAGCAGGTTAAACTGGTTGAGATGATTACTGAAATCGGGCTTTTTGAGGAGGAGAGTGCATTTATCTCGGCTACTTTCTTCAAGGAGGCAGGTATTGCCGCTCGGGCCACGAAGATTACTAGAATGGTTAAGAGAAGTATTGGTCTGTAATCATTGTTCTTATTAGATAGATAATTTACTCATGGATCCCGCATCCAGGGCATTTCACTCTCTTGTGAGGTCTGGGAGGATGCCGTTTATTATCCAGCTTCTCTTTTCCACCATGTTGATGGAATAACTGGCCTTGCCTTTCGTACGCGTCTCTTTCACTTTGGCAGTAGTTGACTTCAAAGTAACTGTAATCATTGGTGTGGTTCTTCAGCCTGTCTTTGACATTATCTGACATACCTACATATCTTACAGGACCGCCATGTGAATTGTAAAGCTTGTATACACCAATCTGTTCCTTTACTTTCTGGTTCACGTTAGAGTTCGTAAGATTGTGTTTGTCAGGCATAATGGAATCTTGGATTAAGAAACACTTTAATTTTTCGGAGATACAGGTTGTAGTTGAAGTGGGCTCGACGGGATTTGAACCCGCGACTACCGGCTAGCTTCTTATGTCGAATCCTTCTGATCTTGAGGTCATCATCGTGGTTGACTCCTCAGATATTGGGGTTGGAGTGTCTTCGACTTAGGTAAAAGGCCGGTGCTCTGCCAGACTGAGCTACGAGCCCAAGTATTAATTTGCTTTCTCGGTTTCCTGCTCGAATTTTCCGTATTGAATGTTCTCAACCGAGCTGTACGGAATGAATACTTCTTTCGCTCTGATCCTGTGAGCGGTTTCATCCTCAGTCATGATGTAAGGCTCATCTGCTTCTATACCATTTTCTCTTCTGTTTAACTGTTCTTCATTTTCGAGCAGAAAGTCTCCTGATTTACTCAATATTATGACTGAGTATTCCTCTTTCATTGTCACTGTTTTCTCGGCTTGGCCTTGTCAAAGTCGTTTCTTTTCGAGGTCTTTCCAAATCCGCATGATGCGCACTCTTTTTTTCTGAGATGGAAGGATTTTTCTCCACATCGTCGGCATTTGCCGTGTGATTTGTTGTTTCGTTTTCCTTTGTTTAGTCCCATTGATGAAAACCTCGTTTATTATTCAGGGCTGACCAGTATTACGTTGTCTCCACGGATGATCAGTTTTCCGTAGTCCGTTTGCCCTCCATCTTCGTTTACGGAGGCATCTTCAAGCCACATGTTTAGATGGAGGTCGAATGCTTTCAGGTTGCCTGAAACTGTTTTCCCTCCTTTTAATTTTGCTATTACTCTGTCACCTTTTGCAGTATCTAGTACATCTAAAGGTCTTTTTCCACTGTCATCGTTTCCCATAAAAGCTGTACACCTTATGATACCGAATCATCGACAATTTATATAAACCTACCGAGATCCTTCTGCCTAGAAGGTTTTCAGCCTGAAAACAGAGCCTCTCTCACTGTTGTTTATAAGATTTCATATCTAGATTTTCTTATGGCCATTTTACACAGACAATCCGGCAGAAAGAAAACTGGTGGAAGAAAAAGAAGAAACCGGAAACCCAAAAAACACGAGATGGGATCTGAGTTCTCAGCACCTGAGAAAGGAGAGAAAAAAGTTGAGAAGAGAAAGACCAGAGGAGGCAATCAGAAGAATGTAGTCAAAAGAGCAGAGAAAATTAACTTGGCTACTGACGGCGAAGTAGAGAATGTAGAGATCGAATCAGTTGAAGACAACCCTGCCAACCCCAACTATGTGAGAAGATCACTTCTGACCAAGGGAACGGTTGTCCAGACTTCCGAAGGAAAGGCCAGAGTGACTTCCCGGCCCGGACAGGAAGGAGTAATTAACGGCGAGCTCGTTGACGAATAAGTTCGGCCTATTTTTTCCTATATTCAATTTTCATTCTACATATTCGATCTTTACTTTTCTTAGAGTTTGAGCTGAACAACAGAATAGAAGAATAATAATAGGATGCAGGTCCAGATTACTTGTCTCTGGATCCTTGAAATGCATTCTTGATCCTGCTTACCGTACGGGATATAATCCCTTCATCGTTGAACTCAACCGGAATCTGGTCCCCGGTTTCGTCCGCGAAATCGGTTCGCATCATACTACAATGAGTCACCTAACCTTTATATAGTCCTTGGCTAAAAACCGTTCTAATCGTTCAGTACAGTTAATAACGGTTTTTAAGCACGTTTCAAAGCCTTTTGTCTGATGGTTTTGGAACGGTTGATCTGACGAATCATGGACTCGCAAGCATCTTCGACTTCTTTCTTGATGAAAAACGCTTCTTCTAGGGCTCTGCGTTCTTTTTCAGGCAGGTATTTCAGATGATCTTTATAGGTGCGATGGTTTTTTGACATATCCTATAATGTGAGAAACCTGGTTTATAAACAAGTGAGCAGTTTGCCGGTAGTTCCAGTAGGTTGAAACTTCTATTCCTGTATCATGTATTTCCGCCAGCGTCCTTCTCCTTCGGATTCTATCAGCCGGTAATGATCCATCTTTGAAAGATATTTTCTCAAGGTTCTCTTAACCTTAGGATTTTCGATCTCTTCCTCATACTTTTCATACAGTTTCCCTGGTTTAATTTCTCCTTCATCTTCTATAATATCGTAGAGGACTCTTTGATGGTTGGTGAGCTTCTCCTTCGATTTGGACTTGTTTTCCTTCTCAGCCTCCGGGATCGATTCATCTATGATGTTACTAGTTATCTCTTCCAAGTCCTCTTTTTCAGCTTCCTCCGCAGCTATTCTCAAAGAGTTGATAGCTATTCTTGCATCACCCCTTGATCTCACCGCTATCCGTCTCAGACCATTTCTTTCTATGGCTTTGTTTCTCAGTCCCCATTCTCTTCTGTCCCCGAGTATATCGATAAGTTCGTCCCTTGAATATTCAGGGAAATGTATGTCTTTGGTTCCTTCTAGAGAGGATCTGATTCTTTCATCGACATCGTAGAGAGCGGTTTCCTTGTTGGCCAGCATTATAAGTGCCACATCCTCCATTCGTGCAAAGTCGTAGAGAATTCTTTCATCCTCTATCTGATCTACTTCATCGAGTATAACTATTGTAGGTCTCTTCCTCGCTTTTGACTGGAATTTATCCACCAGTTCATCGGTTGGAGTCCCGGTTCTATGGATCAAATTGACTCCGAGATCCTGTAGGATGTTATAGTACACTTTGAATCGGGAAGGGTACTTCCAGCAGTTGACGCTGCCTGAGACAACTTCTGAGGAATATTTCTGTATTTCGTCCACTACGTAGTTCGCCATCGTGGTCTTCCCGGTTCCTGGAGCTCCATATAGAAGCATGTTTCGGGCAGTCTTTCCTTCCAACATAGGCTCCAGATTTCTCTTGATCTCACGTGTCTGTGGATCCCTGTGAACCATCCGATTTGGGAGATAATCTGCTCTCAAGACCCTTGCGTCCTCTATAACCGTATTCGGTCGCCTCATATCTAATGGAATAATAGTTGTTCCGCTACTTTTTAAGTGGAGACCTCGGTGTTCCGAGAACTTCATAGTCCGAAGTCTGGAACTCTGTATTACTTTTCGGCCTTATACTGTTCATATAGATATATTTGTATTACGTGGCTTTAGAACATAATACAATATCGTTGTTATCTGCTTTATATGGTAAATTTGTATTACGCCAAATGTCTCAGGTTCAGCTCGAGAATATCTTCATCCATTAGCTCGTGGTCTCTCCCTACCTTTTGACCAGGGAACTTTGAGCTTGGACCAGTGACTTTGGCTTTCTTGAACCTCTCCTTCATATCTCCTGGAAGTTCGTCCAGTGCATCTTCAACTGTATCTCCCTCTCTCAGGATTAGTGGGTCGCTCCTATCCGGTTTTTCACCTTTCTCCTTCATGTATATTCTTACAAGTCCGAGCCGGTCAAATATCATTTCCTTAAGCTCCTCAAGTTTGTCTCCTTTCTCAGCCGAAATCAGAAGATTATATTTCTGTTCGTATTCTTCTCTTTTGTCCTTATCAAGCATATCGGCCTTGTTAACTGTAGTTATAGCTGGCAGGTATTTCCTGTTACTCATTAGTCCATCGATGAACCGATCCAGATCAATTTTCTCCCGGATTGTCAGCCCTGCATTAGTATAACCTCGTTGTTTCATCATCTGTCGCAGTGTGTCTTCCTCAATATTGAGATCAACTGTCGAAGAAATCTTGATTCCGCCTTTACCTTTTTTCTCTACCTTCATGTCTGGCGGAGCTGAGTTGGTTCTTATTCCTACGTTGTATATTTCCTGTTTAATTTCCTCTTCCCTCATCTCTTCAGGGTCAAGCATGAATAGAATCAAATCTGCGTTTCTAACGACGGAGAGAACCTGTTGGCCTCCACCTCTGCCGTCTGCTGCTCCCCCGATTAGACCTGGGACATCAAGTATCTGTATGTTCGCACCCTTGCATTTCAGCATTCCTGGCTCTACATCTAGCGTGGTGAACTCGTAGCTACCTGTCTCAGAGTCCGCGTTAGTAAGTTTATTTAGAAGCGTGGATTTACCAACTGATGGAAACCCTACTAGCGCTACTGTTGCATCGCCCTTTTTCTCGACCGCGTACCCGGTTGTGTCGCCTGTTCCTTTCTGCTTCTTCTGTTTTTCTTCCTTCAAGTCAGCGATCTGGCCTTTGAGTCTGCCTCTTTCGGTTTCCGTGGCTTTGTTTACAGGTGTCTCTTCTAGTTTTTCTTCCAGTTCCTGGATACGGTCTTCTGTTCCCATGAATAAGAATAATAGAGAAATATTTAGTTAACTTTTAGAATCAGGTATATTACTCTTCTACCTGCTCGATGTCTCCATCTCTGCCGATGTTGAGCTGTATGTCGTCAGCCCATTCACGCACATATGCTCCGGTGATGTGTACCATTGCTCCTTCTTCAATTGCGTCAATTTCTTCTTCCCAGAGTGTCAGATCGATGTTTCCTGTGTCGTCTTCGAAGATTACTGTTGTGATCTTCTTTTGGCCGTACTTCGTTGTGACGGCTCTGGGTGTTGGCAGTTCGGTGATTTCGCCTGTGATTTCAACTTCGTCTGCTTCGGGTGTAAGTTCCTCAACTGTCATTTCAGTCATAAATTAATCCCACAATCCCCAAATCGGCTGGTATCTTTAAAACTATTTCTGTCATCCAGCATGTTTAAACCCTAGAAACCACTATTTGAAGCTGTGAGACTGCCCTGGGAGCTGAAGGCCAAACTTAGAGAAAAAGAGAAGGAGATAGGTAATCTGGAAGACCGGATTGAACAGCTTGAGGAAGAGAAGAACAGCTGGCAGGAAAGATTCGAAGCCGAGAAAGAGAGGCGTTCTGAACTGTCTAGGAAGAAACAGGAAGCTGAAGAGGAGAGAAACCGGTTGATGGAGAGACTGGAAGAAAACAACGAGCGGTCAGAGGAAAACCGGGAGGATAGTCTAACGACAGACAACTCGGAGTTTCAGGACCTAGATTTCAGTGAAGCAGTCGAAGCTCTGGAAAAGATCAAATCAGTAAATTCTCCGAGGAAAGATCTGGCCACGATTTATTCTCCAGGAAAACTCAGTGATGTTTCCAGTCTCAAGACATTAAAGAACTCGGTCTCAAGTGAAAGGTTCTCGGTTCTCCAGAATCAGAGCTCTTTCGTTGCGTTTTCCGATCCAGTTCTGGGAGTTTTCGTTCTGAAAATGAAACCATTCTTCAATGATCTTGTCAAAACGGAAAATAGTTTTGAGGTAGAGAAGCTGCTGCAGTTCCTGAAAGAGAAAAAGCACTGGTGTCTGGTATCTGCAGGGGAAACCGGAATTTACCGGGAGGAGAACGGCGGTTTTGAACAAGTAGAGAGAATAACGAACCGGGTAGACAGAGAGCATTCCAAAGGAGGGTTCTCTCAGGGAAGATTTGAGAGAAAGAGAGATGAACAGATTGAACAGCATAAGGAACAGATCCAAGAAAAGCTTGAGGCCTACTCGAATGTTTATCTTGTAGGCGATAAGAAGCTATGTAAGGATCTGGATGGAAAATATCTAGGTGGCTTCAATCCTAATAGGGGTAAGCCGGGGCAGTTCTATGGTTTCAGGTTCCGTACATTCTTTTAACTTCTCAGTTTAACTCGTTTACATGGAAGATAAGGAGAAAGTAAGATCTATATACCAGGAATTACTCGAAAAATATGGTGAACCCGAGGAACCCGATAACATGTCGGGTATTGACTATCTGATTGAAACTATTCTATCCCAGAACACGAACGATATAAACAGAGACAAAGCCTTCAGAAACCTGAAAGATAAGTATGAAGATGACTACAGGGCGATTGAAAACGCTGACAGAGAGGAGCTTATCGAAGCCATCCGGATCGCCGGTCTTGGTCCTACAAAAGCGGAGCGTATTCAAGAAGCCCTGAAAATTGTCCGTGAAGATCAGGGCGGATACAGTATTGACTTTCTCGAAGAAATGGATATAAGCGGTGCGAAGAAATGGCTGACCGATATACCTGGAATCGGTCCGAAGACTGCCTCTGTAATCCTTTGCTTCCATTTCAAAATGCCGACCTTCCCGGTTGACACTCATGTTCACCGATTATCTAAGAGGCTGGGTCTAGTACCCGAGAACGCTTCCAGAACAAAGACTCATAATGTAATGGAGGAAAAGGTACCGGATGAAATCAAATATGCTTTTCATATTCTGATGATTACACACGGCAGAAATGGCTGTACTGCTCATGATGAAAGCTGTGAGATATGTGAGAAGTACAGAGAAAAATAAAATATCTTGGAACCTCTCGGCTCCAAAAGTTGTATAGCAGATCTACTCTTCGTCGTCTTCGAGTTCTTCAGCTAGGTCTTCTGGTGCGCCTGCTGCCGGCTGACCCTGCTGTTCCTGCATCTCTTCTACGATCTCCTGTGCCTTTTCGTTGATTTCCTCTTGGTCTACGATTCCTTCTTCTTGTAGAACTGATAGAAGTGCGTGTACCGTGATTTCTACGTTTCCGAGTTTCTGCTGCATTACCTGCATGATCTGCTGTCCGTCCATTTGTTGTGGTTGTTCTGTCATTGTAATTTAGACCTAAAAAGGTGAGAACAGGTATTGAACCTGCCATCTCCACACCTAAAACTGCACACGTTAGTAACTATTATAAATGAGATGACCTTCGACTATCTCTAGACCGGCGTTCTAGCTCCACAAGCCTGGCATTTTAGCATTTCGACGCCTTTCTCCTTGACTATCTTTGTATCCGGTCTTGAGCATTCAGGGCAGAAAACATACTCTTCGGCATACTGTTGGATTTTGGCCTGTATACTGCCTCTTCTGAACTCTCCGTTCAAGATAAGCTCATCTCCTTCGATGTGGCCTGCGGTTCCGAGCTCGTTCTGTATATATTTCGATAAATGTTTCTCTTCTCTGCTGAATTTTGAGGCGATGTCCGAAAAGTTTGGAATTATAGTTTTTGATCCTTCTTTCCTTGTATCTGCTACAGGGACCTCGAATCTTTCCCCGTCTCCAAGATCCTCTGCTTCTTTTATTCCCTTGTCAAGCAGTTCGTCGTAATCCGTCATAATTATGATTTGGCCAGTAATTTTCTTATTAACTTAGACTCTGGCAACTCCATAGTCCATCTGAGTTTTGAATAGCTGTTTCTTCCTCTTCGAGGTAAGGGCTTTCCTCAGAATATGTTCTTGCGTATCCTCTAATAACTAGTTGTCGGTTGAGAGAAGAGTTTTTGTAAAGTATTTCTCCCAGTATTCGGCCATAACTTCCTCTTTCAGGCTTTCCGTTTTCAAATTTGTAGCTTAAAATGATGTTTTCTCCCTCTTCGGTCTCGTTCTTCACGAAGCTAGAGGCTTTCTCACCCCATTTATCCAGACATTCTTTTCCCTCAGCTGTTTCTGATATACCCGGATATTTGGCCGGGTCGTTTTCTATGTGCACTTCAGGGGTGTCTATTCCGTCCAGTCTAATTCTTTCCACTTTATTGCTGTAATTCAAATCGACTGTGTCGCCATCAACTACCTCTGTTATAGTTGCTGAACGGGTTTCTGTAACCGAATAATTATTTACTGTTGTGGATAAACAGCCTGAAGCTACAACAGTAATTGTAAGGATTAAAATTGCTTTCCATCTCATATAGCTTGTTATAGATTTATTTGATTTAAGTTAAACGACCTAGAGAAGTTGGACTACAGCTTCTTGATCTTACCTGGCTGTGGTTCGTAGAATGTTCCTTCACTTAGAAGTGAGTTGATTGTGTCTTCCAACTGGTCTTCTGGAGCGTCTACTTCCTCTGCAATTTCGGAGTAATCTGCACCTTCTTCGTTGTCAATTTCCTCGACAGCATCAATAATATCTCTTTCCAGGTTCTCTCTTTCTTCTCCTGATGCCTCAAACTTTTCGCCGAAGCTCTGTAGTAGTGAATCGACTTCGTCCTCATCCAGTTTTCCAGCCATTTCTTTCTCTATTTCTTCCTGATCTTTCCCAGATTCCTTCAACTGTTCTACTGTTTCCTTAATCTGGTTCCATTCTTCCTGTGTCTTTCTGTGTTTCAGTTCGTGTAGAAGTTCTTCCTTTACTTCGCGTCCTTTCAGGACCTCTGCGTTCATATAGATTTCTCCCTGGTACTCCCTGACTTTTCCAACAGCCTCTACTATATCTCCTGTCTCAAAGTCCTCAATAAGCGAGAGGTCGTTGAAGAACTTGATCTGAATGGTATCTGTTCCATCATCCAGTGTTAATGAGCCATATGTCTCATCGTCGTTTGTGAATGAGTCTACAACAGTTGCCACCATTCGGGCTCTTGAGAATCTTCTCCCATTCGGGACTAAAAGGTAATTAGGTGTAAATCCCTCTTTCTGAAAGTATTTTCCTGAGTTAAGTTCCTCTGCTGTCGCCAGTTTGGCTGTCTGTCTTTTCTGCTGCGGCATATCTACTTGAATTCGGTTAACTCTTTTGTACTTTCGTGGTTCCGAGGTGAAATAAATAATACTTCGTTCGAAATATTATTTTCATGGCGAACGAAATACTTTCGGAAATAGAGCAGATGGAATCTAAAGAGTTCGGCAATTTTTCCCGTTACCTTCAGGAGGTTTCCAGCAGCTTTATTGGAGTCGATCGTGAATCATCTAGAACAGCAAGTAAGAATGTTAAAGAGTTATCCGAAGCCGGAGGAGATGCTTTCGCACTCGGAAAACTCTGTGCTATTTTAACAGAGTCTGATGATCCCGAAGAGTATTGCGAAAAGATTAGAGATTACAGAGAGGAAACTACTTATCAGAATGAAGTTGATGGGACAATTAATGAGATTTTCTCAGGGTTTTTTGATGAGAAAGAAGATTATCTCTGAAGAAGTTACATCATCTTGACTTTTCCGGGTTCAGGTTCGAATACCTCTCCGTCCCTCATGAGCTGTTTAATCATTTTTTCAGCCTTTCCTCTGTCGAGTCCTTCTTCCTCCGCCTCGTCAAGTACGTCCTCCATATCAGATGATGAGTCGCCTGCCATCCTGTTAAGTATGTGTTTGATTGTCTGCTGTCGGTTTCTCTGTGAGGATGTTACTCCGGATTCCACAACATCGATGTCAAACTCTCCTGTTTCTGGGTCTACACCTACTTGTTTCAGGCAGTAGGTCAGGATATCTATCGCTCTCTGTGCATCATCAACTGTTACATCATCTTTCAGTTCTGAACGAGCTGAGGCTTCTGCTACTCTCACCAGCGCTTCTAACTGTCTTGCTGTTATAGGAACTGATTCTCCGGCTTCGTCACTTCCTTTGGTTCTCATGGAAACGTAAAACTCCTGTATCTTGTCCGCTGCCTCCTGCGTCAGGGTTGGTCTGATATTCTTTTTTGCGTAAGCAACATATTTTCTAAGCATTTCCTGAGGTACTTCAGCATCCGTTTCCTCAGGCTCAATATGGTTCTGGAGAACCTGAGAGGATAGCTTAGTGTCCTTATCTTCGTCCGGCTCGTCTTTAACCGGGAAGATGAAATCGAATCTTGAAAGCAGTGTGTCCCCGATCTCGATCTGTTGAGGGATCGGCTCGTAGGGATCAAACCGTCCAAGTTTCGGGTTTCCGGCCGCAAGAATCGATGTCTGTGCGTGGAGAGTTGCCTGAATATTTGCTTTCGAGATAGAGATCTGTTGCTGCTCCATAGCTTCGTGAAGTGAAGACCTGTCTTCTTCAGACATCTTATCTATTTCATCAATTGCTGCTAATCCTTTGTTAGCCAGTACGACCGCTCCTGCTTCCAGTTCAAACTCTCCAGTTGTCTCATCGCGGACGACAGCGGCAGTGTTATGTGTTATTATACCGTTTCCGATGAAATTATGTGTTTCAGGTACTGTCAGGTCGTAGAGTTCTTTCTCTCCAGTTTCTTTTACTTTCTTTACTTTTTCCCAGTTTATTTCTGCTTCTTGAACCTTCTTTAGCTTCTCTGCTATCTGTTCTTCAAGTTTTACTTCTTCTAGTATCTGCTGCGCTCTTTTTTCTCCAGGGTTCTTATCTTGATTGAAATATGTCCAGTGATTCTTTGGACTGGCCTCGGATTTTTTCAAAATATTATTGACAGGAACTATATCCTGATTTGTGTTTCTCTTCTTACCTGTAATTTCTTTCAGTGAAGAGTGCTTCTTCACTGATTTGAAGCCTAGTTCTTCTTTAAATCTATCAATATGTTCTCCTCTAATAACCAAGTGTTTCTGTACTAGTTGAGATTCTATTTCCTGTCCATTCGCCAGTCTTTCGACTCCTCTTCTATCTCTTGTTCTTTTTCTGGATTTTATTCCATAGGTTTCTAGCATTAGCTGAACCTGATCCGCTAATTTGTGGCTTATTGTAGAGTATTGGACACTATCGCTTCCATTATCTCTTGATACTACTGAGCCATCTGCATCTAACAGTCCTTGAAGGAATTTATCGGCATTTTGGGATATTGTTAGCTCGAAATCTAGTTTTAGCCCTTCTTTAGGCGTCTGCATACCCAGATTCTGGAAAAATTCGGCTATAGTTTTGCTATGAATTCTTAGGTAAGGTACCTTGTCTTCTTGTTTCTCTATTTTGATTTTCTTCGAGAATTTTTCTTCAATTATATTTTGACATCTTTTAAGTAGATCTCTATCAGAGTTCGATATTCTTACTAAACCTCTATTCTCCTCTACAGAGATGTTCCCGTCTCCGAAAACCATCCCTATCAGGTACATTAGTTTTCTGTCGAATTCTTTAGGTAGTGTAAACTCTTCCCCGTTTTGAAGCATAACGCTATTAATTTCTAGTTGGTCGAATTCCAAGTTGAACTCTTTGAGCAAGTATTTGAGCCTTGGATAAGGAATGAATCTTTTTCTTATACTTGTATACACGAAATCTTCAGAAAGGTTTAACTCTTCAGCCGCAGTTCTAAGATCTCCGTGTTTCTCCTTCATCCTATCTCTCAGCTCTTTCGAAGATTTCTGTCCAAGCTTGAACTTCTCGTTTTCAAACGTGTAGTATTTTTCTATATCTGGAGATTTTCTATCTATCTCTGTATAATCAGGTGAGGCTATGAAATCTCCTTCCTCGATATCATCTATCTTTTTCCACTCCAATCCATCTTCTCCACATGTTAGTATATCTGTGTCTTCTGATGCTTCGATTTCTTTCCCGTAGACTGTCTCCGCCCTGATACATTTTTTTTCTGGCATCCTCCATACCAAGCTGGAGTTTGACTCACTAATTTCTCCATCTGAGAACGTCGGAAGCTTAATTTCGTGTTCCTTTGCAGTTTCAAATTCTGGTCTGAATGAGATGTTTTCTTTTCCAATTTTACCGATTTCTTTGAAGCCCTCTTCAGTGTGGATCAGTGTGTCTCCCGTCACACACAAACCTGCTCCGGTCGAGGATTTACCTACAACGTATCTTCCTTTCGGCGCGATCTGTCCTGTGAATTTTAGTATCTGTGATTTACCGGTTCCCGGCTCCCCGATCAGTAATATGTGGATGTCTCCGCGGGATTTTACTCCGTCTTCTCTTGTTTTCTTCACTCCTCCAAACATCTGGAGAGCGATAGCCTTCTTGATCTGATGGTGGCCGTAGATTGATGGTGCGATTGATCTGGCTATTTTATCGAATATTTCCGGGTTCTTAGACAGTTCTTTGATATCTTGTATCTCTTCGTCTCCAAGTTCAAGTTCCTCGAACTCTTGTTCGGTTGGCTCGAGGTAGTTTCCATCCATGTAGATATTATATTTCTTTGATTTCTTTTTGAGAGGTTCTTCTCTGACTATTCCCGTTATCTCGGCTTTGTTACCTGGTACTACTTTCTTCTGGAAGTTTGGATCAACAAGGTCGCCTTTCAGTCTCACGGATAATGTCTCCGGTTGCTCTGATCCGGCCCGTGACTCAGGATCCTCTTCTACCACAATGTTTTGGGTGTCGGTCATTTTCTTCTCCTCGACTTCGAACTTTCTAGATCCGCAGTCACATTTATAAGGCGATTTCAGTTCTGACGAGTCCTGTTCTTTCTCGTAGCGATCTCCGCACTGTGAACACTCGAATATAGCTGATACTACCTCTGGTTTTACCTGTGAAGCTCTCTTGATCATTCCTTTGACCGGGATGAACTTTCCGATATGCTGTGAGCGGAGGTTTTTAAGTAAAACGAAATCCTCCTCCGACATGTGAGTAAATCTTACAGTTAATTCTTCATCAGAAATTATGTCTACTCCAAGAATTCCTTCCTCGGCCGCATTTGTCGCGCTATTAGGTTTCTCTCTCAGATAGTCACTGAGTTCAGGGTTGAAGATATCCATTTCCTGGAAATCCACTAAAACTGATTCTTCACCTTCCTTTACCGTCCTAGCGACTTCTTCATAATATGCTTCGGAAAAGAATTCCTCGAACTCACTGACTGCCTCCCCATATTCCATGTGTTACAATTAGTTAGAAAAAGTGAAAAAGTATAGACCCGGTTAACTTGATATGACTGGAAAACTTTCTGATGATGAGATAGATGAAAAGCTTGATGGAATGCAGATATGGAGTTTTTACAGCGATAAGCTTACCACTAGAATCGAGTTTGATAACTATAGAGATGCAGTGTTCTTTGCGAATGCGGTTTTCTCAATAGCTGAGGAAGAGTTCCATCACCCTGAAGTGAAGGTTGAGTACGGCGCTGTGGAGATAGATCTTTGGAGCCATGAGGAAGACGGGGTAACGGAGAAAGATCTTGAAATGGCGGAGAAAATTGAGGATATAGTCGGTAATATTGAATGGAGTTGATTGAATTTGCGAGTCCCTGAAGATGCTGACCGGGATTTTGTAGCTGGAGCTTTTATCGTAAAAGATGGAAAGGTCCTTTTCTTAAATCACAAGAAGTTGGATTACTGGCTGATGCCGGGAGGCCACGTTGAAGATGGAGAGACGCCGGATGAGGCAGCTGTCCGGGAAACTATCGAGGAAACAGGGTTTAAGATTGAGATAGTAGGTGAGGAAACAGAGTTCGAAGGTTTCGATTCTGTTGACATTCCAACACCGTTCAACATAAACCTGCATAAGATAGAAGAAGGTCACTGGCACTGTGATTTCCAGTACTTGGCCCGGATTAAATCTGAGAAAAAAGATTATGAGTATGCCGATGAAGAGATAAAATGGCTTTCTAGAGAAGAACTTGAAAACGGTGAATACGAGATGCCGGAGAATGTTAGGAGATCCGCGCTGAAAGCTATTCAGGATCTAGAAGATTGAGATCGTTCCAGAGCATTTCGAGGGATTCCGGTTCCTGAGTCTGGTATTTCTTGATTATCTTTTTCCTGTTTTTGTGTCGAAGCTCCAGCTCTTTAATTTCCGAGAGTTCCTTGAATCCGACATCGATTATCTCTTCATCTTCCTTTAATTTATCTGTCCTTTCTTCTGGATCAGCGGTGAAAATGAATACGATCGTCTCGGTTCCGTTCTGCTGGTTGAGTTCTTTGTAGACGCCGAGAAAACCGTTTATTTCGATTTCGTAACCTGTTTCTTCCAGGACTTCCCTTTCAACACATTCAATTACTGATTCTGCGTCTTCCCAGCCTCCGCCTGGAAAATTCCATTTGCCGTGGATGTGTTCTTTTCCTTCCTGAACCATCAGGATTTCTCCATTATCGTTTTCGATAATTGCTGCGGCTGCTGCGTAGAAACTTGACATGATCTTAGGATAACAAAAAGAAAAAAATTAAGAGGATTTACTCAAGAGCCCCGATTTCTTCGAGGTTCTCTTTAAGTTTTGAGATGCCGTTTCTGACATCGTCGTAGGTTCTACCTCCTGTGCAGACGATTCTTCCTGATGAGAATAGCAGGAATACTACGTTTGGTTCATCGATTCTGTATACTAGTCCTGGGAACTGTTCCGGTTCGTATTCCGTTCCAACCAGTTCGAATGCAATCCTGTTCAGGTTGAGGGTCTCTCCTAGTTCTGAGGAGGCTACCATGTTCTGTACTGTGATGTCCGGCTTATCTCCGATCTCGACGTCCGCTTCTCTTAGCTCGTCGATGATCTTGTGTACTGCGTCCTTCGCCATTTCAGGGCTTTGTGTTCCTGTGCATACGACTTTTCCTGAGCCGAATAGTAATGCTGCTGCTTTCGGCTCTTCCAGTCTGTATACTAGTCCTGGGAACTGTTCCGGTTCGTACTCTGTGTTTTCTAGGTAGATAGCTATCCTGTCTAGAGGCATTCTCCTGTCGAGGGTTGTGGAGGCTACTACGTTTTCAATCTTGATGTTTTCGTCTTCGAAAGCGTCTTCGCTCATTTTTTGATCACCTGGTAGAAGTTTGATTTATAAACGGTAACTCCTATTTCAGCCTTTATAAACAACTCTTTTAAAAGGTGTGATTTCTGGGCTTCTTTGTAGCAATGAACAGTAATTCAGAAGGACTACTTAAATCTTCAGATTGTTTGCTAGTCATTTTTCAACTTCTTAATGCTGCCAGAAACGCTCTGAATTTCAATAAATCCATTTTTGTCACCGATCTCATCTATAATTGCTAAAGAAGATCGAAAATTGTTTAAAAAAGACTTTCTAATCTTGATTATTCCTGTTTGTCTGTCTTTATCGAACTGATTTTTTATAAGCCAGTGATTGGCTTTTCCTGTCTTCTCTGAGCCAAGATAGTTGAGAGATGTATCCCAGATAGCATCAGCAACTTCACCGAATCCTACATCTTTCTCTGCGTGAATCTTGAATTTTAGATACCGTTTTTTCTCTCTGATAGATGGTGGTAGAGGCTTCATTATCCCTCACCTCTCTTTATCCGTTTAGGGAACTCTGAAACAGCTTTTTTCCCATTATATCCTAGAGATTCAACTATAGATTCTAGATCTTTTGGCGCTCTGAGTTCGTACTTACTTCTTGCATTGGTTGTTATTATGTAAGGCGAATCATATTTTTCACAGAGCATCAGGTTTCTTTCCCAGTGTCTCAACAAATGGCTTCGGACCTTATTAGAGACTTCAGTTATCAAATTCATGTCCAGCCCTACCGCCACATGGTTTTTCGATGCTTCTTTTGCCATTACGTGGTTAAAACCTGAGTCCTTCCTTCCTTTCTCAGGGTGTAGTAAAACATCTATTCTGGAGTCTTCGCAGGCTTTCCTGTTGAGTTTTTCATTCCCGCCCTCGAATACGAGGATGTCAGCCTTATTTCTTTCTTCGCCAATTTTTCTCTTCAGCTCTCCCCATCCTTCAGCTTCCAAAAATACCGTCTCCAAATCAGGGCTAGTATTCCAGCCGAGTTCCTGCATCTTAGCTTCTAATTCCTCTGATCTATCACTAACACATAAGTCATGGAATTGAGGCATAATATGTAGATCCTTGGTTAGGCTTTAATCATTTAATGCCAAATGTATTTCGATCAACGAGCTTAACTAAGGTGATATATCTCCTGAGGTTTATGGACTTAGAAAGTTGACCTGAAATTGAGGCACTAATTTTTTGATGGCAAAATTGTTGCAAATTGCAAGGTTGAAAGCTGAATGGAAACTGAGCCGACCCCATCCAATTTTTTTGGGGATACTGAGCGGGGTTTTGGATGACTGGAGAAATCTTATTTCGTTCTTCCATCGTTGGCACTTTGCGAAGGTCTAACTTTTTCCGCACCCTTACCTCTGTTTTGAAGGCCTCTTGACTTCTTCCCTGCTGGGGTCAATCCTTTTTCTGCTCTGCTTTGTTTGTCGCATATCCAGTTAATATCGTCGTCGTTCTGGATTTCTGGGTGTTCAGGGTCTACCATGATGACTTCGTACCATTTATAGTTTCCGTCTTCTGCTACCCAGTAGCTGTCAAGTACTTCGAGGTTTGGGTACTTCTTTGAGGTTCTTTGCTCTGCGATAACTCTCTTGGATTTCTTTGAGGAGTACCGGTTTTGTCCTGAAGCCTTCGGTCTTCTTCCGCCTGAAGGACGCTTTCTTTTGGATCCTCCCTTACTGATCTTGGTTCTTATTACATTAAATCCGTTTTTCGCTTTGTAACCTAACTGTCTGGCCTTTGGAATTCTCGTTGGATTTTCAGTCTTCACTATAGAATTTTCCTGCCTCCACTCTACAAGTCTCTCCTGCCAGATATCATCTAGGTTTTCCTTTGGCTGCTCGTACTGCTCACGAGCGTACTGGTAGTATGACATTTTCTTTATCAACTCTTGTTGGAATTGTATCGAGAAAGTATTATAAAAGAGGGTTGAATTGGCTGATTAATCAGCTGAACTAGATTTATTTTCTATTTGTGAGGGGAAATACATAAAACTTCAATGTGTTATTACACTTGTGTGATACTATGCATCCAGTACTAAAGATCCTGGTCGGAGCATTGATGGTGACACTTGGAGTTTATTCAACTCTGGGATTTTGGCCTGAAGTTCTGACCTTCGTAAAAGCAGGTATTGGCCCTCTAATGGTTCTAGTAGGTGCTTTCATCGTATGGCTTGAAAGTGACGAGCTGAAGATGAGGAGAGAGCAAAAGGAATCCTCTCAAACTGATGGAATGCAGAGACAGTTCACTGAAGCAATTGAGGAAGAAACCGATAAAGGACCAGAACAGACTCCTGTCCAGGAAGGAAATACCTGTGCTGAATGTGGCAAGACTTTCGATACTGAAAGAGGAATGCACATTCACCAGGCACAGAAACATGAGTAAGTAAGCCTGGTTTCAACCTATTTTTCTTTCTATCTTACTGACCATCATACAGATTCTCAACCTTTCCCAGAGAATCAGCTTCATCCTTGTCTTCTCTAAACTGCTTCATTCTTGGAAACCTCAATGCATAGCCTGAATCATAGTTCGGAGATTTCTGAATTTCCTCATACTCTGCCTCAATTATAACCTCTGGTTTTACTTTTACCTCCCTTCCATCTTCTTCAACTACTAGAGGCTTCAACTTCTCCGTTATCTCTTCGAGCTGTTCGTCGGTTAGCCCGGTCGCCATCCTACCTATCATCAGGTATTCCTGTTCATTTTCGTCCCAGCATCCAAGCTTCAGTCTTCCCAGCCACCCACTTCTTCTTCCTTCGCTCCATTTTGCACCTATTATAGCAAGGTCAAGTGTCTCCATGACAGGTTTCAGTTTTACCATGTATCCGACACGTTTGCCGGGCTTGTACTTGGCCTTCATTGATTTCATCATGATACCTTCATGTCCTTCGGAGAGGCTTTTCTGCTGAAGTTTCTGTACCTCTTCAGGGTCACTGGTTTCCTTGTGATTAGCCATCCTAACAGTTTGGTTCTCTTCTTCAACTATCTGTTCAAGGTGTTCCCATCTGTTCTGGTATTCTTCCTCCAGTTTTGATCCGTGTTCATAGATAAGATCAAAAGGCCTCAACTCTACAGGTATTTCCTCCTTAAGTCTCTGTATATCGTATTTCCTTTTAATTCTCTTGGAAAGTTGCTGGAAAGGAATAGTCGATCCATCATCCGGGTCATAGGCAACTATTTCTGCATCGATTATACACTCTTTTGAGTCAATATTGTTCTTGATCGCTGTCTTCACTTCCGGGAACTGTTCGGTTACGTTTTCAAGTCGCCGAGTAAATATTTGGACTTCATCACCCTTCTTATGCAGTTGAGCTCTCATGCCATCAAACTTATAGTCAATAGCTGCTGGTTCGCCAACCTCTTCAAATCCTTCCTCAACTGTATCAACTTTCTTGGCGAGCATCGAGTTAATCGGGCGGAAAAGCTCGATCTCTAGTTTTTTCAGTTCTTCAACCCCTTCTTTACTTGCTCTGGCGACCTCTGTGAAGTCATTTGTTAGATCATAGGCTCTCTGAATTTTCTCTGAATGTTTTCCATCGAAAAACGCTTCTGATAGCGCATCTCTTATTATTCCTTTCCCTACCCCAAGCCTCAGTGTCTGAAGAATTATCCGGGTAATATACCTTGCCTCAACCGGGTCAGAGGAAGAGATCAGCTCCGCCAGATTCTTCTTTTTCTTATCCTGACTCACTGACTCAGATAATCCTTCCTTCTCCATTTCCGCGATTTTTTCCAGCTTTTCTATTAGGCGCTCAACAGTCACTTCTTTGGTCATTAACTGTTGCTGGGTCTTTCCCTCAACCATTTTTTCTGTTGCAATTCCTAGATCACCCTCTTTTTTCCATACTTCCTCTATCTCCTTCTCGCTTCTACCTGTCGATGCCTTAATTATCTCAACCATTATGTTGCTTGAAATACCTAGATCAAGATTCTTCCAGTAGGGAAATGGTCTTCCCATACAGAGAAGCACAAGGTTTTCCAGCTGATCAGGATTATCTTTGAATAAATCGGCTAGGATAGACGTCTTTTCCAGCGTTGATTGTGTTTCACCAAGTTCCTGATAAACCGGCACCAGTTTTGAGAATTTCATAAATTGATATTTGTCATCAAAGGTTTAAACTCTGAGTGCAATATTTATTTTGTAATGTCAGCCTTTGAACTTGTTAATGATCTGAAGTCGTTCCGCAGCTGTAAGGATGAGGTTATTCCCCGGAAGAAGATGGGTAAAATTCTCGAGGCAGGAAGACAGGCACCCTCGCCTAAAAATGTACAGAGCCTAGAATTTATTGTTGTAGAGGATCACCAAAAACTTGAATTTCTAGAAGAGGCAAGCGGGGATTCAAGAGTTTCAGAGGCTCCAACCGCGGTTTTACTGGTTGCGGATATAGATAGGATGTCCCGACATGTAGGAAACCATTTTTCCCGTGAGGCGTCTAATTCTGAGGTAGCTATTGCAGCGCAGAACATGAGATTGGTGGCTCGGGAGGAAGGTATTGGTTCAACATGGATCGGGGGCTTTGAAGAGGATGTTGTTGCAGATCAGCTGGATATACCTTCTGGAAAGCAGCCGCTGGCGATTGTTCTATTTGGTTATACTGATGACGAGATTGAGAGAGATCCAAAGTTTGGTCTGAACTCTATCTGTTTCTATGATTCTTATGAGGACCAGATTGATAGCGTATTTGATGGTCTGGAATGGAGAGGGATAAATGAAAATAGAAAAATTTACGGCAAGAAAGTGGATGGAATTGTTACCAAGATCAGCAGGAAAGCAAGGAGTATTTTATAAATCTTCACTTCTAATTAATTATTACTTACTGATAACAAACATTAGATTCGCGAGTGGTAAAACTGCGGATAAGGTTTATAACTACTCGTAAAAAAAGGTTTTACAGGTATGGTGTAACAAAAAAATGGTTGCAAGTCAAGAGACTCTGGACAAGTTAGAAGATATTGGATTGAATATGTACGAAAGAAAAATCTACTCTGCACTCATTAGTAGAGGGGTTTCGACTGCTGGAAAGCTGTCAGAGATGACGAATGTTCCGCGGTCAAGGGCTTACGATGTTCTTGAGTCTCTTGCCGAAAAAGGTTTCGCCGTAATTAAGTCTTCTCAACCGATGGAATACGTAGCAATTTCTCCAGAACAGGCTGTTGAAAATATTAAGAGTCAGCACAGAAGGGATTTAGAAGAGAAATTAGATAAACTTGATAGTTTCAAGGGTTCTGAGGCGGTTGATGAACTTGAGAGCCTATACGATCAGGGACTTGAGCTTGTTGAACCTGAAGAGATGTCAGGTTCTTTGAAAGGTTCCCATCAAATCAATCAGCATATGGGAACGATGTTCCAAGAAGCAGAAAACAGTATCAAAGTTGTAACATCGGAGGAGGGACTTAATGATTTACACGATAATCATTCCGATCTTTTGAAGGAGGCTGAGAGTAGTGGAGTTAATGTACAGGTACTTGCTCCTGTAACAGATGAGAACAGGGAAGCTTTCAATGAGGTAGAAGAATTTTCAGACATCAGGCATCTTGAAGGTGACGAATTTGATGTTCCTGAAGGAAGGTTCGCAATTATTGATAATGACGCCCTTACAATGTCAATGACTCATGATGAGGTTCATGATACACAAGATACAGCTTTCTGGACGAAAAGCGATCACATGGCTCAGGAGACGATGGAACCTGTTTTTGATATGCTTTGGCATCATTCTGAAGACGAGCCGGACAATCCGGGAGAAAAAAGTCCTGAAGGCCCAAGCAGGTAGAACGTAGTTTTTCCCTCAGTTTTTTTGCCTGTATTTTTATGATTTGCTCTTGTATTGGAGCAAGGAATTCAGCGCCAGGCAGCTTCAAGAGGATTCGAGTTTCCAAGTAAGCCAGCCATGTTTGTATTAGCGTTGAGGAGTGAGAGAAGACTGAAACTGGATTCTATCTCCACTGTTTCTGTCTGTAATTCTGTATCTGTAATCCTCTCTGCTTCAGTCACAGCTGTTTCTCTTCCACCAATTGTGTCCACCAATCCAAGCTCCTTCCCCTGACTTCCAAGGAAGATTTCACCTGTTCTGACCTCTTTTACCTGTTCTTCTGTCAGGTTTCTCTCATCTTCCACACTTTTCACAAACTCTTCATGTATAATATCAGTTTTTTCCTGCAGAACTTTTCTTTCCTTTTCGGTTACGTTTTTGTAAGGGGAACCAGCGTCCTTCAGACTCCCAGATGTTATATTAACATACTCTACTCCAAGTTCATCCATGAGGCCGGAAAATTCTATGTAAGAACTTTTGACACCAATACTTCCTGTTATTGAAGCCGAATCAGCTACTATTCTATCACATCCCAAGGATGCCAGATAAGCTCCTGAAGCCGCTACGTCCCTGAAACGGCAGACAGTGGTCATGTCCAGTGATTCTATCTCTCGCCGAATCTCCTTTGAGGCTACTACAGCTCCCCCGCCGGAGTTCCATTCATAGATTATTACTGAAGCCCCTCTATCCTGCGCTTTCGAGTTCAGTTCTCGAACTCTACTAGGTGTGACGGTCTGAGGGTTGAATGAGTCACTAGTCGAAGTGATAGCACCATCCAGAGAGATTACCGCTGCCTTCTCCCGACCCGTAAAACTGTCTCCAGAACTTGTGGCTACGAGAGATATAGATACGGTCGCCAATATCAAGCCGGCCACTCCGGCGAAGAAGTATTTATCCATAACATAACAGAGGATGGTTCTTCTTTTTAACTTTTCATTCAACTCGGTAAGGTATGTCAGTGCTAAAGAAAATCTCTAGAACTATAATTGAGGAGATAGAAAAAGAAGAGATCGAGTCGAAAGATATGATAGAGAGGAGAAAGAAGGAACTCTGCCGTGAGACCAGCTTCAACGGCATGCCCAAGAATTCTGATATTCTCAAGTTTGTAGAGGAGAAAGAGAAAAAAGCCCAGGAGATGCTGAAGACCAAACCGATGAGAACTATTTCCGGGATCGCTAACGTAGCAATTATGGCTCGCCCCGCTCCTTGTGGCGGAGGATGCATTTACTGTCCAAAAGGAAAGGATGCACCACAGAGCTACACCGGAAAAGAACCTGCAACTCGAAGAGCAATAAGAAACGATTACGATCCGTTTGATCAGGTACATGATAGACTCGGCCAGTACGAAAAAAACGGGCACTCCATCGATAAATCTAAGTTGATCATCATGGGCGGGACTTTCCCATTCCAAGATCCGGATTACCAGAGAGAATTTATGAAAAGAGCTTTTGACGGCCTGAATACCTATGGAGATGGTAAAGAGACAGATTCAATTGAAGAAGCTCAGATGCAAAACGAGACAGCAGAGGTTCGGAATGTGGGCATCACATTTGAGACCCGGCCGGATATATGTGAGACAGAGCACATCGACAGAATACTGGATCTTGGAGGAACAAGAACTGAAATGGGGGTTCAGACAGTTTTCGATGAAACACACGAACTGACAAACAGAGGACATGGAATGGAGCCAGTAATTGAAGCTACTCGAAGACTGAAGAATGCCGGTTTCAAAGTTGCATACCACCTAATGCTTGGACTTCCGGGAGAAGGATATGAACAAGATATTGAAAAGTTCAGAAAAACGTTTAATGACTCTGATCTACAGCCGGATGAAGTCAAAATCTATCCATGTGAAGTTATTCAGGGTACCGAGCTATACAGGAGATATGAGGAAGGCGAGTTCGATCCGATAGATGATGAGGAGGCCAAAGAAAGACTGAAGGAGGTCCAGAAAAATCATATTCCTCCACATGTCAGGATCAAGAGAGTGATGAGAGATATTCCTTCAACCGAGGTTGATGCAGGACCTCAGCTTACCAATATGAGGCAGATGGCTCTCCAGGAGCTTCGGTCAGAAGGAGAGAGATGTAGATGTATCCGATGCAGGGAAGTCGGCCACGTTAAGAGAACTCATGATCTTGAACCTGAAGAGGAGAATATCGAACTGGTGGAGCGAGATTATGAGGCATCAGGAGGACAGGAGTATTTCCTCAGCTTCGAGGATACTGAAAATGATATTATCCTTGGTTTTACTCGATTAAGAGCTCCGCCAGAATCTTTCCGGGCTGAGATAGACGAAGATACCTTAATCGTTCGACAGCTTAAGGTGATGGGAAGTGCGACCGATATCGGAGATGAGGGCAAAGTCCAGCACCAAGGATACGGAACACAACTCATGAAGAAAGCTGAGGAGAAAGCCCGAGAGCTTGGAAAGAACAAGGTAGTGGTTATCTCAGCGGTTGGAACCCGAGAATACTACAAAAAGTTCGATTATGAGAAGGAAGGCCCTTACATGGTTAAAGAGCTTTGATCTGGCACTGGTGGAGCCAGGTTTAGGAAACCAGAAATTGTTCGAACTGTTGAAGAATATTTGCATATTGAATTTTCTATAGAGTCTGATGAGTGGTTGGGTAAGTTTTTGAAAAGAAAAATAATGGTGGTCTCCCCTCCCTTGGGAAGTTTTCACCGATGAAATCTAGTTTGAGTGTGTGTTTTTGAGTGTCTGCCATTTCTCTGCGAATTCGTCCTTCATCTGTTCGAGTGCTACTTTTTCCTCGTCGCTGAGTTCGTTTGACTCTACTATATTGCGGTAGATCTTGTATGGATGTGTTGGCACTTCTTCACTCATGTTGTCCTCGAATCTTGGTTCGAATTTGTCTCTGTGCTGTTCAACCATTTCCTGAAATTGGCCATTGTCTTTCAATTCATCGGCGAGCTTTTCCTCAGTGCTTTTACCGATGTCCCAAAGGCTCGCCATATATCTAAATACTCACAGTTAACTCTTTTAATCATTGTGGCGCTTTTGGGTAAAAAAGGCGGCACAGAACCTCTCAATCGTGTTTACTTTGTGATAACAATTGTCTTTGAGGTAAAAGTTATACGGAGCCATATCAAATTAGTATTATATGAGTGACGTATGGGAAGTGCTTGTGAAAAGCTTCGGTTTGCTTAAAGATGAGCCGCGTTTATTTGTCCCTAAAATTTTCTCTACTTTAGCTGCTTCTCTTTTCCTAGTTTATCTGATATCGTCGCCCTGGACCATCTCACAGTTGAATCCATCTATTGCGATGATCCTGATGTTTGCGTCCCTTTTGATGCTTTCAATAATGGGTGTTTACTCCTCGATGATGTTATCTGTTATGGTTAAATCCTCCGAAACGTCTCTTTACAATAGTTTTATCGCAGTAATGAGGAAATACTCAAATGTTTTGAAGGCTTCCGCTGCTACCATAGTCGCAGGGTTAATCATTTCTGTGGTATTTACCGCTGGTTACTTGATTTATTCAATTACTGGGAACGTGATGTATCTTATTTTTGCGGCTTTTTTCTTTATCATCGCAGTATTGATTACTAGTTACCTTGGGTACTTTCTACCGGTTACATTAGTGATTGACAGCAGTTTCCGCGAGGCTTTGGGAAGTTCTATGGAAAAATCAAATAAGAATAGAAAAGTTGTGACCGCGCTACTAGTTTCCTCATTTCTGCTTGTGGGTCTGGCTTTTTACTCAGCAGGATTCCTTGAGAAACTTGGCTACATAGGATTTGTGGCTGGAAGACTGGTATCCTCAGTTGTGAATACCTACATTTTTACCGTATCCCCCACGTTTTACTTTGAACAGTCAGGCTCGGAGAGTTTTCAGTAGCTTTTCGGCTGATCTCTCTGCTTTCCCATCTTTGTTTTCTATTATTGTGAGGTATGCGCCTGTTATTACTGCGCACGTGGAAGCCATTTCCCGAGCCACATTTTGGTACTCATGGATCTTGTCCACTTCATCATGCTCTCTGTCCCGAGAGTCATCTTCTTTCGTTCTCTCCCATATTGATTCGGGAGAAGCGGTCAGCATTATAATCTTTTCCGGCTTTAAGTTTTCTACAGTCCATTTTGGTAATCCTGGAATATAACCGAACGGTGTCTGGATTGCTGCATGAGTCTCTAAAATGACGTCTTCCTCTTCAGATTCTGCCACTATTTCCTTGGCCGCTTTCTTTTGTATTCTCTTGTTTTCCTCTGGAGACATTTCCTTGAGTTCATCCCGGCTTCCGACCAGACCTTCATCTTTCGCTGTTTTCAGCATTTTATCCCCATAGTTTATTTGCTTGTAATCTTTGTCGGACAGAAGCATTGCTTGTTCAAGTACTGTTCCTTTCCCAACTCCTGAAAGCCCGATCAATATATTGACTTCTCCCACTATTTGTTTTCACCTTTGTGCTGTAGACAAAGTTTCTCGCCCAAGTAATTTAACCATTTCGAGTCGCCCTCCATAGGGTCTTCGAAACTGTAGTTTTCTATCTTTTTCGATACATTGTCCGGTATGCCTTTCTCCTTGAGATCATCTGAGAGAAATGCTTCCAGAAATTTTTTCGCATCGGTAAACTCTCTTTCAGTCTTCGCAACCACCCTATTCTCTTGGATAAAAACGTTTTCATATTTGGAGGTGAACTCGGAGAGATGTTCTTCGCCGTGGAAAACTTTAGGTCCTTCCATCTCCCTTATTTCAGGTAGTTCCCTGTCCAGTTCAAAAAATATTTTAGTACTCTGATCCACATAGAATCCACTTTCGTATATCCGAAATTCTTTTTTCTTCAGTTCGGATTTCAGCCTTCTCATCGTTTTCCTCATTTGAGGATAAACAATATCATCAACTTCCTCTATGGTTCCAAACTCCAGAACGAGAAAGTTACCTCTCCTCTTCAGTTCCTGTTTGATCCTGAACTCTGAGTAATTTCTTTGCTCGCTCTCGAAGAAACTCATTCTGGGATTCCGTTTAAACCGCCAGCAAAGATGGATAAATTTGGAGTAGTTTTCCAGGCTTAGAACTGATGCAACATTCCTTTCCTTGTCTACCGGATCGATAACTTTTAGTGGTTCTTCATTAAATTTTTTCTCCAGTCTTTCAGGTAATTTTCCGTCGTGATAATTTTCAGGATCAATGAGTTTTTCATTTTCCCAGTCCGTCACAGATCTTACCAGTTCATGGAAACCGCCGTAATGATTTATCAGTATCTCACATAGATATCCCGAGAACCCCTGAGTTTTCAGAGATGAGCCGTAAAGATCCTTTGAATCCAGGAAATTCTTTAATATAACAGCATCTTTTCTTTCTTCCTCTGTAAGATTTTCTTTAACCCATTCGGAATGGTGAGGTGTCCTGTCAACGCTGCTCTTGATGTTTTCCGGGTCCGTTTCGTAGCACGGAACAATCTCAACCTCATAATCGTCTATTCTGCCTTTAGTGTAAGGATGCTCTGCATAATCTACCTCAAAATCTTCTTCAAACTGTCTGAATGTTTTCTTTCCTATCTCCAAACCTTTGTTCTCCAGCTTTAATTCATCAATCTTTTTGTTGAAGAGGATAAATATGTCTAGGTCTCCATCATTTTTCATACAGGTGCCACGTGAAGCAGAACCCGCAAAATGTGTTGCTACACCGAATTCTCTTTCTATAAAATCAGATATTTCTTTGTATTTTTGTCTAAGTTCTCCCAGTTCTTGTTCCTCAGGATATGTTTCTTCAATTACTTTTTCTCTCAGTCCTTGCCATTCCATAAGATATGCTGTTCGAAACTTCAATAATAATCCTTTGATCCGGCTCCTAAACCTTTTTATTCACGTCACAACTATAGAGTTCCATGCCATCGAGTAAAGGAATCTCTCCCCTAATAGCTGCGGTCATGCTGCTTGCTTTTGTCATGGCAATCGGAGGATTGTTCAGTGAGTGGTCAGGAGAACTCGTAGAAAGCTCGACTCAAGATACGAAAGACACACAAAGTGAGGTGTTAGATTGCTCTAGCAAAAGTATAGAAGTAGACAGGATGAGCTCTTCCAGCGACTATGTGAATGTAACACTGAGAGCTGATGGGGGCAATCTAGGCACTGTGCAGGTAATTGTCTATCCAAGTAATAAAGGAGCCAAAATTGATCTGCCCCGTGATGGAGTCATAAACAGAACCGAAATCGAGTTAGATAGTGAAGATGGTGAGCAGGAAAGAATGAGGGCAGCTTCGACTGAATGTGATGTTTCCATTGAGAAAGAAATTGAAAATTAATTATTGGTACTAGATTAACCAAAGGACTCCAGATCTAATCTCTTACTCCAAGTACAAGCCTTCTGTCTTCAATTTCCTTGTATTCGATTTCTTGACCTTCTGAAACACTGAGATCATCTGGCAGCTCCATTTCTTCCGTTTCGTAAGTATCCATGTCCATTACCTGTCCGATGTTTCCTTCTTTGGATACGATTTGCCCTATCTTTTTCTCTACATCCGGGCTCATCATCATTGAGTCAACGGGCTTTGTTACATGCTTGTTTTTGCCGCCAAAAATTTCTTTTGCTTTGATCTTTGCCTTGGCTGAACCGTGTTTTCCAGGGCTGGATTTGGATACGCTCCTGACTTCACATGGTTCCTCGTCGATCAATACATAGGTGCCGTCTCTTACTTTTCCTGCTTCTATCTGTGTCGGCATCTACATCACTTCGTGGAAAGTTCTACGTCTGAGGCCTTCACGGTTTTCCTATTAGCGTGTTCTGCCATTTCTACAGCGTCTCTCGCTATTTCTTCCCCAACATCTTCTACTGCATTCTTTAGTTCCTCTATTGCGTCTTTTGAAACTCTTTCAGCTCCCGCCTTTCTTATTATTCTTTCAATTGGTGCATTTGGTAGACTCATTTTTGTATCACAATCTGAAAATTATCGCCCTAATTTTTAATACCAACTGGTTTCAACCGGCCTAAGAGCTATATAAATAGGGATTTAAGGAGTATTCATGCGTGTGGTCGATACTAACGTATTGATTCATGGTAGAGGGGAGGTTTCAGATGAGATTTTGATAGTTCCAGGGGTACCGGAAGAGGTAGAGAGTGACGGCGCAGCGAATGTTTTGAGAAACTTAGACTATGAGGTTCAGGAACCAGATGGATCTGTATTAGAGGATGTATGGAAGAAGTCAAATGAGATTAACTCTCCTACTTCTGAGGTTGATGAGAAACTGCTCGCGCTGGCTTTGGAATGTACTGTTCCTCTTCTGACCGATGACAAGGCTCTACAGAACCTGGCACTTCATATGGAAGTTGATATTAGAGGTTTTCTGGATGATCCTGTGGAGGAAAAGTTCAGTTGGCAGAAAAGATGCAATAACTGTGGAAGTCAAGTTCCTAGTTCTCCTTGTCCTCGCTGTGGTTCTCACCAGGTTTCTCAGAAACAAGTTCACTGTAGTTGAGCAGAAATTCTTTGGAAAGAATCAGCATCAATGGGCCGATGATAAGTCCTTTCAGGCCGAGAGTCAAAGGGCCGGCTATGAATCCTGTGAATATAATCAATGGATGTTCGTCCATTTGTCTAGAACCAATGTAAGGCCTGATCACCATTTCCGACAAAATATTCAGGAATACTATTCCGAAGATCAGTATCAGAGTTCCTTTCAAAGGTTGACCGTATAGGATATAGTAGAATCCTATCGGACCGTAGAACATGAAAGCAGCGATTAGAGGTAATAGTGCTGCCATACCTATCAGGACAGCCCAGACACCGATGAAGGGAATCGGAGTAGTTATTAGCCCTATTAGATAGAAACCGACTGCGGTTAGAAACCCTAGTATGCCTGCGACCATGAACTGAGTCAGGAATACTCCTCTAAAAATTGAGTCCGTTGATCTTACAAGGCTTTTGATTATTTTTTCCTCGTTATCAGGGAAACTCTGGACCACTGAGAAGACTTTTTCCTTTATTCTTGTTCCGTCTTTGTACAGATATATTGAGGTTACAAGGTATATACCGAGATCAATCAGTAGAGCTGGAATAGACGCAAGTATGCTTCTCAGCCACACTCTTATTGATTCTGAAAGAGTCAGTAGGAATCGACTTACTTCCTGCTGGAAGCTTTCAGATAGGTTTAACGCGGTTATCAACTGTTCCGTGTTTTGCTGTAGATCTATTACAAGTATATTTATGTTGCCTATAATCTCATTGAAATTGTTCAAGAATAGGAAAAGCCCAACGGTGAAGAAACCGATAACTGAGGAGGTTATAATCAATGTTGAGAGAAACTCATTTTCAATTTTTTTATCGAGTTCTTTATGACCGAATCTTAGGAAGTAGGAGGTGGCCACGGCCAGTATTATCGCATCCAGGAACGGATATATGATGAAAAGGCTGCCTAAGACCAACAATATGGATACTCCAAGTATCTCTCGTTTAAATCTTATATCTTCCTTGGCCATCCTTATGACTTATGTTTTGAGAGGAGTATTTTAATTTCTCTCCTATTTAGAACTCGATGAAAGAAATACGGACGATTGTTGTGACTAATTCATAAACGGAATTGGATAACTCATATAAAACTTAGGGTAATAATTAATAATTTGTAGGGTATTCAAAACATTTGAACACGCCAAATCTTCGTCCGTGTTCTATAACTCAAGGTAAAAAATACTATGACAAACCAATCACATAACGTTCCACGACGTGAGTTTGACGATTATCAAGTCCCGGAGGAATGGGAAGAAGACGAAACCGAAGAAGAAAAAGAAGAGGAGGCAAAACCTGACGCAGCCGAAGAAGTCTCGGAAGAAGACATAGAGGAAGGCAAAGGCTACGAAGTCAGGAGAGAGGAAGCCAAAGAAGGCGATACAGTTCTTACATGTCCAGAATGTGAAGCCCAGAGATTCGAGGAAAACTCTGCACAGGGAGAACTTACTTGTGTTGAATGTGGACTTGTCATCGAAGAAGATAGAATCGATGAATCCGCAGAATGGAGAGCTTTCAACGAACAGGAAAGGGAAAAAAAGGCAAGAGCAGGACAGCCACTAACTTACACGAAACACGACATGGGAGTCTCAACAGAAATCGGACAGGGATCCGGAGAACTCTACAAAGTATCAGGAAAGAAAAGAGCTCAGTACTATAGACTGAGAAAATGGCACAAGAGGCTAACCAAGTCAAAGGACAGGAACCTAGGATTTGCGCTTTCGGAGCTCAACTCCATGGTATCCAACCTAAACCTTCCTGAATCAGTCCACGAAGAAGTCGCCAGGCTATACGAGAAAGCAGTTGACCAGGGACTGGTAAGAGGACGTTCAATGGAATCAATCATCTCAGCGCTACTATACATTGTAGCCAGAAAGCAGGGAACACCGAGAACACTCGATGAAATCTCAGATGCATCCGGAATAGAGAAAAGAGAGATCGGAAGAGCATACAGATACGTAGCTCGAGAGCTCGGACTCAGAATCTTACCAGCAAAGCCACAGGACTATGTACCAAGATTTGCTGGAAAGCTACAGCTTAGCGGAGAAGTCCAGGCTCGAGCCAGAAACATTCTAAAGAAAGCAAGAGAAAGAGACCTTCTCTCAGGTAAAGGGCCAACAGGCCTAGCCGCAGCAGCACTATACATTGCCGCAGTGCTCGAAGGCGAGAAGAGAACACAGAGAGAAGTAGCAGACGTGGTCGGAGTAACAGAAGTCACAATAAGAAACCGCTACAAAGAACTCGCAGAGAAACTCGGACTCGAAGAAGAACTCGAAGAAAAGTCGAACTAAGTTCGGCTTCACATATTCTTTCTCCTCTATCTTATTGCTTTTATTTTCAGCATTTACCGGTCGCCATAGCTTGAGGATTTTTCAATTATCAAAGATGTAGGGATGACGCTCTCGGTAGTCCTGTATGAAGCCGTTCAGAAGCTCTGCTCCTACGGCCGTCGGTTTGAGCGGAAGGTATTTTCCATCGAATTCCTGAAACCCTATCTGATCGTAGAAATCAAGTAAATGCAGGTTATCATCTTCGAAAGGCAGCTCTTCTTCAACTGATGGATCAGAATAATGAAGAGCCTGTTCATAGCTTGTGAGCATCACTCTCACTATCTCATCCAGCGGAAGTGAATCCATTCCTTCATAAAGCCGGATAGCATGATAAGGATCAAAATACGCTTCATCGTCTCTGAGAGTCCTAACAGAATAGTTAATAGCTTCTTCAAGATGGCTCCCAGCATTATTTTCTAACTCTGAAAAAAGCTTTTCTGCATCCCGATCGAAATCTAGAGATCGAACTGACATCTAATACTACATTCAATGAAAAGACCTATAATATTTTTTTTGATCAAAGTTGCTCCCGAATAATATCTTTTATATCGTCTATCGGTGCATCGGTTCGGAAACCTGTTGGTGAGAAATGTGTTCTTGATACAGGATAGCCTTTCTCTCTGATTGCATCAATTACTTTCTCTCTTTTCGGTACCTGTACACCCATTACTGAGCACAGTTCGTGAAGGTCGTAGAAAGGTGTCAGGATCTCTGCTTCGTTATGGATTTTCTTCAGCATTGAGTGACTATCCTCCCATTCTTCTTCCGGTATCTCATCCTTCATGTCCTTAGTAAATCTCTGGTCGCTTAATTTTCCCGTCCAGAGAGGTCCTGCGACTTTCAACTCTGAGTTTCCACAGTTCCTGCAATCATCGAATTTTTCCAGTTTCCGCCATCTACATTCTGGACAGAACGAAAGATAACCAATATTTTCCAGTTCCCTATTAGCTCTCTTCTTTGATTCTGTCACCCGCCCCATTACCCGGGAGTAATGTCTTTCATGCCAGCATACCTTAGGATCAAAGCTCATATTGAACCTGGCGTAGTTCTCGAAGACTTCCTTGATATAGATTCTCAACCCTGTCTCATGCATGAAACTGTTCTTTAATGGCGTGGAATTATACCTTCTCATACATGCTTTCCTGTAGCTTCCGGAGGTCACTGAGTTGTCGGTTGCAGATAATCCTACAAAACTGGTATGGTTGGAGGCTCGAACCATTGAATCAAGAAACTCGAGGAATGAACCGAAAGGATCAATATCGATAAAGTGGAACCGGTTTCTGTTCTCCGATAGTAGAATATTCGCGTTCTTGCTGGAAACTTCTGCTTCAACTTTATTTGCTTCCAGTCCTTCCTCAATGCTTTCAACTGCTTCAGGATTTGTATCGTTAATTAAAAGCTGATCCGAGAACTCTGAGTAGCGGAATCCTCTAATACCAGAAGCAGAGAGAGCATCGCATGACGCAAAATTTTCGATTCCGGTCTTCTCTTTAAACACTCTGCCCGCTATTTCTGATATATCTCTGTTGTTTCTCATTTTGTCGTTGAAGAATACCTCTGAGTCTTTGGACGGCTCATCTTCCTCAGGTACAAATACTTCGAAACCTCTCTCCTTCATAACTAATTAGGTTAGGCCGATTTTTTTATTCAGATCGCCTGCGGTGAAAGCTTTTTAAATAGATCTTCGTAGGTGGAGCTCATAGGGTTTATAATTGTTCTAGCTACACGAACTAATAACGGTGTTCTAACGATGGAGAACGTTGTGAAGCAGGTTCGAAAAACGGAGAAGGATGCTGGTTCGATTGTCCAGGAAGCTGAAGGAAAGAAAGAAAAAATAGTTGAACAAGCGAAAGAAGAAGCCTCTGAAATAGTGGAAGAAGCTGAAAAAGACGCAGAAAAAGAGAAACTGAAGAGAATGAACGAATTCAAGGACGAAGTAAACGAGGAGAGAGAAGAAATAGTGGGTATAGGACGTGAAGAAGCCGAAGAACTTAGAGAAAAAGCCTCCAAGAACTTTGAAAATGCAGAAAATTTCCTCAAGGAAAGATTTGAGAAAGAATTTCAGTAACAGGTGACCAATGATAAAACCAGCCAAAATGACCAAGTTATCCATTACGGGACTCAAGAGAGATTTGAGACCTGTCATCGAGGAGCTATATGACCTTGAACTTCTTGACATAGAAGGTTACTCTGGAGAGCTTGACACAGGAGAGACGTTCGAGGAAGGTGATGAAATCTCAGAGCTCTTGGTTGATCTCAGATCACTTCTATCCAAGCTACCTGAAACAGATAAATCAGAGCTTTCCGATTTGGGATATGAAGACGTTGATGAGAAAATACCAGAAATCAATAGGAAAATAGATAGTCTTGAAGACGACGTAACAGATCTTGAATCTCGGATCAACGATATTAAGAACCAAAGAGACTTTTTCAGGAAGGTTTCAAATCTCAATCTTGACTACAGAGACTTGGATGGGACGCAGGAACTCGAATGTTTTGTGGGAAAAATCAATAGAGAAGAATTCGAGGTAGAAGCTCCGGATGAGAGATATGAGTTGATGGAAGGGAATAGAGCTGATGTATTATTTTATCCTGACGAAAAAGAGTTCGACAACGCGATTGATGATATTTCCAAAGAAATATTTGAGGTTCCTGATATTGGTTTATCAGGCCATGTCTCCGAAATAGAGCGAAAACTTGGCGACATGTTAGAGGAATTAGAAGAAAAGAGAAAAAACAGGAAGAAAGAACTTGAACGTCTCTCAGTTAAGTGGAAAGCAAGTCTTGAGGAAGTAGAAGAGTTCATGACTGAGAAGGTGGAGAAAGCTGAGGCACCGATAAACTTTGCGACAACAGAATCAGCTTTCTTTGCGAAAGGATGGGTTCCGACAGAAAATTATGGAAAATTAGAGGAAAGACTTGCTCAGGTGACTGAAGGAAAGATACATATTCAACAGGAAAAAGGAGACGAACCGCCCGTAAAGCACAATAATCCTGGGCCAGTAAAGCATTTCGAGGATCTAACTGACCTGGTCTCAGTTCCAAGTTATAATGAGCTTGACCCATCTTTCGTAATCTTACTTACATTTCCGCTGTTCTTCGGTTTCATGATCGGGGACGCAGGTTACGGTCTAACATCACTCGCTGTCTTCTACGCCGGTATGAAGATGTTCCCGGGTGTGGCAGATATTTTCAAATCACTGATGTATGCATCAGTTGCAACTATATTATTTGGTCTGGCTTTCGGGGATGCTTTTGGTTATGTCATATTTGGCCATCACTCGGAGTTGGCCGCATTGACAGGCATAAATCTATTCGAAGAGATACCGATCCTATTCCATAGGGCAGAACACCTAAGTCAGGTATTCACGATTTCAGCTTTGATCGGACTGGTACACGTTAACGCAGGGTACCTGCTCGGATTCTATAATGAGCATGTTAAACATGGCTTCAAACAAGCATTCCTTGAGAAAGGGAGCTGGTTGATGCTTGAGGCAGGTACAGCTCTATGGTACTTTATCGGCGCAACGGCAGGAGCTCCGGTGATAGCGATCTCAATAGCACTTCTCTACCTTGGAGAAGGCATAGAGGGTGTTGTAGAGATACCTTCTCTGCTTTCAAATGTATTATCTTATCTAAGGATATTCGGTGTCTCGGTCGCAGCGGTCTCACTGGCCGCGGTGGTGAATGGGCTAGCAGATCCATTATTTCACTCAGGCTCAGTAATAGGAATTATTTTGGGAGTGGTTATGTTAGTGTTCGGACATACTTTCAATACATTCATCAAAATCATGGAAGGCTTCCTTCAAGGAATAAGACTCCATTATGTAGAAATGTTCAGCAAGTTCTATCAGGGAGGAGGCAGAAAATATGTTCCTTTCGGAACCAATTAAATTATACTATAGGTGAGAACCAATATGCTCAAAATCAAGAAAACACAAGGTGAAATCCAAAAATGGCAGTAGAAGGAATGACAGCAATCGGTGCAGGACTAGCTATAGGACTTGCAGCACTTGCAACAGGATGGGCTCAGGCAAAGATCGGATCCGCAGGAGTTGGCGCTCTGGCGGAAGACGACAGCCTATTCGGGCAAGTACTTATCCTAACAGTTGTCCCGGAGACTATGGTTATCTTCGGACTAGTAGTCGCACTGGTTGCCACAGGATTCATTTAGAAAAATTCAGAGGGAGCCGCAAGGCTCTCCCAAAACTTCATTTATTTCGATATGCATACGGTAAGAGGAAAAAAGATATACTATGAAAACGACAGAAAATTCAAAATTCGAAGCCTACTTCCGCAAAGCGGAATGTGGAGCAACAGTTGACCTAAGGTGATAAACTGGTGGGACTAGAAGAAATCAAATCAGAGATTCTGCAGAAAGCAGAGCAAAAATCGGATGAGATAGTAGAAGTAGGAGAAGAGGAAAGGGACAGAATCATTGAAGAAGCTGAGAAGGAAGCTGAACAGATTCATGAGAATATGGAGGAAGAGCTTGAAGAGGAGAAACAAAGTTACAGGAAAAAAGCTCTCTCTAGCGCCCGGATGAAAGCAAAGGAAGAAAAGATGAAGGCAAAACAGGATGAAATTAAAGAGGTATTCAGTGAGTTCAGACATTATCTTGACAAACTCACACAGAAAGAAAAGAAGAAATTTGCTCAAAAATGTATTGAAAGAGTGGATTTCGATGTAGCAAGAGTAGAAGGTAGTTCTGAGTTTGAAGACGCAGTAGATGTAGATTTCAGAGAGAATAAAGATATCAACGGAATCAAAATATTCTCTGAGGACGGAAACAGAATGCAGGAATTCACCTTTGACAAAATCCTTAAACAGATGAAAGATGAACACCGCAAAGACGTGGCAGATATACTTTTCTGAGGGATCAAAATGATATCACGAGACTACCCGTACATGTACGCCAGAGTTAGCGCTAAGGGAGCAAAACTTCTGGACGAGAGTAACTATGACCAGCTTATCAAGATGGAGCCGAACGAGATAGCGAGAAAGCTGCAGGAAGGTTGTTATAAGAAGGATATTGATGAACTGGGCGTGAAACACGACGGGGTAGAGCTCGTGGAACTTGCATTGATGAGAAACGTATCAAGAACAATGGCAAATTTGATAGATATCTCACCGGATTCACTTAATCCAGTCATAAACGCGTTTTTGCGGCGTTACGATATCCTCAGTCTGAAAAGACTGCTTAGATGGAAAAAAGGAGAAGAAAAAGGCGAGGTAAAGGATCTTCTTGTACCGGTAGCCCAGTACACAGTTGAAGAAATGGAGGAACTGTCGGAGAAAAGCTTTGAGGAGATCTGTAATTCGATAGAATTCAGTGATTCCGATGTGAAATACCAGTCATTCATTGAGAATACCGGTGATGTTAGAAAAGTTGAGAGAGATCTTGATAGAGCTTACTATACAGAGATGAAAGAGCTTGCTGATTCAATCGGTATGTGGTTTCAGAGGTTCATCAGAAAAGAGATTGAGTGTGAGAACCTGAAGATAATCCTTCGACTGAAAAAATACGGTCTTGAAACAGAGGAGATCGAAGACTGGTTGATCAGCGAACCTGAAACAACATGTGTGCGGAAAACCCTTCAAACATCCGATCTTGAGGAGGCGATCTCAGAGGTTGAGGATTGTGAAGATATACAGTTCAGAGACTACAAAAACTTAGAGCAGGTAGAAAAGACAATAGAAGTAGAAAGACTGAAATCAGCTTTCAGAACACTTCATACAGAACCTCTTGGAATAACATCGGTATTTGGCTACATCGTTGCCAAAATGGTTGAAGTCAAGAACCTGAGAATGCTTATACGGGCAAAAGAGACAGGTATACAAAATCAGGAAACAATCAAAAGAAACTTGGTAATAGCCTGAGGCCTCAAACATGGAAGATAAGAAATCAATTGCAGTAATCGGGGAACGTGAATTCACAGTTGGATTCGAACTCGCAGGAATACAAAAAACATACGGGAAAGAAAACTACAAGGAGAAAATCCAGGAACTTATCCAGAGCGATGAACTCGGTATTGTTGTAGCCGAAAAATCAGATGTACAGGAACTTCCAGAAAGAATTCGAAACGATGTCAATAAATCAGTAAACCCGGTCGTTGTCGCGTTATCAGAGAAAGCAGAGGACTCCCAGCTACAGGATAAAATCAAGAAGGTAATCGGAATTGATCTATCATAAAAACAAATACTATTAGGTGAAACTTAAAATGAAAACTCAAAACTTGAAGACAAGCTTCAGTCCAGCAGGTGGACTTGAAAAATGACACAGACACAAACCCAGAGCACAGAATCAGAAGGCACAATCTATAAGGTAGCAGGCCCTGTAGTGATCGCTGAAAACATGGAACCTCAGATGAACGACGTCGTGAAGGTCGGAGAAGAAGGATTGATGGGAGAAGTAATCCAGATAGAAGGAGACAAAAGCTACATCCAGGTCTATGAAGACACTACAGGAGTAAAACCGGGAGAGACCGTACACAACACAGAGCAGCCGCTTTCCGTAGAGCTTGGCCCAGGCCTTCTCGGATCAATCTACGATGGGCTTCAGAGACCTCTACCGGCTCTTGAAGGGAAAACAGGGGCATTCATCGAGAGAGGTGAAGACGCACCTGGAATCGACATGGAGGAAGAATACGAGTTCGAACCCGCTTTAGAGGAAGGAAAATATGTTACCGGGGGAGACGTAATCGGGACTACAGAAGTAGATTATGGAGAACACAAAGTTCTTCTTCCGCCCGGAATTGAAGGAGAGGTCGAGGAAATTAAGGAAGGAGAGTTCACTGTCACCGAGACGGTTGCAGTAGTCGACGGCGTAGAAGTAGCAATGAGACAGGAGTGGCCGATCAGAGAGGCAAGGCAGGTGGAAAACGATCTCGAACCGAAAGTACCACTGATTACAGGACAGAGAGTTCTCGACGGACTGTTCCCAATTGCAAAGGGAGGAACAGCAGCGGTACCGGGAGGCTTTGGAACAGGGAAAACAGTTACACAGCAGAGCCTCGCAAAGTTCTCCGACGCAGATATCATAGTCTACATTGGATGCGGGGAACGTGGAAACGAGATGACAGAGGTACTGGAAGAGTTCCCAGAACTAGAAGACCCACAGACCGGGGACAAAATCATTAATAGAACAGTACTGATTGCGAACACCTCTAACATGCCTGTAGCTGCGAGAGAAGCCAGCATTTACACAGGAATCACAATCGCAGAGTACTTTAGAGATCAGGGACTTGACGTTGCCTTGATGGCGGATTCGACTTCACGTTGGGCAGAAGCCATGCGTGAAATTTCTGCTCGACTCGAAGAGATGCCCGGCGAACGTGGGTACCCGGCATACCTTGCATCAAAACTTGCAGAGTTCTACGAGAGAGCTGGAAGAGCCAAACCACTCGGACCCGATAACCCGGGATCAGTCTCTATTATTGGAGCTGTTTCACCTCCTGGCGGAGACTTCTCGGAACCGGTAACCCAGAACACGCTCAGAGTTGTTAAGAACTTCTGGGCACTTGACTCGGATCTAGCGGAGAAAAGACACTTCCCGTCAATTAACTGGGATGACTCCTACTCGGGATACAGCGATATGCTTTCAGACCACTTTGAGGAAGAAGTTGATGCTGGTTGGACAGAGAATATCCAGAGAATGAGAGATATCCTCCAGAAAGATGGGGAGCTACAGGAAACGGTACAACTTGTCGGTAAAGACGCATTACCAGACAGGGAAAGGCTGACACTCAGAATCGCTAACTTGGTCAAACAGTTCTACCTGCAGCAGAACGCTTTCGATGACGTTGATCAATACTCCAGTCCTCAGAAAACATTTGATGTCTTGGAGTTAATCCTTGACTGGGGAGACAATGCATACAGGGCTCTTGAGGAAGGAGCACTTGTAGAGAACATCGTTTCTCTTGATTCGGCCAATAGGATCTCCGAACTCAAGTTTAGTGAGGACTATAAAGAACTTAAAACCGAAATCCGGGAACAGATGGACAAGGAGTTTGAAGAGGTAGTGGAGGAATAGAGGTGACCGAAAATGAACAGTTTTCTAGGATTGACATTACAGGGTGATGTAGAATGACACAACAAGAATACAAGACGATAAACGAAGTTAAAGGACCACTGGTATTTGTGGAGAAAACCGATGATGTTGCCTATGGAGATATCGTGGAAATCGAGGATCCGGATGGCAATGTCAAGAAAGGGGAAGTACTGGAGACTTCAAAGGATGTAGTAGTTGTCCAGGTATACGAGGATACCAGGGGAATCGGCCAGGATGCATCCGTCCGCTTCATGGACGAGAATGTCAAGATGCCGTGTACCGAAGATCTTCTTGGAAGAATCCTTGATGGAACAGGAGAACCGATCGACGATGGACCGGAAATTATTCCGGAAGAGAAGAGAGATATTGTGGGAGAGGCTATCAATCCTTACTCCCGAGAGCTTCCCGAGGACTTTATCCAGACCGGTATTTCCTCAATCGACCTGATGAATACATTGGTAAGAGGACAGAAACTACCGATCTTCTCAGGATCAGGACTTCCGCACAACGAACTATCTATGCAGATCGCAAGACAGTCGGATGTACAGGGAGAAGACGAGGAGTTCGCAGTAGTATTCGCCGGTATGGGAATTACTGAGGAGGAATCACAGGATTTCATGAGAGAGTTCAGAGAAACAGGTGCTCTTGAGCGTTCTGTAGTATTCTTGAACAAGGCTTCAGATCCGGCACCGGAGAGAATCATTACCCCTAGAATGGCATTGACAACCGCAGAATATCTTGCATTTGAGAAGGATATGGAAGTACTGGTCATCATGACAGACATGACTAACTACTGCAACGCACTTAGAGAGGTATCTGCAGCTAGAGAAGAGGTACCGGGTAGAAGAGGATACCCGGGATATATGTACACGGATCTGGCGAACCTCTACGAAAGAGCTGGTATCATCGAAGGAAGAGAGGGATCGGTCACACAGATCCCGATCCTGACAATGCCAAACGATGACATCACTCATCCAATTCCTGACCTCACCGGTTATATTACAGAGGGACAGATCGTTGTTGACAGAGACCTTGAAAACAAAGACTTTAAGCCGCCAATCGATGTCCTGCCAAGTCTTTCCCGGTTGATGGATAACGGAATCGGAGAGGGCTATACTCGAGAGGATCACGGCGATCTTAAGGATCAGGTGTATGCAACGTACGCTGAAGGTGAATCGCTTAGAGATCTCGTGGCGATTGTCGGAGAAGATGCATTGTCCGAAAAAGATGAAAAAATCCTCAAGTTTGCGGACAGGTTCGAGGAAGAGTTCATTGGACAGGGCAACAGAGAAGATAGAGATATAGAGGATTCCATGGGTCTTGCATGGGAGCTGCTTTCAATCGTACCTGAATCAGAACTGACGAGAATCGATCCTGAAACCCGGGAAAAATACCTTCCAGGCAGAGATTAGAGTCGATGACAGAGATCTGCGACACACCTTGGGAGATGGCAAAAGAACTGCTGGGAGATATGGGTCACAACCAGTCTGATATCAATCATCTGGATAAGTACAGAAAAGCTGATGAGAACTCTAGAGGCCATCTCTTTCCGGTTCTTCACCTGGATGATGATGGGAAATATGGAGTCATACTTGAGACATCACCTGATACCGATCCCGGCCAGTTTGTAGGACAGTACCAGTCAATAAGATTTGAAGGCGAACTCCCGGATAGTTACGACCTTGAAAACGAAATTGAAGACATTGAAAAATACAGGAGGGATAATTGATGTCACAGGATATCAAACCAACACGTTCGGAAGAGTTAAGACTTAAAGAAAGAATCGAACTCGCCGAGAATGGACACAATATTCTTGAGAAAAAGAGGGACGGCCTGATCCACGAATTTATGGAAATAACTGGAGATGCAAAAGAGGTTAATCAAGAACTTGCAGACGTTTACTCACAGGCAAAACTAAAACTTCTCATGTCAAAGATCTACGACGGCGAGGACAAGGTCCAGGCCAACGCATTCCCAGTCAAAGACGAGCCGAAGATTACTTCCTCGACACAGAACATCATGGGAGTAGTTGTGCCAGAGATAGAAACAGAGAAGATTTCCACAAATATACTTCAAAGGGAATACGGTATCACTTCGGCTTCCTCCAGAATAGACTCAGTAGCCGACAAGTACGAGAAACTTCTTGAAAAAATAGTTGAAGCCGCCGAAACCCAGACCAAGATACTCAAACTCCTCAATGAGATAGAGAAGACCAAGAGAAGAGTAAACGCTCTTGAACACAAAGTCATCCCTGAACAGAAAGATGCATTAGAAACGATTTCACAGTCACTAGAAGAATCGGAAAGAGAGGAAACCTTTCGTATGAAGAAGGTCAAAAACATGCAGGATTAACTAGCTCCTTCTTTCTTTGCTATACCCTATCTAAGAGTCTTTCTTTGAATTCATCCTGAACCAAACAATTGTATAAAATCAGTAGAAATCTATATCAACCGTCAGAGATTAAAAATGGGTATGTCTTACATATTTTCAAAATTTGTGAAAAAATACCCCGAGCATTATATCGCACAGACGATATCGAGAATTTTCTGGCCGCCACCTACTGTCTCTGTTCTGGCCTATGGTGAACATGATGATGTTCTCACATTGGATCTAAGTGGTAGCCATAGGCTTCCAGGAGGATTTCTTGAGAAAGGAGAAGATTTCAGGGAAGCAGCAAGAAGAGAGGTCAAGGAGGAAACCGGTTTTGATGTTGAGATACGTGATCTACTGGATATAAGACATAACGAGAGCGGCGGACCCAATATATTTTTTGAGGCGGATGTGACTGACGGAGAAAGGAATTCTTCATGGGAAGGAGAAGTAAAGTTTGTTCCGAAAGATGAGGTGAAAGAAAAAGTCTGGAAACTGGATCACTCACATATCCACGAATACCTGTTTCCTGAAGAGGAAGAATAGTCAAAAGGAGCTATTTCTCTTCGTCTTCATCTTCTCCCTCTTCTACTTCCTGCTCCGCTTTCTCTTCCAGATTCGGCACCATTTCCTCTGTGTCGGCCGCTTCTGCTACTGCTGAGGTATCCATTTCAGGTGTCATTCCTTCAGCTTCCTCCTCCCTCATTTCTTTAATATCACTGCCGACCTGTGAGACGAACTCTTTCGTATCCTGTTTGAGTTCGTAAAGTTCTTTCTCATTAACTTCCTCCATGTCCTTTTCCTTGACTTTCTCGATTACTTCCTCCCATCGGCCGAACATCTCCACGTGGTCTTCTCCCACATCAAGATGTTCTTCAACGGTTTCAGGTAATTCATCTCGATCCTCTGGCGGTTCTATATCCTGTGCCTTCAGAGCTGCCACGTTTGCCTTCAGGAATTTTTTATAGTCGCCTACGATTCCTTTGACTTTCTTCTTGGATCCTAGCTGTGAGACAAGTTTATGCATTCTTCTGACGAAGTCGTCTGCTTTGTCTAAATGCTCCTCTACTTCCTCTCCTGTGACTTCCTGGGAGTTCTTTTCACCCTTGTTACCGAAGTCATAGAGTTCTTGAGCGATCCCGACATATTTTTCTTCTAGCATCTCTTTCTCAACGAACATTTCCTCGAGTGTTTCCGGTACTTTTTCCTTTGGTGGCGGGTTCTTTCCGACAAGCATTATTGGAGCCTGTCCCGCATTCGCCATCACTTGCTCAGTTTTGTGCGGTATTGATTGTTTCATGTTCTTCTCTGCTTTCTTGTAACCTGCTGCTGCCATTTTCAACCGTTTCTTTACTGATTCCCGGGTAGCTTTAATCTTTCCTCTCTGTAGAAGCCTCTTCGCTGGCATGAAGATACCGGTGTCATATACAGGTTCTCCGTTTCTTACTGCCTCGATTGCCAGCGGCTCTCCTTTTCTCAGCGAATCCCAGAACTCTGTTAGGAACGGGAAGTATTGGAGTGTGATTCTGTCATCTGTTTCCTTGGCTGCTTCGTTTACTTTCTGTCTTATCTTTTTTCTTGCATCATCCGGTACATCCTGCCTGAGTTTGGTGTCATCTAAAATTACGAGTGTATCAATATCAGATTCCACACCATGTTCCGCTTTCGGAACGCTCCCCCATACAGCTACGACCTTGAGTTTGTCGCCTAGTTTTTCCTGTAGTTTCTCTGAAAACTCCTCTGCCTTCTCCATTCTCCGGTTCTTTGACTTTTCCCGCATTTCCTTCATCTTGTCCTTAGAGCTCATAATATATTTAGTAGTAGAATAAGCATACTTAAAAACTTTACCAGGTATTTGTTACTACATGGTAGATAAAAATTTAGATCTTGTTGATCGTGCAATTTTCGGTGACGCGGACGAGTCATATAGTGATGAGCAGATGAAGAGCATCTATAAAGAGATTTATGGGACAGAGAATTTTGGTGATGCTGATTTGCTTGTTTTAACCGGAGGACCAACTGAGAAAGAGGAAAGTGACAGAAGAGAATCCTTAATCGAATACATCGAAGAATTCAGCGGTAACTGGAATGAACTACCGGTTCTTCTTACTACTCCTAGCCAGAAGATATCTCTTGATGAAGAAGGCATCAATGATTCTAACTACATTCTACATTTGATGGAGCCTGATAGCAGTTTAGATGAAATAACTCGAATTGAAGATGAATTAGAAGAAGAAAACCAGAAAACCGTTGTCTTCACCAGTGACTATCATGTTCCAAGGTATGAAAAAAGGCTTAATAGCGCTGTTTCAAGTAGTTGGGAGGATCCTCGTGAAGACTGGCTCAGCAGATTTAAAGAACTTGTATTCGATCCCGATCACGGAAATCCGACTAACGACTATCTTATTTTGGGTACAGAAACTTTCGAAGATGAAAGTCAATACGGGGGAAAGTGGGTATCGGAGCTAGTTAGAACTGCATTACCACAGAAATTGAAAGATACAGGTAAGAAATATATGAGTGATTGATTACCTATACTCCTCTCCCATGTAATCGCCTGGCCGGTTTTCTCCCTGTTCTAGAGAAGCCTTGCTAGAATATGTATATCCAAACTCTTCTGCCTCAAGCAAACCTTTAAGCGGATCAAAAGCGTGCTCCTCTATTTTGGCCCACTCCTTGCTGTAATTCGCCTTGTCGATACCGAAGAAACGGGCTATAAGAGCCTCTCTTTCATCCCTGTATTCTTCCTTGCTTGGGTCAACATTATCGACAGTGACTTCCTCCGGCCCGATTCCCAGTTCAATCATGTTCATCGCTATCCTAGCGGTATATATAGTGCTCTCTTTTTCCTCACCTTGTTCATACATCAAAGATGCCTTTTCCACCTTGTTCCGGGCGAATCCGTCTTCCACAAGACGGTAAATCCAGGTATAAAGCTGTTTATCACCTTTTCTAAAGGGTCCGTGGTATGTTCCTTGCTGTGATTCTACTCCTGGCTTCATCAGGTGGTACTGTCTCAGGATCTTGGCTAATGGTTTTTCAGGGTCAATACCTGTTGTATAGTCTTCATAGGATGCTATTTTTTCCTCGTTTTCAATCATCTCCTTCATCTGGTTCCAGGGATTAGCACCGAAGCTGGCAACGTGTTCCATATCGATAGTGAACTTGGCTATGCAATTATCCAGTTCGGGGTGTATATCTCCCAGTTCGTTCCTAGCTGTAATATTTATGGCGTGGGAGGCCGTAGCGATGTCTTTCGGCCTCCACAGCTTCAGTAACTGCTTCGGGCTTCCGTGCATTGCCTCAAGATTAACACCTATCCCATGTTTGTTCATGAACTCCATCCATGTCGACTCACCGGAGTTGAACTCAGAACTCATCTGGGTGAAGTGACCCCAGACATAACAGGCTGCAGTCGCAGCCCCAACGTCCATCCTGAATTCATGGCTTTCCTCCAATGCATCGAAGTAGCCGTTTTCAGCAGCAGGTTCTTTCAGGTCAATTTCATACTTTTCAGACCATTTATCTTCAACCAATGTCTTCCAGATAAATTCTGGTGCATTCCAGCCCCCATGTTTTTTGTTTTCCGCAGAGGAAGATGACATCCAGCAGGGAATTATATAGTAGAAAAGATTTGATTCCATCCACATTGGCTGTTCATACTGATTTCCTAAGGCCCTCAGCATCTCCCTGTATCTTCCGCTTTCAAAGAACTGTTTCCCTCCCTTAAGGGTCTTGATAGCAGCATTATCAAGTTCCCAAGGATCTTCGTCTGATTCATCGAAATCATTACCATCATATTCCTCAGCTTTCTGAACTATCCTCTGTGGGTCATAATCCAGGTGATTGGATAAAGCACTTCTTTTACCCTCCACCGAGATCAGGAACTTATCGCCGTCACCATTCCATATCTTATCGAGTTTATTGTTTAGATCGCTAAGAGCTTTCTGTGAGATAGCCTCAAGTTTTCCTCCGTCAACTAAATCCTTTAGTTCAAATTGATTTCTGTATTCGAACTCTTTATTTTCAATCCTATAAATTGCCTCAGGCAGAGTCCTAAGGCTTGATACTCGAGTTGTCTGACCAAGAATCTCATTGATAGAGTCAAGACTATCTATCGTTATCTCATCGGAGTTATCAGTTCTAGGGATAGATATCTCTATAGTTATCTGCTCATCCTCATCCCATTTCTCTGATATAAGGTCGAGCCAGACATTTTGTACACCAACATCTGATCTTGCTGCTGTAGAAACTAGAGCAGCTTTACCCTGTAAAAGATCTTCTGTTTCTTTATTTCTCATTCTTTCCTTACCTATATCGTAGAAATTGTCGCAGGCCTGTCTTTGCGCATCTCTGAATATCCGATCGAATTTTTCCGAGTACCTGGAAAGAAAGTTAGTGTAGAGTTGCCAGGGCCGGTCTACAGCTTTCTTCAATAAGAACGTTTTGTAAAATTTTTCTAGAAACTGTTCATTCCTGAATATGCTCTTATTTGCCTTATCCCTCATATCCAGTTCATCTTTATCTAACCCATTTATCTTGAAGCCAAAAGGATCCATTCCAACATCCATCGGCATTCTTTCCTCTAAGGGAGGCATCGGCGAGGTAGAGGCGTGAGGATTGATCCGCCCTATATCAAAATCGGCGTTTCTCTCTGCCTTTTGCTTGAACTTTGCCATTGCCTCAAGATAGTTTGTGAAATATGGGTGGACGGTCCCGATTCCTACTCCTTGCTGTCCTTGGGTTTTGTAGGCTGAAGCGTATCCCATCTTCGGTTGACTATGTATTGATATATCCAGTCCAAGCTGGTCAACGACATCTATTATCTTATCCCCTTCAATTGAGAAGGTAGCGGGATTGTATATCTGGACCTCCATGGCGCTTCCACCGATCTGGGCCTGATCTCCGATTCTCCTGTCAACCGGTGTCGGAATGTTTCCTACGTCAAGCCCTGAAGTGTTTCCGACCACATAGTTCATATCCGGGAATCCTTCTTGTTCTTCCTCCTCTGAGACATCGAAGTTCTCTTTCAAACGGCTGAGTATGAATTTCGGTCCTTTCATCTTATTTCATGGTGTAGAGACCCATACTGATCTTCAGATCAAAGTAGTAAGTGAATTTGAAGCGGTATGCTAGATCCCCTATTATCTTGTTTTGGTAGTCATCTGAAAGATAGTACTGGTCTTCCTGACCGGTGAACAGTTTTACTTTTTTCTGGAACCCTGAAAGCCCTTCTGTCCTGTCTTTTTCCTTCCCATATGAGGTGTCTAGTATTTCGTTTATAGCTTCCATGTAGTCCTCACCGTATTCGTTCTGTATTTTGTTGGGGTGGTCGAATCCATCTTCCATTCTTCTTATGGATGATGAGAACTGGAGCGGTGGCTCTATTTCCTCTCCTCGTTTCTCACTGACTTTTTTCCCTACTTTTTCCCTGAGTTTTCTGATTGAGAGTTCTTTTTGCTCTCTTTTCTTCTGAAATTCGTCGCCTTTACCGGTCTTGAAGTTTCCGGTATAGTTTTCCATCAGGTTCTCAAACCTGTTTTTCTGTCTCTCAATTTTTTCCTTGAAGATATTCTCAAATGTAAACTTATCGACCAGAGCGGGGAAGTAAGCTACTTGTCCTGCTGTAGGACCTTCTGCAGGTGATTGAGGATTTTCACCTATAGCCATGTTCACGTGGACACCGTGTATGTAGAGAATCTTGTAGTGTGTGGCCTCTCCTTCTTCACATTCGGTTAACTCGCCGTGTTCCTTCTTGAAGGGTTTGTGCGGTATGAACTCTATATGTTTGAAAGTGGTTGAATCTCCCTGGAACTGGAAGTAGCGGTTCATATCCTCAGCTAATTCTTCATTAGTTTTTTGGTTAATCATAACCATGTCTCGGACATAGGGAGCAGTCTGTTTCTTCTGCTCTTCAAGTCCTGTTTCAACTCTTCTGAGTTCTTTTTTCAGGTCATCCAGTTTCCTCTCAATTTCGCTCCCATAGAGATCCTTCCATTTCTCGTACATTGCGTATTTCTTTTTCAGTATGGCTTTCTCGTTCTCCGGAAGTTTTGAAAGCGGACCGGCCTGATACTCCGATGGTTCTCCCCCGTGTTTCTCAGCTTTTTTCTCTGCTGAGAGAAGGTCATTGAGTGAATCCATCTCTTGGAAATCCGCGACAATCGAGGGATATATGTTGTTGTTTCTCAGGAAATCCAGTGAACCAGGTGCTGAACCCTGCTGTCCTCCACCAGCGCTATCAACAAGTTCAATGAAATCTCCTTTGATAGTTGTCTCTTCTCCGGATCTTAGACTTTCGACCTTTCCTCTCAGCTTTCTAATATCGTGTTGTAAAAGGTGTTTGTTTTTCCTTAACTGTTCGATTCCCTGCATTGCCTGTTTTACTCTCTGTTCAGCTTGCTGTCTTCTCTGCATGAACTCATCGTGGAGATGGCTTTGAGGCGTAACGAAAACCCTTTCCTCTGTTTTGGGAACATCCCAGCCCCAATCGTCATCAAACTTGTCAGCAGCAGCCATAACAAATGTAGAAGGCAATCCCTGTGAACCCGCGGATATCTTCAATGTCTTATGAGGATCACCCATTATAGGTCTCAGAAAATCGGTTCCAAGCTCCTCTTCAACCTCTTCAAGGCTTTGAATGCTGCCTTCCTCTATTTTCTCTCTAATTCCCGGTGCTATACCGGCTTCTCCCGTGCTACCGTGATCATATACCTCAAAGATGTGACCGAATTCTGGAGAATCACCGGTGTTTTGTGAGCTCATAACTGTTAGATTGGCCTAGATTGTACTTAAAATCCAATGAAACCGCCAGTAACTTTTTCAACTAGCTGAGACTTATTGAGTTTATGAGCGTGGTTGACGACCTAAAAAACACTTTTAGGAAATCCGATAATTCCTCCAACAGGTCCGAAAGCCGCCCGAAAAGATCTCGAAATAATTCGGACAATGGTTTTAGTTCGGGTTCAGGTTCACAGGATTCAGGTCTTGATTCGATGAACGATGGAAATCTCGGGGTTAATTCTGGCAATGTGCGGAATTCTGAATCAGGGGATTTCAATCGACATGGAAACGATCAGCTTTCTGAGAACCTTGGAAGAGGCCAGCAAAGCCAGAATCCAATTGGTGGCCAAAACGCTCAGCAAAGACAGTCTCAAGATAATCTTCCAAATGCTCAAGCCGGAAGACCGGAACAAGGTTCTTCACAGCCACAGGTCAGCGGTCAGACCCAGAGAAAGATGGAAAATGCAGGTTTCCGGAAGGATAACTCAAGACAACAGCAAACCAGACAGGGTGGCGGAAGGGACTCTGATCTTCAGGAACTGAAATCTCAGAATGAACAGATAATTGACCTGCTGAAGAGAATTAACAGGAATCTTGAACAACTGGGAAGATAGAGGATGGATATTGAGTCAAAGCTACCGGATAATTTTGAACAGCTCTCTAATAAGGAGAAAACTGAGGCCTTAGAACAGATCAAGGAGGATTTTGATGAGGAAACTGATTCAGGGTTTCTGAAAAAGAGGATGGTTGAGGAGTTAGTTGAGAATTACAGTCAGTAACTTAGCATGCTTATGAAACCGAAAACACCTTTTTGGAACAGGAACAGAGCTATTATTTCCTTGTAATCGCCGAATATGGGTGGTTTGCCGGTGAAGATTATGGCTGCTGATATTATATCTGCTGCATTGCCTATGACAAAGAGTGGGAGTAAAGGAGGTATCGGGAACTGTGTTACCGCGCCTTTGAATATCAGGAAGCCGGCGTGGATATCAGCAAAGGCTGTGGGTAGAGCTGACTGTGTGTATAGAAGCAAAATACCTGCAAATATGTCAAACATTCCGATTATACTGGGCTTTATAGGCGCCATTTTGATCTACTCCAGTTCCAAAATGTTATCGGAAGCATTCTGTAGAGCTGTTGAGAAACCTGGCTCCATCCCAACTACTACTGTTTCTTTTCCGTTTTCCTTGGCTTTCTGTATCACAGGAAGGAAATCAGCGTCCCGAGTTACTAGTACGATAACATCTATGTTTTCGTTGTATACAGCGTCCATAGCATTTACTGCCATGTAGACATCGACGTCGCTTTCTTTGTCTTTTTCGCCTCCGAGTCCGAGAGCTGCCTCGAATCCTTGGGAGACAATTGCTTCAATAAGTTTTTCGGATGCGTACTGGTTGAGGAAGACTTTTCCTATTTTTATTTTTCCAAATTCGTTTATATCCTCTCTAAGTGCATCTAGATCAAGATCAAACTGTTTACGGATAACATTGGGACCGTCGACAAACATTGCGACGCTGGGCTGCCTATCAAGTTTCCCTTTTAGCTTTCCAAGTACCATAATAATTAGATATTTCCACAATCTATATACATATAACCTTTATGATTCGTGAAAAATATTTCTGGCGTTCTGTGTGGTCTTTTCCACAACTTTCTGCCGTTTGACTTGTTTTATGTCTGCGATCTTCTCTGCGCTTTCTTTAACGTTCAACGGTTCGTTACGGTCTCCGCGGTAGAGAAATGGTGAGTCGGTTTCCAAAAGTATATCGTCCAGTTCTATTCTTTTAACTAATTTCTGTGCCTTGTTCGAGTACAAAACCTGCGTGGTGAAACCTATCTTAATATTCTCCTCGGTAGCTTTTTCAGCCAGCTCCGGATCTCCATTAAAGCAATGGAACATTATCTCGGGAATACTGTATTCTTGTACTATCTCAAATACCTTTTTCTCGGCTTCCCGGGAATGAATCACGACCGGTTTATCCAGTTCTTCAGCCAGTTCCAGCATTTCTCGGAAAACCTGTTCCTGTTTTTCTCGGACTTTATCCTGTTTAACACGGTGATGATCAAGACCGATTTCTCCGACTGCAACCGGATCTTCCTCTCTGATCATCTGTTTGATTTCCTTCAGTTGATTGAAATTATCAGTATATGTCGGATGTAAGCCAAGGTTTGGGATTATAAAATCGGGGTGGTCTTTTTCAAGTTTCAGAGTCTTTCTGTTAGTCTCCGTGTTATTGCCGGCGTTCACCACAAACTCTAGTTCTTTTTTACTTCTCTCTATTACTTTCTCTCTATCGTCGTCGAATCTCTCAAAATTTAGATGGCAATGGGTATCAACCGGTTTCATGGAAGTCCATTGTTGCCTTCTTCAGGAGTCAAGAGGTCGTTGATAGTCTGTGATGTTCTTAGAATACCTCTCCGATTGTTTACAGGTTGATACTCTGCTTTTTCGTCATCTACTATCATTTTGGTTGTTCCCGACGGCATCTGTTGCTGGATATTTCCACCTAGAACAGTATAGTTATGTCTGTATCCATCTACTTTTGTTGATCCGTTGTATTTTATCTCATTTGCTCCTTGTTTTATCGCGTAAAGTATTTTGAAGTCTTCTCTCATCTTTATCTCATCATTTAACCGTAGCTATTATCTTTATCTATCTTTCCTGTTGGAGCTAGAATGTCGACATCTTTTCCTTCAGAACGTCTTCAGTTACCTGTTGAATGTTATCCAGGTTTCTCTTGACAATTTCTTCTACCTTTTTCTCCTCTGCTTCCGTCTCGACTTCTACATTTTTCGGCTGGTCTACTTTTCTTCCAATCTCGGAGAGCATCTTTACCTGCGCAAACTCTCCTGTTTTGCTATGTATCTCTCCCGCTATTTTCCGAGCTGTTAAGTTGTATGTCTTTCCTACATGTGTTACCGGATTTTTGCCTGATGCGGCCTCCATTGACATTGATCGGTGTGGAGTGATTAATCCGTTGCTCCGATTTCCTCTACCAACTGATCCATCGTCTCCCATTTCTGCTGATGTCCCGGTTACGGTCAGGTAGACTGATTCTTCCTTGTAGTTATCCGCGGTGTTGACATTGACCTCCGTCTCTAGCCCTGTGATTTTCTCTCCCAGTTTTCTAGCTTTTCTCCTGATCCTCTTTATCGAGTTCTTGTAGTCCGCTAATCCGGATACCCGGGAATCTATTATAGCTGCTGCAACCGTCAACTGCAGTTTATTATCACTTCTCAATCCCATGACCTTGATGTCCTCGCCGACCTCTTCAATCTCAAGTAGCTCGGACTCCATTCTCTTGACTGTTTTCTCAGTATCTGAGAGAGGTGCGTGACCGACTCCAAAACTTGTATCATTGGACAGGGGAACTTCTCTTTCATAGACGTTTCTGAGATCGGTTGATGTCTCCCCGATTCTGGACTCGAACTCGATGTGTTTGGGTTTCAAAACTTTGAAGTTTTCCCTGATATAGTTCTGTGCTGTTTCAACCGCCGTCCTTTCAACAGGAACTTTTTCGTCTTCAAACTTTTTTGTGGCTCTCCCGGCCAGCAGAATATAGATTGGATCAGTTATTTCTCCGCCTTTGTACTGGGGGTTGCTGGAGCCCGCCACCAGCTGCGCCTCATCAGTGTTGTGGTGCAGAATTTTTCCGGTTTGTTCTCTGTATTGACGGGAAAGCGATCTGGAGATTGATTCGGCTATTCCATCTGCTATAGAGTCAGGATGGCCGGTTCCTTTTCTTTCCACTAGTTCGTTACTTCGTTTCTTTACAGGATCCTCGGTGTATGAAATATCAAGGTTCATTTAGTGATCAGCGTTTTTCCTCTCCCAATCGGGATCCTGTTGCGCCTGTCTGTCCCATATATTTGGAGTCTTTCTTCTCGTCATACGGATTTTCCGCTTCAGAAGTCATCTTCTCAAATACTACTTGACACACCCTGTCTTCCGGATAGAGTTTTACAGGTGCGTTTCCGAGGTTCTGCATCTCCAGTGTTATATCCCCAGAGAACCCGGGATCTACGTAGGCAGCAGTGGCATGCACAATAATCCCGAGACGGCCGTATGAGCTTCTGCCCTCAACCCTCGCAACTAAGTTATCCGGAATATTCAGTTTTTCTAGCGTGCTACCTAGAATGAACTCTCCAGGGTGGATGACTACTCCTTCATCTGCTGAGTGTTTTTCCGTCTCTATGAAGTTGTCGTATCTTTCCATATTCTTGGTATCGATTTTCTCTATCTTCCGGGTGTTTAGAATTCCGAACTCGTATCCAAGTCTTAAGTCGTAGGAAGAAGGCCCCATCTGAAGGCTATGATCAAGTTCCGGCCCTTCTGTCACATCAACAGCGTTTTCCTCCTCTATAAGCTCTCTCAAATCCTTATCGGATAGTATGGTCATAAGGTTGTATTTTGTGCTAAAAGCTCTTTTATTCCTTCCCCGGTAAGTGTTTTCGTATGAGAAGGCTCTTTGTGCTGACAGTTTTTGTAGCACTTTTCATGGTTTCTGCTTCCGCTGAGATCCAGTATCAGGGAACTATGGATGAGAATGAGGTCGTGATGAATACCTCGATCCAGTTGGAATGTGATGATCCATGTCCGGTATCTCGCTGGAGTCTGACTTGGAACCTGCCGGAGAAAGCGCAGATGATAGAGATAAAAGATAGTCTTGGAGAGATAGAGGATTATCAGAGAACCGGAGAATCAGTAAGTATAACGACTAACTCTGAGAAGAGGTACAACGAGACTGTCCAGATCTGGATGAAGATTGATAAGCCTGCGGAAGAGGTTCATGACGGCTTATACTATCGGAAGATGTCGATCCCTAGCTTCAGCGGAGAGAAAACTACCGGGAAGATAGAGGTCGAAGATCTGGTATCCGGTAAGGCAGGTTTCGGCTTCGACAGTTCCTTTGTCAATGATGAGTTCAGGTTCTCGGGGGAAGGACCGACGAATATCCGTGTCAACTTTGGAGACGGGGTAGAGAATCGTTACTATCAGTTTTTCGGGGAGGAAAGAGAAAACTCAACAGAGGCATATGAGATAGCTGTTGGAACGACCGGTTTAGTTCAAGAGTTTGAAAGATTTTCCGTGGCGGTTATGGACAACAGGAGCTACAATGAGAAGGTTAACCGGTGGAGTTCCGGTCAGTATATTTCAGGAACAGTTTATTTGAGAGATGATTTAGATGAAGACTATCTTCCTGTTTTAACCCATGAAACAGTTCACGGTCTGAACGACAGATTTTTCCGATGGGATAAAACTGGTTCTACTTATATCGACGAAGGGGTGGCAGATCACTCTGAGTATCTTATGAAGAAAAAACTTTTCAGGAAAAACAGAGCCAAGACCGGGACAAGAGAAATTTTTGGAGAATCAAAGAAGTACAAGGTTGAGGAAGAAGACGGAACATATGTCTACACAATTGAATCCCAAGGCGACCGAGATCGGCTCTGGAACTATTACCGGCAAGATAAGGAGTTCATGAAGAATTGGGATCCAAGGGAAAACGCAGATGCTAGAGAGTTCGGTTATGCATACTCGGAGCTTCTGATAAAATATTATATTATCAACAATGGAACGGTCAAGGATCTTTACTCTAATATAGCCGTAGATCAGGAAATTGAGTCACCGCAGCAGAAATGGGACTTTTTATCCAATCATATGGTCATGGAACCATGTAACTATGATTCAAGAGATAGATTCGATAAATGTCTTGACAAAATAAATGATCACGATTATGAGATCGTTACAGGGAAACCGGATACTTCTTCAAGATCCAGTCTAGGTTTTGAGGAGATAAAAGTTCCCAACAGAACCAGAGGAAGTTCTGGAATCAAGGAAACAGTTGAGAAAACACAAGTTACTTTTCAGCAGTTCCTGAAAGGCTTTGTTGATTACTTACTATCATTAACCGGGTGATCTTAATGTTTGAAGAGATCGGACCTCAGTTAATACAACTTGTCTCACAGTACGGTATTGTAGCGGTTATGCTGGGAATGGTGGTAGAAGAAGTTTTTGTGCCAATCCCCTCACCTGTTATACCGATGGCTGCAGGCGCTCTCTTGATCGAGTCAACAGCATTTACTGGAGCGATATTTCAGGCCTTTTTCCTGATCGCTCTTCCAGCATCAGTTGCCTCTGTTATCAGCTCGTACTTCGTATATGCAATTGCCTTCTACGGCGGAAGACCGGCTGTTAAAAGGCATGGTAAATGGTTGGACGTTAGATGGGAAGACGTTCAAAGAATGGAAAGCCATTTCGATTCCGGGAACGGGAAGTATTATGTTGCGTTTTTCAGGTCAATGCCGATTGTTCCTCTTTCTCTGGTCTCAGGGAGCGCAGGATTATTCCACATGAATTGGAAAGAGTACGGTATCTGGAGCTTCGTAGGCATGGTCCCAAGAAACTTTATGCTGGCGATGATCGGCTGGTACTCCCGAGATAGCTTTCGGGCACTGGCTTCAAGAATAGATACTTTCTCGACATGGATTCTGCTGTTCATAATAGGTGCATTTGTAGGCTACATCCTATGCAGAAAACTGAAGAAACTTGGAGATTATCTTGTCAGGGAAATCTAAGTTTAATACTTTGATTCTTGTTTATCTGCTTCTTCAAGTGATTTCCTAATTTGTTTTCCTACGTTCTCTTTTGCTGCTTCTTCATGTCCGCAGTACATCTCCTCTACTTTAAGACCTGTCAGCTTCTTTATGGATTCAATTAGTTTCTCACGATCTCCTTCCTCCAGATCGGTTCTTCCAAACCCGCCGTCAGGAAATATCAGATCGCCGGTGAAAAGGATTTTTTCTTCCCTGGAATAAATGCATATTGAATCGTCCTTATGGCCGGGAGAATGGAAAATTTTGAAGTTGGAGCCGCATATATCTATTTTATCTCCTTCTTCCAATTTTTCCGCTCCAATAGGAAGATTCTCGGGCTGGAAAGCATATATTTCCGGTAAGTATCCGTCATCAACTTTCGGAAGATTATGAATATGGTCGTAATGAGAATGAGTTATAATTACTTTATCGATTTTTTCTAGTTCTCTGATGTTTTCCCATGAATCTCCTGTACCTGTATCGATTAGTACTGTTTCTCCGTTTTTCATCAGCCAGATATTGCCTGTGAAATCCTCTGTGTTTTCGGCAAGATTTGTTAATTTCATTCGCCTTCCAAGGCGTCTACTGAGATCGCTGCGGCTATTATTGCCTCTCTTGGGATCTTTCCGAGTTCACCGATCTCTATCTCGTACCTGTCTTTCAAGGAGAATTTTTCCCGGATCTCCCCGATCTCGTCCCTATCGGAGTTGTATATAGTGTATTTATGTGGAAGGAACTCTAACAGACTCATCAACGACCTTAGTAGCCCCATGATTCTTCCTCTGCTTTCAATTGTCGCCATCAGAGTATCTTTTTCAGGGTCCTTGATCTTCCAGTTGTGGGTCAGGATTGAGAACTCTTTCTCCAGTGTAACAATGTTTTCACCCGTTTCCTCATCTACCACTCCGTAGTCTCCAGCGATGTCCAGCCTTCTCTCAGCCTTTACTGTGAAGACAGTATTTCCATCCGGGTCAGTGAATGGGAATTCTTCTTTCATCTTAAACATTTTCTGCTTTGCCTGGAGAATTTCCTCTCCATCTGAGTTTTTGACAGTGTATTTGTTTCTAACCAGATTCTGTGTCACAGTGTAGAAGTCATCGGTTAGATCAATTTTACCGAGAGTATGTTCGTCTTTCATATGTTATATTTAGGTTGTGTTTTGAAATTAGTTGCCTTCTAATGCATCTATCGCGATTGCACCTGAGATTAGAGCTTCCTTTGGTAGAGAATGTTTCTTCTCAATATTGAGTTCGTATATGTCTCTAATGCTAAACTGGCCCTCCAGTTCGGCGATTTTCTCCCCTTCTCGGCTTTCTATGCCATAAGTGTGAGGAATGAAAGCGAAAAAATTGGGGAAGTAAGGGACCAGGTTTCCAATCCCTCGCAGAAGCTCAATATTTTCGTTTTGACTTTGTACCTTCGCGAGCAATTCTTCGGTTTCAGGGTCTCTCAGTTGCCATCGATGCCTGAGAAGAGTGTATGTCCTATCAAGCATGATAATGGGATCTCCAGTTTCCTCATCAAATACGGTGTAATCTCCTCCCATGTCCACGATTCTGTCAGCTTTTACCTGGAAAATTACTTCATCTTCTGAGTTCATGAAAGGGATTTCCTCCTTGAATTTGAGGATTTTCTGTTTGGCTTTAAGAACTAGCTCATCCCTTGAGTTGTAAATATTGTATCTGTTAAATAGAAATCTCTGTTTTATTTCGTAGGAGTCGCCGGTAAGATCGATTTTTCCTATAATGTCTTCATGAGCTGACTGTCCCCGGGACATGGTCTTCTTATTTTCTCTGGATGCATTTTCCTGCTCCATTTTTCGTTTGAGATCTGAAACAGCTTCCTCAATTTTTGCTTCATCCACTCCTTTCTCAGTCAAAGCTCTCTGAAGTTCTTCTACCGTATAACCATCTCTAAGACAATCCTCTATAAACTGTTCGATCTCTTGTTCATTCATGAAAATCTATTAGAAAAGCCTGTTTTTTACAGTTTTTCTCCTATCTTATCCTGTATCTAAGTATTGCTGCTATACCTCCCATGTTCATCAATCTCTTTCCTTCCTCGTGGTCTGTCCCGATAATCTCCATGTCAGAACTCATTTCCTCGGCTTTCTCCGCAAACACATCAACTATATCGGAGAGTTCTTCTAGCTCCATTTTTTCACTGCAATCATCGCACTCTATCGAGTCATCGATCTTTGGTTCTCTCTCGTAGACAGTTTTTTCGTGACTGTTTTCACATTCATACTTGGCTTGGTACTGGTTGAAGTCCTCTGATATCAGAACTGTTTCAACTGCCCCCATCTCCATGGCCTTCATGACCTGCTCCAGCCCGTACTCAGACTTCCCGTTCTCCTCTTTCAGGTTCTTGAAGAAATCATTGACTTTCTGCTTCTCAATGACGGCCTGAGAATCCTCTATAGACTCCTTAGCCTTCTCCACTAGTTGTGAGAGCCCTGCCTCTCCTGATGTATCAAGTGATTTTGTTGCCACAACTTTATCCTGTAACTCCTTATGAAGATAATCATCGTCGAGAAGTTTATCCTTGACGAATCCTGGCCCTCCAACCACTATACCTAGCAGCTTGTCTTCCCTGGCTTTATTCAAGAATGCTTTCTGGCCTTTATCCGCTATATCACCTAGAAAGGTCTTCAGCATTTCTTTACGTAGTCTTGAAAAACGCTGAGCACTTTGTCCTCCAGCACGGGTCTTCCCAGGCACGTTGGACTCCATGGAATAAACTGTGTTGATTGAGTTGCCCTTTAGGTAGCCGATTGCTGCCTTGGATTTGTCACACACGATTAATCCATATATGTTGTCGTCGACGATCATCTGTTTCAATGGTTCAAGGACGAACTCCTTGTCGCATCTGTAGTGTCGGGACTCAATCGGTCGTGGAGGTACTACTTCCCAGATCTCGATGTCAGGTCTTCCCTCGGTATCGCTGACGTTTCCTGCGAAGAATGCTACACCGTTTTCAGGAGTTGTATGTTCCTCACTAACCTTTCTCCCGATTTTCCCGAGTGCATCCTGAACATTTGTTCTTGTGTGTTTCGACTTGATGTTCTCTGCCTCACTCTGTTCCGAGGTTACGAAGTCAGATATCTTCGACATGTCATAGCCCGCGGGAATGTAAAGGGAGACAAGTTCGGTGTTTCTACCTCTGATCTCTTCCAGTTCTTTAGTCAGTTTCTTCAGCTGGTACTTGTTCATTCCGCCGTTCTCCTGATCTTGGTTTTCTTCTGTCATAGATCTAGAATATCGCTGAATTCTTTTAACTCCACTTTGGTTAGAAGTATTCCTTTACTTTCTTCTTTGAAAGCCGGATGTAGTCCTTTTCAGATGTGAAGATCTCCATTGTTGCTGTTCCATCGAAATTTGAAAGCTTTTTGCCTACCGGCTCGAACTCTATTTCCTCGCTTCCTATAGGTAGGTGCATGTCTCTGCTTTCTCTTGTATCTTGGAGGTGTAGGTGTGAGATTATATGTGAATACTCTTCTAGGAATTCCTCCATTTCTTCCTGTCCGACCTCTGAGAAGGCGTGTCCTGTGTCAAAACACATTGAGGCATCCAGTTCTTCAAGTACTTCTCCTAGGTGAGACAGTTCCAGGCCGTTCCAGTGGCCGATGTTCTCAAAGCATATTTCTGCATCAAGGTTTTTTCCTATCTCATCTAGCTCCTCAATCTGCTCCACTATTAGTTCTTCCTCCTCTTCTGAGTCATTGTCTCTCATATCTGCGTGGACGATAAATTTTTCAGCTCCCAGCTCTTCAGAGAATTTGATCAGTCGCTCATGGTAGTCAAGAACCGCTTCGTTGAACTCGTCTATCTCGGTTACAAGTCTCTGTCTGTAAGGTAGATGGATAACCAGATCGAAGTCTTTCTCCTCCAGGGCTTCCTTCAATTTTTTGGTATTGATATCTTCAGGCATTCGTTCTTGTTCTCCGATGGAGAACTCAATGAACCCCATTTCCTCAGGTGTGTCAAGAATCTTTTCTCTGAGGTTTCCTTCCGGTCCAATCGATGTTCCAAGTTTCATTCTACTTCAACACTATCTGGGAGTTCTCCGTTTCCAGCATTTCTCCTTCTCCCTGATATTCCCTTTCTTCATGGATTTCATACATATCTGCCGGGATATGGTGTCCTGACGCGTAGAGCATCCCTGATTCAATGTTCCAGTTACCCGCCTCAAGAGCGTCTTCAATTTCTCCTACATCATCCCCAAACTTTGGACCGGCCTTGGAGTAATCCAGTTTTATCTTCCTGATCTTATCTTCTGTATCAGGTTCTCCAGATTCTACTGTTAGGTCTTTTACGTGCATTACTTCCTTTATCGCATTCTCGAATCCTTGGATATCGCCGTAGATTTCAACAGATTTCAGTTCTTCGTTGAGTGACATTCCGTTCTGGTTCTTGTAGTTTCTCAGTGCTGAGATAACCTCCATAGAGGTCTCCCCTGCCTCAATATCGGCCTCGACTTCGAGCGGTTCCGGCCACTTTTCTCTGTGGATGCTCTCAGGACTGTCTTCCTGTTTGAACATTTCATTCCAGATTTCTTCTGTGATGTGTGATAGCATCGGTGAGAACAGTTTCAAGAATCTTTCAAGGCTCTCCTGAAGCGCATACTTTGTAGAAAGATTCGTATCATCCTTTAACTTCTGTTTTGCGATCTCGAGATAATCGTCACAAAATAGGTTCCAGAAACTATAACGCATCTCGTCACGAGCTTTTGAAAACTCATAATTCTCCATTTTCTTGGTAACTGATTCTGTTAATTCTTCGGTCTCTGCTAGTATCCATCTATCGATCTCGTCCAGCTCTTCTTCCTCTATGTTTGGTTTGTTTCCTCCTGCCAGATGCTCTACTAGTTTGGATGCGTTCCAGAGCTTTCTCATCAGTTTCTCTCCGGATTTTAGCTCTTTCTCCTTAAATGGGAAGTCGTCACCGACTTTGGAACCTGCTGCCCAGTACCGTGCAGCATCAACAGGGAACTCCTCCAAGACTTCTGCCGGAGCGACAACATTACCTTTCGACTTGCTCATTTTCTTCCTGTTTTCATCCAGTACATGGCCGTGGTTCATTGTGGCTTCAAAAGGTATTTCGGCGGTGTGTTCATAGCATTTGACAACTGTGTGGAACAGCCAGAAACTGATGATATCATGGCCTTCAGGTCTCAAGTTGAAGCTGTAAAGCTCCGGTTTCTCTATCTGGAATTGTTCTTCATCCTCGTTCCAGTCCCAGCCTGCGTTGATCAATGGGGTTAAACTGCTTGTGGCCCAGGTATCAAAGACGTCTTCCTCGGCTTCAAACTCTGTTCCCTCGCAGTTAGAGCATTGCTCGATAGGAGGTTCGTCCTCGATGGGATCAACCGGTAGATCGGCTTTATCAGACATTATTTCCTGGTCACAGTCCTTACAGTACCAGACCGGGAAAGGAATCCCCGAATCTCTCTGTCTTGAGATACACCAGTCCCATTGAAGGCCTTCAATCCAGTTTCTGTACCTTGTATGCATTTTCTCCGGTACCCAGTCCATCTGTTCCCCTGCATCGAGATACTTCTCCTTGTGATCCATTATCTTGACATACCACTGTTCTGTAACTCTGAATTCGATTCCTACTCCGCATCTTTCGTGGACCTGAACCGTATGAGTAATCTCTCTCCTGTCAAGAAGGTGTCCTTCTTCTTCCAGATCTCTTACTATTTTTTCTCTTGCTTCCTCTGTGCTCATTCCCTCGTATTTTCCAGCTGTCTCTGTCATTGTGCCGGATTCGTCGATTGCAACTTCGAGGTCAAGGTCGTGGGATTGGTACCATTCGATATCGTTCTGGTCTCCAAAGGTACAGCACATTACTATTCCTGAGCCTGTCTCCATGTCAACCCTTTCGTCTTCAATTATAGGTACTTCTCTGTCGAAAAGCGGGACGATTGCTGTTTCTCCAACTAGATGCTGGTTTTCCTTGTCCTCCGGATGGACAAATACCGCAACACATGCGGGCAAAAGCTCTGGCCGGGTAGTTGAAATCCTGAACGAGTCTCCGTCTCTAATACCGAATTCTATATCATTGAATTGGGAATCTTGTTCATCATCCTCTGTCTCAACCTGACTGATGGCTGTCTCACAGTCAGGACACCAGATTGCGGGTGCTTTCTTCCGGTATTCCCTGTCTCTTTCGTAGAGATCAATGAATGAGAGCTGGCTGATTCTCTGCACTCTTGGTTCAATTGTTTTGTATGTATTATCCCAGTCAACTGATACTCCAAGCGACTGAACATTTTCTTTAAACTGTTGCTCGTAATCTTGGCAGACTTCCCGACATTTTTCCTGAAACTCTCTTCTTGTATAATCTTTGTGCCTGATACCTAATTCTTTTTCTACCAACCGTTCTGAGGCGATCCCGTTGTCATCAAATCCGAACGGGAAGAAAACTTTCTGTCCATTCATTCTTTGGAACCTTGCCTGTATATCCATCAGCTCCAGGCCGTATAGATGTCCCATATGGAGATCACCTGATACGGTCGGAGGCGGGGTATCCACCGAGAACACTGCGTCAGCTTCTGTATCTCGGTCTCCCTTGTACCGGAATGTTTTGTTTTCAACCCAATTTCTCTGCCATTTGTTTTCAATTTTTTCCGCGTCGTATTCTCCTTCAGGCATGTTTTTACGGCCTCGTGAGAGTATTTTCCTCTGGAATTCTTAAATGGGTTATCTCTAGAAATCTCCTAAGCTCCTGTTTCCCGGGAACTCCATTCCATCCTCGGCGAATATAACCTTGCAGTCAGTCTGCTCATTGAGCCATTCCTTCTGTTCATCTATGTCCTGACTGAGAAACTTGTATCCAAAATCGGTCACTACGATGGTTGAAGGGTCTGCAGCCTCAACTATATCAGGAACTTCATCTAGTGAGGTATGTCCTTCCAGTGATTCACTCTTTGGGCGGTTGCAGTAGATAACTACTGTGTCGCATCCTGTGTAGAAATCAAGTATTTCCTCTGAGAAATCGGTGTCCGTCCAGAAACCTATTTTCTTCTCTTCGATTTCAATCGTGAATCCCTGTGTCTTCGGATCGCTGTGAAACATCTCCTGACTTTCAATCTCCACGTCTTTGAACTCTGTCTTTGTTCCTTCTTCTAGGGTCTCTACAGTTCTACAGAGATTCTGATGGTAGTCACTGATACATTTCTCAAGATCGGAGTAACCCGACAGACTTGTCTCGTTCGCAAACAAAGCTCCAGGGTGGTCATGAATATAGGCCATCATCTCAATTATGGGCTCGGCATCGTTGTAATGGTCTAGATGAGCATGTGAGACAATTACTGCCTCGGTCCTCTCAGGATCGTTCTCCTGGGCTTGGATTAGACCGCCTGGCCCTGGATCAATATGTATCTGTGTCTCCTCTGTTCGTAGGATTATGCCTCCAGTCTTTCTTTTCTGGCTTCCGGTAGCATACCTTCCGCCGCCGGTTCCCAAGAATTTTAGTTTCATACTTTGAATAGAATGCTCAAAACATTTGAAACCGGTTGACGAACACAAGATTTATATGTTGCTATGATTATATAACAACATATGAAGGCGGACGAAATATACTGTTCGGTCACAGATAAAAAGCTTGAAGAACTTCGCAATGAAGTACCTTTCACAGATATCCAGATTCAGAGTATTGAGGTGAATACTTAGATGTCTGACACTGCTGTTGTAATCACTCACCCGCACGAGGAATACGACGATGGTGTTACCAGTGAAGCAGTTCGAGAGTTTGCTTCAGAGACCGAGCTAGATTCTTATGTTATTGATTCTAGTAAGGTTGAATCTGATCCTTATGCCAGTGATGAGTTTGATGAAGTTCTTGAAGAGAAGGCTTACGGTCAGCTCTATCCTGAGGATGCAGAAAGACTGAGTGATAGGTATGAATCTATTCTATTAGGTGGTGGATACGTTGAGATGTGCGCTGAAAACACTTATGAGAGTCTCTTGAACTCGGGATTTGATAGAGACAATGTCTTTGTTGTCTCCGATCTAACTTATGATCAATCTCTAGGTGATAAATATACTGTTGCTGATGTCTTTGAGACCAGGGATGCAGAGATTATTTCTGACTATGTTGAATCAAGTAATAATGAATTGGTGGAAAGAGCTACTATTCAGGGTCATGTGCTTGGAGATGTAATTGATGATATAGAGAAGGTAACTGCAATGAAAGTTGAAGAAGCTGCTTCGAATCCAAATACCTCTATAGATATTGGATTTGAGGCAATCGCCGGAGAACCATCTAAACCTAAGATTGAGGATCAAAGATGAATCCAGGCCATAAGAACTCAGAGGCTTTAATCAATGAGATACTTGATTATGCACCAGATAGTGTATTGACTTCATCGGAAGTAAAAGATTTAATGGAGAGTCCCAAAGCTGGGAACCAGGTCGAAAGAGAGATAATGTCGCCATACAAATTTAATGAGGAGGTTGCAAGTGAGTTCCTAGATTATGAAGAATCTATCTTCGTTCCTCTAGATGGTCAATACGCAGGAGATATTACAGATACTCCTGATACTTTAGAGGATTTAGGTGGAAGAGTTATAGTTGATTATCGTTCGAAGCAAGCAGCCTACATTCAGAGAAGAAATGGTGCCGAAGGGTATAGAGTCGTTAGTTTCGGTGATTCGCTGGGCGTGGATCAGTCTATCAGAAGAATTTCGTTTAAGTTCCTGGAAGTTGAAGATGATGATCCAAGGATAGGAGAGAGTATTTCGTACAGATCTGATGATTCAGGGATTATTCCTGAATTAAACCAGTACGATCACGAGATTAATACCGGTTTAGACAAAATCGAATGAATTACTTGATTTTATCTCCTATTTCCATTTCCTGATCAGTTGTCAGAAGTGATACAGTTTCTCCATCGTCTGATTCGGCTGCAAGCATCATGCATTCGCTTTTCTCTCCACGAAGCTCCGCTGGCTCTAGGTTGGCAAGTACAACTACTTTTCTGCCTTCAAGCTCTTCCGGTTCATAGAAGTTCTTCAAACCGGCACACGTCTGTAGAATGGCTTTCCCCACATCGACTTTGACTCTGTAGAGTTTGTCAGCGTTTGGATGTTCTTCAACTGATTCAACTTTTCCAACTCTGAGATCCATTTCACCGAACTGGTCAAATGAAACTGTGTTTTCTTTAAATTTTCCCTTCATAGTATCTTTTTGCCTTTCTTTTTCTTCTTCAAGCTTTTCCACTTGATCCGAGACATCAATTTTTTCGAATAAAATCTCTCGCTCTCCTAACTCGTGGCCGGCTTCCACTGCTCCAAGAACGTCTTTTGACAGCATGTCTCTGTTCTTAGAGGTCTCGATACCTGTGTTAAGCATACCCCCTATTTTCTCACTGCTTTCAGGAATGAATGGGTAGAGTGTTATTGCCAGTTTCTGTATAAGTTGTATTGCGACATAGATTGTCTCCTCTCTTCGATCCTCATTGTTCCATGGCTCTTCCTCTGAGAGGTATTTGTCGCCGATCCGGGCAATTTGGAGTGAGTGATCGAGTGCTTCCTGTGGCTCATGATCCTCAAATGCTTCAATATAATCCTCAAGTTCTTTTTTGACTTCCTCAACTACTTCTCTATCACTTTCTTCCAGATCGGCTTTCGGAACTTCATTATCGAACCATTTCTCCGCGAGGCTGAGAGTTCGGTTGACGAAGTTGCCGACGGTATCGTTCAAGACGTTGTTGATCTCGGATTCGAAGTCCTCCCATGAGAAGTTTGTGTCGTGATCGGTTGGAAGCATCTTGGAAAGGTAAAACCTCCAGTAATCCGCGGTATAATGCTTTACTGCTTCATCAATGAATATTCCTCTATCTCGGGACTTGGAGAATGCTCCTTCCTCCCACATCAGGTACTGCTGAATGAACTCGTATTTTGGTAGTCCGTACTCTATCTCTTCATTTCTTGAGCCGAGCAGCATCGTTGGCCATATTACTGTATGGAAGATTGTGTTGTCCTTTCCGATCGAGTAGTATATATCTGCCTCAGTATTCCAGTGCTTCTTCCACCCATCGTTGTCTTCAAAATATTCTCTAGTAAACCCGATATAGCCTATCGGTGCGTCAAACCATACGTAAATTCGCTTTTCATCGTATTTCTCTGGATTAAGTTTTTCCAAATCAAGATTCTCTTCGTCAATTCTCTCGTTTACCCTTTCTGTTGGAATTTTGAAGCCCCAATTCTGATCCCGGGTGATAGAACGCTCTTCCGCTTCTTCAATATCGTGTTTCACCTGACTAACCATGTTATCCGGTACAGGTTTCTCTTCCTTCAGCCATTCCTTCAGCTCGTCTTTGAACTTTGTCAAGTCGAGGAACAGATGATCGGTCTCTTCGAACTCAATGCTGTTTCCTCCACATATCTGGCATTCTGCGTTTTCTATTTCGGTTGGCTCCACCAGTTTTCCACAGTCATCACATTGGTCGCCTCTTGCAAGCCCTCCACAGTGAGGACATTCTCCCTCAATGTATCTATCGGGTAGAAATCTTTCATCATCTCTACAGTAAGGCATTGTCTGTGTTTTCTCATCAATCAGCCCGTCGCAGTACAGTTCCTCAAACATTTCATGGGTCTGTTTCCGGTTGTACTTGCTGTGAGTATCCGAGAAAATAGTGAAATCAATATTCAGGCTTTCATATGCCTCTTTAACCTTTCTTGTCTTTTCATCTTTGATGTCCTGAGGATCCTCTCCGAGTTCAAGGGCCTCAAGCTCTAGAGGTGTTCCATGTACATCTCCACCACAAATAAAGATATTTTTTTGACCTCTAACATCGAAGTATCTGTGCAGGAGTTCTGCCGGTAGAACACTTCCTGCCATGTTTCCCAGATGTGGTACTCCATGAATGTACGGAAGTGCTGAAGTAACAGTTATGCGGTTACCGGAAATTTTGAGTCCACCTGTCCAAGAATTAAGTCGCAAACTGTTTTATTTCCTGTTTAATTCATTCCTAGACTAATTTTCGTGAAGCACTCACCGTCGGGCAAAATATATGTAGCTAATGAACAAGACTGAGTTATGAAAAGAATATTCTTTGCGACAGGAAATAAAGGGAAACTGGAAGAAATGCAGGAACCATTCGCTAAAGCTGGTTACAAGCTGGTACAGGTAGAAGCTGATGTCCCAGAGATTGATGCTATGGATGTTGAGGAGGTCGCGGAACGTAAAGTGATGGATTCTTATCAAGAGGCGGTTTTGAACCAAGAGGTCGGCAGCGTTGACTACTTCCTTGTGGAAGACACCGGCTTTTATGTCGAGGCTATGGGCGGCTTTCCGGGAGCTGAGGCAGCTTTCTTCGCTGGAACAGCTGGAGCTGATAGACTGCTAAAATTAATGGAAGGAGAAGAGAATCGAAATGCGTACTTCCGGACAGCAATAGCTGTCTATATGCCGGGGAAAGATGAAGTCGAGATCTTCACTGGTGAGATGGAAGGAGAAGTTCCTGAGAGAAGACGTGGAGAATCACATCCACACCTACCTTATAACAGCTATTTTGTGCCTGATCACGGTAACGGGAAATCTCTCGCGGAGAACCCTGATATAAAAAATGAGGAGATGCACAGACGGAAAGCAGTCAATTCCTTAATTGCTTGGCTTGAAGAACAGTAATTACAGAATCTTTCTTTTCAGTCGTGCCAGGCTTGAAAGACCGTAATCCGGTTTCTGGATCTCGTCAGCTTTCTTTAACATTTCCCGATCAATATCGCCTGACATCACGGCAACGGTCGTCATACCAAGGTTATTCCCTGTCTCCATATCTTCTAATCGGTCTCCGACGAACATTGATGCATCGGGGAAATAGCTGAAGTAATCCTGGAATACTTCCTGGTAGAAATCGCTGGGTTTTCCTATTAACCGGGTTTCGCCCATTTCTTTGAAACCCTGATTGAACATTCCCTGGTGAGGCATCGTCTTCTTCATAGTGCGGAAAGTATTCTCTGAACTGCAGATAATAGCTTTGCCTCCATCCTGTAGAATATTCATCGCTTTCTCAGCTTTTCTGTAGTTATACTGTCGGTCAAAACCGGCTACAACAGTGTCCGATTTCTCTTTTACATCGATATCTTTTTCATCCAGCTCCTCGATCAATCCGGATTCCCCTGTAACATAGGCTGAGGTTTTGTTGCTCCCGTTGATGTATTCTCCAGCTACGTAACCTGAAGTAAGTATATCCTCTTTATCGGCTTTAATATTCATTTCGTTCAGTTTTCTAGCGTATCCTTCCCGAGATAGAAGAGTGTTGTCTGTGTGAAAATAGACTTTCTTGTCAGCTTCTCTGAGAGAATCAACCAAGTCTACTGCCCCTACAATAGGTTCATTCCAGTTCCACAGTGTCTTGTCAAGATCGAAGAAAAAGTACTTATAATCGTCTATCTCCATGCACACCGATTTAATGTTTAAACCTCTTATACATGACTATGCCAAGCCTTAGAGAAGCCGCTGAACAGCTATCAGACAAAGAGGGAGAAAATACTGATCTGGAGGAAAAATTCTCTGACATTGATACTATTGAGAAGGACTCGGTGGTTCAAGAGGAAAAAATCAGGCATGAAGTTGAGCCAGAAACTCTGGGAAAAGTCGCAGGAATTGATGGAGGATTGATCAGGAAAAGATACTCTTATGCAGACGTAGTCGCGGTTAGAGCGGTCTCAGCAGTTTTCAGCTTCAACAGTTCAGGGCTGAAAGAAGCTGATTACCTACCCGGCAAATCACCGGAACCTGAGTTCCATGTATTTGATCCACAGGATCAGGAAGGATTGGATCGGAAAGCCGAGGCGGAGAGACTGAAGGCTGAGACAGAAATAGCTCTACACTCTCAGAAAGAAACAGATAAAGTCTTTATGGATGGTTCGGTTGTCCCCAGCTACAGTCAGGATGAAAAAGTTCTAGAGAATTACAACCGTCTTTTCTCGAACGCTGAACCAGGTTCTCTAATCGGAGTAGTAGAGGACTCGTACGGCACATCCCTGACGGATATATTGGAGGAGATAACCGGTCTGGAACTTGGGAGTACAAGGGATACACTTCTCATGGATGCGATACTTTCAGAAGGCGAGCGAAGCTTTGTAAGAAGATATTCTAAAGGCCCGGCTGAACACCCTGTACTTCAGAAACTGCACTCTAACCACGTAAACAAATTATACACTTTCTATGTCAAGTTATCTTCAAAGGATCTCCCACTGAGAATTGACTATTACGGTAATCCGGATGACGCCGATCAGATAGCTGGTGCACTGATGGCATTGAAATCCTCTGAACGTTATACAGTTCCTTCTCCTGTGTTGGAAGCTGATAGGAAAGCTAAAATATCCAGAGATTACATCAAAAGGTTAGAAAAAAGGTTTTCACCTGATCACCAAAGAAGATCTAATAGAGTTATCTAAGGAAACTTTATGTATAGAGAAATTCAACAATAGCGTATGCTTATAGTGAAGAGAAAATACTTGTTTATCTTCTTGATTCTCTTTATGATGGTCTCGGGAGCAGGAGCATGGTGGGATACAGACTGGGAATACAGAAAAGAAGCAAATGTTGAAGAGAACTCAGGAAACGATCTCTCAGATCATCAAGTCCTATTCACAGTTGATACAGACCAGTTGATCAGTGAGGATAAAATGAATTCTGATTGTAGTGATATGAGATGGATCAACTCAGATGATTCTTCTAAATTAGATTATTGGATAGAGTCCGGTTGTGGAACTTCTACAACGGAGGTATGGGTCAAGATACCATCTCTACAAGCTTCTAATACAAAAACTATCTATTTCTATCACGGGAATAATAGCGCATTAGATGAATCGGATGGAAAATCAACTATGGCATTTTACGAGGATTTTGCGGATGGCGACTATAGTGGTTGGTCAACATATGGTGATACCAAAACTTCTGGAGGTTCATACGACCATAGTATAGACTCAAATGAATATCAGAGACCAGGTTATTCTGCACAGATAAATGCAGATGGAAACTGTAAGAATCCAGAATATGATGGTACTAATGCTTGGTTTGAAAGAGAGCTAGATTTGGAAGATAAAAAATTTGTAGCAGATTATTATTCCAAGGCTGAAGGAGGCCAGTATGATTTCTGCGAATCAGATGTTGGTGGTCAGGACATTGAGCAAGGAGATATTCGCAGAAACAATGATGAGATAACACACGGAGCATCATGTAGCTATGATTCTGCATGTGAACAATGTGAGACACCGTGGGAAAGAACTACAGAACCCTTCAGTGGAGGCAATTTTATTTTAAAACTGTATCTAAGGGCTAGTGACTGCCATGAATTTACCGTAAACTGGGACCAAATAGTAATAAGATCCTATGCTGATCCTCAGCCAGCAACTTCCTTTAGTCAGGAGGAAATTTACGAGAACAAGGTTCCAAATGAAGTTAATGATCCTGAGAACCCCAAAAACGGTGAGTTGATCAGCGATTCCTCTACTATATTCAATGTTTCAGTCTCGGATCCTGATGGAGATGATTTAGAGGTTAAGTTTCGAAACAATGTTTCGAACCAAACATCGGCCGGAACAGCTTCAGGAGTAAGTTCGGGTAATTTTGCTACAGTTGAGAAAAATCTGGTGAGAGGTGAGACGTATAAGTGGTGGGTTAATGTTTCGGATCAACAAAACTATACGAAATCAGGTCCATGGAGTTTCTACGTTAATTCGTTGCCATCTTTAGATAGTTTCGAGCCCTCTGATGGCTCCATCATCCAGGACGATGCGATATATCTGAACATTACTGGTTCTGATGAGGAGTCCTTGGATTTGTATGCATATTATTACGATGAAGATGGTAATTTCCTAGGCAAGGATTCTGGTCCTGAAACAGATAAACTGGTGTCGGATGAATGGGATAATCTGGATATAGGCCAGGTTTATACCTGGGAGGTGAGGCTGAGCGATGGAGAGGAAAATAGGAGTTACGGTTTGTTTAATTTCATTCGATCTACAGGATCAAATTATAGGTTAGAAACAGGTTTTGATATCGGTTACTCATCTATTATTTCCTCACCTGATTCCTCCGAAATTTTTCTGGTGACGATTGGAAATAATGCAGGAGTAACTAGATCTGTTACGACTTATCTGGAAGGAGTGAACTCTGTTTTTTCTGAGTCAGGGACAGACTCAATATCATATGATATAGAGCCTTATGGCGAGAAAGAAATGATTGTAAGGGTTGAACCAGAGGAAAAGGGAGAGAAAACTCTGTCAGTTAAAGCAAAGGATGAAAACTTAGGGATTAACAGTACTGAAAAGATACCGGTCACGGTAAGAGAAAATCCTGCCGTGATGGAATCAAGAGAAGTTCCAGATATTGGGATAGTTCAGCTATCAATACTGGTACTTTCAGCTGCTTACATTTATACTATTCGACTCTAATGAGGAACCTTGGGGTATGGTTCCGTCTCCTAGGTCGGAAGCCGATAAAAAAGCTAAAGTTTTAGAAAGATGACCCGTGTTTCTGGAAAACAGAATTTTTCTTAAAGGTAATTCTTTATTCAAGACTTTGCCTTACTGGAAAGACAGCTAAGTATTATCAATCAGCTTCTCTAAAGGATTGATAGTAGATGTATCATAGAATATCTTTCGAACTGGATAATAAAATTGCAGTTAAGACGATGTTCATATTTTTGGCAGTCTCTGCTCTTTTTGTACCGGTTTCTGCTGAAGCTACTGTTGAATCCTTCGAAAGAAATCAATTACAGCACTACAGCGGTGAAACATCGGCATACGAAATTACTTCAGGCTGGTCTTATAATGGATCAAAGTCGCTTAAGATGACAGACAACAGCTCGAGTCCCAATAAAATTATTTCCACCAGCGGCCTCGATTATTATCCGGAGAGAGGAGATACAATAAGAGTTATTTTCCGGCCTAAAGATTTCTCTACTGCAGACTGGTGTGATCCATCTGCTTCCATGTATTTTGGTGGCAATAACTCTTCAACCTACTACAAAGTCAAACAGGTATACAAACAAGACTCTCAAACGGAGGAAAAAGAAATACAGCTCGGCAAAAGCACATCAGGAGTTTTAGCACAAAGTTCAAATATAACTGAATATGGCGAAGGAGATACTTTTTCTTGGGAGATTGAATACGGCAATGATGAAATTACTGTAAAGACCTATACAGGGTACCTAGATCAACTGGAGGAAGAGATATCCGCACAGGACACAGAATTTGATGGCGGAAATCTTGGTTTTAAAGTTTCATCTAGTTGTTCAGAACAAAATGTAGTAAACGCAGATTACGTTAATGTCCAAGATCCAACCCTAAACAAGCCCAAAAATCTTGAACCTCCGAATCAAACCACGACCTCAAATGAGAGCGTCGAAATCTCAGCTCTTTACACTCATGGTGGTGGAAAAGATGGAGTATTGAGATTTTGGAATAACATCGGAAATAAGGGATCCCCGCGCTGGGAGTATGAAGATCATTCTGGTGGTATTTCTGGTATTGATGTCAATCCTGACAATAATTATTTGTACAGTGCTTCTTGGGACAACGAGGTTCATCAGATAGACGTGTCGGATGGTAGTCAAGGCTGGACTTATACCAAACATACTGAAGAGGTTTACGATGTATCTGTGGGCCCTAAAGGCGATTATCTGTATACCGCTTCTGAAGATAAACAGGTACATCAGGTCAACACCAGTGATGGTTCATTAGGCTGGAATTACTCCGGTCATTCAGGAGGCTCGTTCTCAGTTGTAATCACTGTTGTTGCGGGCCCTGATGGGGATTATGTTTACAGCAGTGATGCCGACACGTTTAACGGTAATAGGGAGGTCCATAAGATTGATGCCGATAATGGCGATCAGCGTTGGGTTTATAAAGGCCATGAGGGAAGTGTAAAGGGTCTTGCCGTGAGTCCCACCGGCGAATATGTTTACAGTGGAAGCGATAGCAATGACAATTATGAGGTGCACCAGCTTAACTCCGATGATGGTACCCGGAACTGGAGATACACAGGTCACAGTGATGGTATAGGAGGTATTGCGGTTGGTACTAACAATAATTACATTTACAGTTCTGGTAACGAAGAGATCCACAAGATAGATACCTCTGATGGTTCTAGGGAATGGAAGTATGGTGGTCATACTGATAATATCCTCAGAGTTGATATAGGACCTGATAACAATTACGTATATAGTGGCAATTACGATGGTAAGGTCCACCAGATCAATGTGTCTGATGGTAGTCAGGGCTGGACTTATGACGGTCATTCAGACAACGTGTACGGTATTGCGGTTGGTCCTAACGGTGACTTTGTTTATTCAAGTTCTGGTAATGATGAGGTTCATCAAATAAATGCTAGAGATGGTTCTTTGATTGGTACTTGTAATGTTCAGGACGGGAACAGATGTGGAGTTAATTTTGACCTTAATATGGGCGATAATTATTGGTACGCAGATGCAGAATCGAACGGAATTTTTTCTGAAAGATCCCCACTATACAATATAATACAAAAAGACAATAGAGCCCCGAATAAAGTGAATGATCCTGAAAGCCCTAAAGATGGTGAATGGATCAACGATTCTTCCACTGTTTTCAATGTTTCAGTCTCAGATCCGGATGGAGACGATCTAGAGGTCAAGTTCCGGAACAATATTTCGAACCAATCAACGGGTGGAACCGCTTCAGGCGTAAGCTCAGGTGACTTCGCTACGATTGAAAAAAGCCTGGAAAGAGGCAAAACATACAAATGGTGGGTAATTGTTTCAGATCAAGAAAACTCTACGAAATCAGGTCCATGGAACTTCTATGTCAATTCCCCACCATCTCTAGACAGTTATCAACCTAGTGATGATTCGATTATCAGCGATGATAAAATATATCTAAACGGTACCGGTTCGGATAAAGAATCATCAGAGCTGCATGCATACTTTATCGATGATGACGGTAATCTTTTGGGTAAAGACTCCGGTCCAGAAACAGACATACTGGTATCGGACAGATGGGACATTGTAGATATAGGCCAAGTCTATAAATGGAAAGTTAAGTTGAGTGACGGAGGAGAAAACAAAACATATGGACTTTTCAGTTTTATTCGATCAACCGGTTCAAATTACAGGCTGGATATGAACTTTGATATCGAGTACTCATCTATTATCTCTTCACCTGATTCATCTGAAATTTTCTTGGTTACAGTCGGAAACAATGCAGGAGTATCAAGAAATGTTACAACATACCTGAAAGGTGTTAATTCCGTCTTCTCTGAGTCAGGCAAGGACTCAATAACATATAAACTAGAGCCTTACGGCGAAAAAGAAATGATTGTCAGAGTCGAACCAGAGAAAAAAGGAGAAAAAACTCTTTCAGTCACAGCCAAAGATGATGACATCAGAATAAACACTACACAGAAAATACCTGTTACAGTGAGAGGAACTACCACTGTACTGGAATCTAAAGAAGTACCAGGGTTACAAACAGTTCAGTTAATTATGCTGGTGCTGTCGGCTGCTTATCTTTATTCTGTACGACTCTGACAATATAGCCCGCAGTACGATTCCTGATTCTTTTTGACTCGAACTCATTCATATCCTTCAGTTCTTCCTTGTTTTCATCAAAGTCTTCTGAGAATCTCTCCGGATCCGCTTCTACTAGATCCTTCGCTAACCTCTTAATGTAAGTCTGTCTAACACGTCCCATATAAGTATTTTTTCCGAGCCCAACATTCTTAAACCAAACCCGTAGGAAAAGGAAAAATTGGTTTGGTAGCGCCCTTTACCGGTCGAAAAATATTTGATATTCAAAAGCATTTAACCTAGTATGTCAGGAAAACTTTATCTGCCGGACAATGAATACCAGAAGGAGTTCGAAGCCGAAATAACGAAAAGCAGAGAAACAACTGAGGTAGATTACGACGGTTATATCTGCTTTAGTGAAACACTTTTCTACAAGGAAGGAGGTGGTCAGCCCTCCGATACAGGAACTATCAGCTGGGGAGAAAAAGAATCGAAAGTTGTAGATGTACAGAGAGATCACGGCGAAATAAGACACTACATCCAAGGGGAACTACCAGAAGCTGAAACCGAGATAAAAGGCGAGATTGATTGGGAGAGACGTTATAAACATATGAGGATGCATACCGCCCAACACGTTGTATCATGGGTAGTGCTCAACCGCTACAATGCATCTACAGCCGGGAACCAGATACACAAGGATTATTCTCGGATAGACTTTGAACCGGCAGATTTCGATGAAAGCGATGTGGAGAAGATTGAAAGATCGGTTAACACACTGATTGAAAGAGAGCTTGAAGTCGAGAAAAAATACATGTCCCGAGAACGGGTGGAAGAAGCAGTGGAAGAAGGAAGAACCAATCTTGATATAATCCCTGAACATGTTGATCCGCTCAGAGTTGTGATAATAGGAGAAAACGATCTTTGTCCTTGTGGTGGAACACATGTGGATAGTATAGACGAGATAGGCAGAGTCAACATTACCAACAGGATTTCTAAGGGAGCAAGTGTAGAAAGGCTTGAGTTCGTACTTGAAGAGTGAAACGCTTTTAGTCTCCCAATAAATACATATGTCACATTGATTAGATGTATAATAACGCTTGTGTAGTGGTCAATATAAGTAAGGGCTTCGTTATCACAGCTTATCCTACTGAAAGTGCCGAGGTCTAGGTTGGTGCTACTCCATCTTCGTTTTCGTCTAATGGAAGGCTGATACCATCTTTTTCACCAAAATACATTATTGTGTATCCTACTACTTCTCCTGTTTCCTTGTCTTTACTCACAAGAATTCCGTCATTTCTATGAACGGTGTCTTTGGAATCACATTCCTTCAGTCTGATAGAAAGTACATCCGCCTCATCGTCATAAGAGACTTTCATAGTCACGGCTTAAGCCTCCAAGTATAAAATTTGAATGTCTGGGCTCAGAGTCAGTTACTAGTTTAGGTTCTTTGTTATTGGAATTACATGATTTGCATCTACTTCATTATTGTCACTTCTCGTAATATTCTCCTTTTTCTCTCTGTTCCTGGTCCTTCTGGCTTCCAGGTTTGTTAGCCCGAGGTCTCCCCGTATCAGGGTCTTTCCTGAAGGTTAGATCGACCTCCTTCAGAAACAGGTCTATTGCTTCCCCGATCTCTGTCGGTTCTGTAGAACTTCCTCTTATTCCGGGTTCTCCTGTGAAAATTATGCCTCTATCGGCGATATAGTCGAGCATCAGTAGGTCGTGATCAATCACCATCAGAGGTTTCTCGGTTTTCCGTGCAAACCGTTTCAGTGTTCTGCCCAGCTCTACACGGGCCTCTACATCAAGATACGCGGATGGTTCATCAAGGAGGTATATATCTGAGTTCTTGGAAAGACAGATTGCTATTCCAACTCGCTGTAGTTCTCCGCCGGAGAGATCTTGCAGATTGTTTTCATACAATTTTTTGAGTCCTAAAGGCTCTGCAATCCGGTTCTCAAACCTCTTGTTTTCAACATTTGTGTGTTTGGAGAGTGCCTCTTGAACTGTCTCATCCTGCGCTTCAAGGTACTGTGGTTTGTAGGAGATTGAGATATCTGGTGAATCCCCTGACTCTGGTTCTATTGCTCCTGCTAGCATCCTTGCAAATACTGTTTTACCTAGGCCGTTCTCGCCGAAGACAGCGAGGATTTCCTCTTCATGCAGTTCTCCAGCCTCTGTTTCAAGTTCGAATTCTCCCTCCCCAAAATCTTTAGAAAAATTTGGGAACTCCAGGACTGTTTCATGCTGTTCAACCTGTGATCGCTTCGTCCTGTCGAACTCGATTGATTCCTTTCTGAACCTAACGTTCTGTGATGGAAGATAGCCGTCAAGGTAGTTGTTGATTCCTTCTTTTGTCGACAGTGTATCCGATACCATTCCGTAGCCTCCTGGCTCTCCGTAGAATATGTGGATACCAGATGCGATCAAATCCAGCGTTGCCAGGTCGTGTTCAACTGTCATCACAGACTTGTCCTCTGCAAGTCTCACGATTTCTCTTCCAGCGTTCAGTCTCTGTTTAACGTCGAGGAAGGATGAGGGCTCGTCGAACATGTAGATATCTTTTTCTTTTAGTAGGGTAGATGCGATCGCTATTCTCTGTAGTTCTCCTCCTGATAGGTTCTCAACATCTCGGTCCAGTAGCTGATTGATATCCAGTTTTTTCGTTATTTCTTCTATCTCTTCTTTTTTCCCTGCCGAGCTCTGCAGAAGATTTCTGACCTCTCCTGAGTAGACATCCGGTAACTTCTCTACTTGCTGCGGTTTGTACGCTGAGGATGTTTCGTCTTCTGCCAGCGCATCGAAATGGTTCTGTAGCCCTGTCCCTCTGTATTCCTTCAGTATCCCTTTCCATTTCGGCGGGTTTTCCCACTCTCCTAGATTTGGTTTTATATCGTCGGCCAGTATCTTGAGGGATATAGATTTACCTATTCCGTTTTCCCCGATCAAACCTATTGACCTGCCTTTTTCGGGTACAGGTAAGCCGTAAAGCCGGAAACTATTTTCAAAGAACTGGTGGACTTTATCTCCTTTCTCAAAGGGAAGCTGTATCATTGTGATTGCGTTGTCGTATGGGTACTTGTTGATAGCCATCTTGTGAGCTTCCATCACATCCTCATTATCAATATGAAGCTCTTCGTTCTCATTTAGGTAGAAACCGCCTTCTTTTCCTGCCCGGTTCAGCGGGTCAAAGTTTATGACTGTCTCACGGGCCAGATCAGGTTCTATTTTCTCCTGATTAATCGCTACAATGAATTTTTTCGAGTTTTTCTCTGTTGGCATGTTAGAGACTTGTACTGTAGATTCTTATAAGAAAACTGGAAAACATGAGAGGTTGAATGTTACTCGAAGGATAGCCGGTAATGTGTTTCGGTTATTCCCTCTATTATCTCTTCGAACTCGTCTTCGGAGAGGTTGATCTTTCCCGTGTATTCGTCGCTGACAACGATTTTTTTCTCCTGTCCGTTCGGCGTGAATACTGTGTTAACTGATTCCACTTCTGCCGGACTTAGCAGTCCTTTGATCGTTTCCAGGTCCTCGTTGCTTTTCTCTACTACTCTGATTGATTTGCCTACTTCATCTGCTACTTTCTTGACGATTTCTCCGCTCCGACCAACCACTTTAGCCCCGTCACCTTTCCCTGTCGCTATTACAACTACGTTTTCTGCCTCGAATGTTTTAATGATCTCTGAATCCTTCAGGGATGCGTGTTCCTTATTGAGGTTGTGTAGAATCCTTGAAACGTTTATATCGGTTTCAGTGATTTTGCCGTTTTCAAACTTGTCTTCACACATGCTGCAGAGCTCATCCTCACTCTTTAAGCATACGTTACATATTGGAGCCTTCATAGTAAAACTGATGCGACTAACAATTAAATAGTTGGACAAGCTATCTCTCAATCTTTTTGATAAGTGAGAAAAGATCGTAAATCAATACTAAACAGAGAACCACTAAACCGTAGAATATGAAATACTCGTTGAGATAGGAGCCAAGAAAGATTAGAGCAGCTAATCCTATCCAGTAACTTTCACCGATATCCAGAGAAAAGTTTTTCCTGAATCTCTTATGCATCTTTAGCCTGTATACTTTAACAGATCCCAGTAAACCGAGTGTTATCACTGCAAGCCATCCAGGCACTATTCTAGAAATACCTGTGCTACCTATTATTAGGAATACGGAAACTGTCTCAATCAAATCTTGGAAAGCTTTTGATTTTCTTCCCGCTGAGGTCTCCAGTATTCTTCTGTCAAGTAATTCCCAGCTGCCGAGAAATGCCAAAATCGATAGTCCTGCCACTAGACCGCTGTAAGACGAATCGAGATATAGAGCTAGCGTAGGTGTAAAAGCAAGTATAACCGTTAATACCTGATGTATCAAGGTTTTTGGATTCACAATCAGTTATTACTTGAGAATCCTTAAACCGTTTATCGTTTCAAGTGATAAAAGGTAAATTTAAGACCTCCGCATAGGGGGGAGGGGAGTGTACGGTGTTTGACAGGCTTTTTGCCCATCAAACCCGGACGCGGAGGCCTTAAGGGGTAAAGGGGAAAGTATGAAGTGATATGGTGATTGAGACTTCACGTTTTACCGCTGAAGCCTCTGGTTGTTTTTTATTCAATTACTTCGATTCCCAGATCATTGACATCTCCTGAGACTTCTGTCTCTGTTTCTTCCTCCACTTCACCAAGGACATAAGGTGATTCGACTCCCGTAATAATCGAGATGACTTGGAGTTTGCCTTGGAGCTCTTCCTTTACTCGTGCGCCCCAGATTACCTGTGCATGGCTGTCTAGGTGGTGTTTAACTTTCTGTCCTACGTCATTGATCTCGTTCAGGGTGAGGTCTGATCCTCCTGCTACGTGAAGTAATGCTCCGTTTGCTCCTTCGAACTCTACGTCGAGTAGCGGGTTGCTGAGGGCTTCGTGGATTGCTTCCTCTCCTTTGTTCTTTGTATCTGATTCCCCGTATCCTACTACTGCTACTCCTCCCTGGTTCATGATTGCCTGTACATCTGCGTAGTCCAGGTTGACCAGGGAAGGCTTGGAGATTGTCTCTGTTACTCCTTTAATCATTGTTGTGATCAGTTCGTCTGCTACTCCGAATGCCTGGTCTAGAGGCATGTCGCCTGCTATATCTAGTAGTTTGTCGTTTTCAATTACGATTGCGGTATCTACATGTTGTCTCAGTCTGTATAGGCCATCTTCTGCTTTACTCATTCTTGCGCCCTCGATCTCGAAAGGCATTGTCACTGTTCCTATTACTATGCAGTCTTCTTTCTTTGCGATTTCTGCAAGAACCGGTGTTGCTCCTGTTCCTGTTCCTCCCCCCATTCCTGCTGTGAGGAAGACCATGTCTGCGTCTTTGAAGATTGATCGTAGTTCGGCACGGTTCTCTTCAGCTGATCTTGCACCTTTCTCGGGTTTTCCTCCTGCTCCAAGGCCTTTTGTCAGATCTTTTCCTACGAGGATTTTCCGATTGGCTGAAGCCATTTCTAGGTGCTGTTTATCGGTGTTGATTGCCACTGTATCGGCACCTTGTACATCCTTCTTCTGGATACGGGTTACCTGGTTATTTCCTGCTCCGCCGACTCCTACAACTACAATTCTAGCATCTTTTACATCATCAAGATTTTCGACGTCTTTTCCGGACTCGTTGTTATCTATTAGGGATTCCATGTTAGCATCACATTTACGGCTATACCTAACCTTTTTAAAGCGGTATAGTTAATTCTACCTTAGAAGATCAACAAATTCAAGCCCAACTTGAATACTTAATTCATGTTTGGATTCAAAGCCCAACTTGAATCCGAATAGACTCGTGCCCAAACGAGTTAGATCGTATCTGTCACATTTGAACCGTCCGCCCAAGGACAGATTACCAAAGCTTAACTAAACATTCAATTAGGTCATTTATAAAACTTTGCCACGATAACCGAATTGACGATGTTCATCGTTTTTGAACAGCTTTTGTTCTGAACTGTTCACGTAAAGTTCATTGACCGGAAAGACGCTGTCATCAAACAGTTACTAAATATTATGGATCCATCATTGTATCATGGTTGAGCCTGAAGATGTAGAGGAAATTGCGGACAATGCCAGAATCAATTTGGAGGAAGGAGAGGCTGAGAAATTTGCAGAAGAGTTTGAAAATATTATTTCGATTTTTCAAAAACTAGAGAAAATAGACACTGAAGACGTTGAACCTGCTTTCCATCCGGTGGAAACAGATCCGAAAACTCGTGAAGATGAAGTCGAAGAAACATTGGATAAAGACGAGGTACTCCAGAATACAGAGAATGAGGAAGACGGATACTTCAAAGGACCAAGTGCATAAACTGATTTACCATGCCTGAAAAACATAAACCGAGAACAGCTTCTTACTTAATACTTGAGAAGGGCAATGAAGTTCTTCTGATGAAGAGAAAGAATACCGGTTTCAAAGATGGGAATTACAGTCTTATTGCGGGTCATGTTGATGAAGGTGAGAACTTTAGGGAAGCAATGATCAGGGAAGCTGAAGAGGAAGTAGATATAGGAATCAAGAAAGAAAATCTTGAAACAGTCTCGATTATGCACCGCAGATCAGAAGGAAATGTCTATGTTGATATATTTTTCAAAGCAGGAAATTGGGAAGGAGAACCGACGAATAAGGAACCTGAAAAATGCGAGGAACTTCGATGGGTGAGAAAGAATGATCTTCCAGAAAATACTATAGGATACGTTAAGAGGGCCATCAATGAAATGGACGATGGACTTGAATATCAAGAAATTGGCTGGGATTAGTCGAGGTGATACAGATTTCAGATATCGGAGACAGTAAAAAGCTCCTTTGCCCGGACTGTGACGGAGAAATGAGCTTTCAAGGTTATAGGGCATTATTTCCAAAATGTACTGAATGCGGACAAATATTTCACATTGACAAGTGCAGTATAGAGCCTGAGGATTAAATATAAATAACTTAGAGATGGAAAATATTTGTGAGCACTGAAGAAGGTTATAACCTAGATAAATTTCCAATTTCAGAACTCCCTGAAAGCTATGATACCCAAGAGATAAACCATACAGATCCTCTTAATGTATATGTTTCTCCAGACAGTTCAAAAGTTTATTTTGAGTCAGAAAGTCTTGAAGCATTAATAGGATTTGAATTTGAGGATGTAGCGAATCTTTTAGATGAAAAATATGGCACACAGTTAAGAGATGAAGAATCTGAATCCTTCGAATATGGAAACGGCTGGGCGATGATAGAATTTGGATGAATTTTTAAGATTCTCCGTATAGGTAAGAAATATGGATCTTAGACAGATCATTGAGGGAGATAAGGAAATCGATGAGGATAAGTTCCTTGAAGACCTGAAGGAAGCTGATTCTAAGCTAAACTTCATGAGGAAGATTGAGAAAGAGAACTCTGAAACCGGCCGCGAGCTCTCTGGGGTACCTTTTATCGTTAAAGATGCCATCTGTACAGAGAATATTACAACCTCAGCTGGCTCAAAAATAATCGAAAACTATGAACCTGTCTTCGATGCGACAGTTGTTGAGAGGCTGAAAAATGCAGGAGCAGTATTTTATGGTAAAACTAATCAAGATGAGTTCGGGTTTGGAACCTTTTCAACTAATTGTGCATTCGGAACTCCAAGAAATCCTCACGACAAGGAAAGAGTGGTTGGAGGTTCCTCAGGTGGAGCAGCAGCAGTTGTTGCAGCGATAGACCAACCTGTAATCTCAATTGGAGAATCCACAGGAGGTTCAATAACTAATCCTGCGGCCTACAATGGTGTAGTTGGTATCACACCCACTTACGGCCGGGTTTCAAGATACGGTCTCGTAGATTATGCCAACTCTCTAGACAAGATAGGGATTCTATCCAACTCAGTTTATGGATGTGCAAAGGGACTAGAGGTAATTTCAGGGGAAGACGAAAACGATCACACCACCTCTGACAGAAAGGTGGAGAATTATTCCGATCTTGAAGAAAAGGATGAACTAAAAATCGGAATCCCGAAACAGTACCTTGAACTTGATGGATTGGAGGAAGGAGTAAGAGAAAACTTTGAGGATTCAGTTAGGAAACTGGAAGAGCTTGGAGCAGAAGTAGAAGAAGTCGATATGCCATTGCTTTCGGCAGATACTGCGGTTCCGGCTTATTATGTTTTGGCGATGGCGGAGACATCAACTAACCTGGCAAGGTTCGCCGGAATGAGATATGGGATGGAGAAAAATCCGGAAAAGTTCGATGATTTCAATGATTACTTCTCACAGATCCGGTCAGAGGGATTCGGAGAGGAAGCCAAGAGAAGAGTACTGCTCGGAACTTATACTAGGAAAGCTGGGTACAGGGATGCTTACTATATCAAGGCAGCCGAGGTCAGGCGGAAGATAATCAACCAGTTCAAAGATGCGTTCAAGAAATATGATGTCCTGATCTCGCCTTCAATGCCGAACATTGCACCGAGAATAGAGGACGCCGAATCAATGCTTCCGGAAGAGGTCTATGCAATGGATACATTGACCATTGGACCAAACCTCGCCGGCATGCCCATGATCTCAGTTCCAAACGGTGAAAGCAATGATATGCCAACCGGGTTGCACATAGTGGGCAACCACTTTGAGGAGGAAAAAGTACTTGATACAGCCTATACATACACAGAAGGTGAGGAAGAATGACCGATCAGGAAGCAGATGTGATGATCGGCCTTGAGACCCATGTTCAACTTGATACTAATACCAAGCTTTTCTGTGGATGTCCGAACGAAGAAGCTAAGAAACCGAATGAAAACGTCTGTCCGGTCTGCCTGGGACATCCCGGATCAAAGCCACGTTTTAACGAAAACGTTTTGAAACTGGCGACAAAGACCGTTCTGGCTCTCCAATGCGATATAAATAATGATGTGTTCTTCTCAAGGAAAACATACTTCTATCCCGACATGTCCAAAAACTACCAGATCACACAGTACGAGATACCGGTCGGGGAGAAGGGAGAGCTTAAGATTGAAGTTGAAGACAAGGAAAGAGAAATCGGTATAAAACGCCTCCATGTAGAGGAGGATCCGGCTAAGATGAAACACGTTGGAGGATCCATATCTGATTCAAACTATACTAAAGTAGATTATAACCGTGCTGGTACACCGCTGCTGGAGATTGTTACAGAACCGGACTTCCGTTCACCTCAAGAAGCTCGTGAATACCTTCAGCAATTAGCCAAAATTCTGCAGTATCTTGAAATTTATTATCCGGAATCAAACTTTGCAATCAAGACCGATGCAAACATATCTATCGAAGGAGGAGAAAAGGTTGAGGTAAAGAACATAACAGGAACCAGTGAGGTGGAAAAAGCCCTTAGCTATGAGATATCACGACAGAAACAGATGGAGCGGAGAGGAAGAGAAATCTCGCAGCATACCAGAAACTACAATGCAGATATCTCAGCTACGGAGAAGATGAGGGAAAAAGAGACGGAAGAGGACTACGGATATATCTTCGATCCGGATCTTACCCGCCAGGAACTGGATGAACGGTTCCAGCAGGAAATCAGATCGAGCATTCCCGAGTTACCTCATGAAAAGTATGAACGTTTCCAGAAACAGTATGGAATCTCAGATAAAATGATCGAATCACTGATTGCCGAACAGCAAATGGCCGACGACTTTGAACAAATTACAGAAGACTATGATCCCGAACTTGTCGGTTCCTGGATGACAGGAAAACTAAGAAAGACTTTGAATTATAATGAGCTGACATATAAAGAAGCCGAAGTTGAACTTGACTGGATAGAGTATATAATCGAGCTTCTAGAAGAAGACAGAATCTCAGATAGGAATGCGGAGAAAGTTATACGCAAGATTATAGAGAATCCTCAGGACCCGAAGGAAATTGTTGAAAACCAGGATCTGCTGAAAGCAGAGGAGGACGAGGTCGACCAGCTAGTAGCTCAGATAGTCGGGGATAATCAGGAGGCTGTCGAGGACTACAGGAGTGGAGATGAAGAGGCAGTTAATTTCCTTGTCGGCCAGGTTATGCAAGAATCGGAAGGAAAAGCCGATCCAAAAACTGCTCGGGAAAAGATAATTCAGAAGATAAAATGAGTCTAGAAAGAATCAAGGAGCTACAGCAGAAGCTTGAGATAGAGGATGTCGGCCAGAAAAGATACCTCATGTACAGGATATTCGAGGAAGTTCTGGAGGAGATCCATGAGGAGGTTCCGGAGCCTGAGAACAGAGTGAAAAAGCTCCAAGAAGGCAAAGGCTATCTCTACAAACTGGCGCAGGACTTTCTTACGGAGTCGTCAACTATGAAGAAAAGAGAGAAACTGGATAAAATGATTGACTATTTAGAGTAAAAATTCTCTATGTCATTTCTTTCACTACATATTTAATTCAGAGTTTGAAACTTATTTCCAGTTCTTCTTCGTTTCTGATCAGTCTCATCAAATTGTCACTGTCATTTACTGGTTGAATGAGGTTCCATTCTTTGCCATCAAGTTTCAGGCTTTCATCTTCTTTAAGCGATTCTGCTATATCCATAAGAAAGTCTGCAAGTGATCCATTGTCAAGCTTGAAACTTTTATCTAGTTTTAGTTCTGACATTTTTCTCACTCAGATAGAAAAGGAAATGAGGTGTCTTATGCAAACATCTCGTCAGGGTGATAATTCTTGTTTGCGAGGAAGTCTTTCTCTGTTCCCATATTACCTTCCCTCAGGTCTGTGATTGCTTCCTGGAAATCTTTCATTCCGACTGTTGCTTTTGAGGCTATTTTGTATCTTTCCAGCGAATTGATTGCTGCCTGTTTTACTATCTGCTGGATGTTTCTACCTGTGAAATCTTCGTCGAGTTCTTGAGCTACCAGGTCTAGATTGATATCTTCGTCAAGATCCAGCTTTCTGGTGTGTACCTGAAGGATTTCTTTCTTAGCTTCCTGTGTGGGTACTGGTACCTCTACTGCGCTTGTTCTGTTCAAAAGCGCTGGGTCCATGATGTCCGGTTTGTTTGTAGCAAATACCGAGATGACGTTTGAATCCTCTTTGGTATCAAGGCCGTCAAGCTCTGAAAGTAGTTGGCTCATTGTTCTTTCAACCTCTTCTCCGCCATGTCTTCTGTCGTCCAGTCTTTTCTTTGCGATGGCGTCTATCTCATCAATAAAGATGATTGCCGGTCTGTCAGATGCCCTGGCCTGCTCGTATAGCCTTTTGACTTTCTTAGCTCCTTCTCCAATGAATTTTTCAACCATCTGAGGTCCGTTGATCATGAACATGTCTGCGTCATATTCGTTGCTTAAGGCTTTGACGAGATGTGTTTTACCTGTTCCCGGTCTTCCAATAAGGAGAATGCTTTTGTCAAGATCCATTCCCCATTCCCGTATTTTCTGCTGTTTTTCAGGGTTTAGCTGCGCCCCAACATTGGATTTCAATGATTTGATTATATGATCTAGGCCTCCCACATCCTGGAATGTAATATCTGTTTTTACGGAGTTGAATTCGGCGTCTTTGCCTTTCTCTACAATATCTGTTACCTTGAAACTGTTGGGGTCGAGTGCTACTTCTGTTCCGGGTGTAAAATCTTTTGGTGAATGTCCGTCTGGAACCTCTACTCCATATCTTCCTTTCATATTTCCACTGGCTTCTACCCAGACTCTTTCTCCGTCAAACTCTGATACTACGACACCTCTAAGAACCGGGGTTTTCAGTTTTGTACCGTGTTCCTTCGAATTTTGTTGTCCTCGGTGCTGGAAATACTGTGGGAACTGAATTTTCTGTTTTTTATCTGATTTTTTCGACTTCTGTTTCTTGTTATTCTTTTTCTCTTCCATTTTTGAGTTATCCTGTTCTTCAACCATTTTATTCACCCTTTTGATCGCCTTCCGAAGGCGTTTGATGAAGAAATCTCTTAGCTGCTTCACCGTCTGCATTTACACAACTACCCATGCTTTGTTCATCTTTATAAAATAAATAGCTATCGCCGCATCTATTCTAGAGTGTTCTTCTTGAACGTTATCAGATAGAAACAAGACATGAGACGAGCCCGTAGGGATTTGAACCCTAGACCTCTCGGTCCGAAGCCGAACGCTCTGTCCAAGCTGAGCTACGGGCCCTTAAATCTTGAAAAAGAGCTTATTCTTAAATAATAATGATTTAGCTGATTTTCGGATTACAATTCCATGATAAACAGTTTTGCGTCAACAAAAGTTTGCTGTAAAATTTTTGGAGTTTTAAGGGTCAGTGAATTTGTGGAATGTCGTCCTACAGAACTGTCAAATAATAAATGAGGATAAAAACGAGATTAGAAGAAGCCAATCAAGGAGTTCAGTAGCTCCTGAACTGGCTCTGGCATTTTTTCAACTGCTTGGCTGGGGATTCCTTTCTCCTCAGGTGGTCCTCCGTCTTCGTTATTCGCCTCTGAAGGAGTCTCTGAAGGCGGCTGTTCGGAATCCTCAGGTTGTGATTCTTCTGCCTGCCCAGATCTCTGACTTTCTCTATTCCCTTGATTTTCTCTATCTTCCCCGGGTCCGTTGTTTTCCTTCGTCGTGTTTTCTTCATCTGAAGTCTGGTTGTCTTCTTGCCGAGTCTCATTATTTTCTTCCCGTGTTTGATTGTTTTCTTCTGTATCTTCCCTGGTCTCATTACCGTTGTTTGTCTGATTATTATCTTCGGTTTCGCTTCCAGTCCCTGTAGAGAGCACAACTACCTGTTCGCTTGTGATTCCAAACTCGCTGTCTTTGACTGTCGCTGTCAGCGGGTAATCGCCTTTCTCTCCATAGTAAACACTGAAATCAAGTGATGCATTTACCGTGACGTTTCCACTTGTATCCGGGCTGACGGCGAAGTGAGCTGTGTCTCTAACTGAATCATTATCGTCTCCTTGGATCATCTCGGCGGAGCTAGTAATTGATGTGTCTTCTGCAGATGCTTGATTGATTGAAACATTTCTGGCTAGGTTATCTGGGAATCTTATTTGAAGTTCGTCAGTGTTGCCATCTGCACTGATACCTGATGCCGTGAATGAGACTTTCTGATTACTGTTGGTACTATCAAATTCAGGTTCTGGAGAGTAGTCTCCGTTCCCTATTGAGACTGCTGTCGCCGTTGAGATGGTTAAAAGGGTTGTAAAGAGTAATAGTGTAATGCGATTGAACTTTGTTTCCATAATCACTAGAAGCTCGTTCGATGCTTTAAAATCCTTTCCTAGATTAATGTTTGATTCTCCACCTAATAAATCGAACAAAAATCTTTTCTTAGATGGATAATCTAATCTTCATCTTTGAACTCATCATCAATCACTGCTTCTATTTGGTATGTTTTCTTACACTGCGGATATCCTTCACATCCCCAGAAGAATCCATATCTCCCTTCGCTTATTTTCATGGGCATACCGCATTCTGGACAGGCAACGTTCTTTGGTTCTCTTTGCTTGTGTTCTCTGCATACTGGTTGCTTTTGCCGGTTCTTCTTTGTTGCGTTCTCCCCGCAGAAAACACATTTCGCCATTTTGGTGTCCTTAGCCATAATCTAGGTTGCAGATCAAGGCTTAAAACTGGTATGCGGGAGCAATTGAAACTTAATGTTTAGCTCCCAAAAGTTTACTTTATGAGTGATAGGAGGGACTCTCTGAGGGATTATCAGGTTTATTCTGTATTGGGCCAGGTCAATAAGGATCTAATGATGGATGTTCGAGGATCTATTTACGAAACATTTGAGGTTGCGCCTGAACATGCTCAAAAGACTGCAAAAAAGCTTGATGACAGTTATGAAGGAGCGTTTTCAGATCCTTGGAATACTGACTATAATCTGGAGTATGACCATGTATCCGCTTCTTTTGAGAAAGAATACAGCGATCCCAATGAACTTTCCGGAACAACAACTGTAGCATTAGATCCATCACACAAAAAAGTCTTGAACCCATTCAGGGCCGACGATATCAAAGTAGAGATATCTGGTGTTATGGATATCAAGCCAAAAAACTTTCTAGAGCTACTGAAAGAATAAATATTCGGAACGAGTATCCAGCACGATTTACAGCCGGGTCTTTATCTCACATTTCTTTTTCCTGGTGAGCCATTAATTTTTGCTGGTCAAAAAAGATCTCAGTGGATTTATTCCTCGGACTTCTTTTGTTTCACGTATTCGGAAGCGTTCAGAGCTGCATCACATCCCTGTCCGGCGGAGACAACTAGTTGTTGTGCTCCCATATTGTTGACGTCTCCAGCTGCATAGAGACCGTCGACTTTTGTTTTCATCTCTCTGTTGACTTTGATCTTTCCTGATTCATCTGTTTCTACGAGATCTGTTACATCTGAGTTTGGAGCTGTACCAATTTCAACGAATGCTCCTGGGACTTCTAGTTCTTTCTTTTCACCGTTCTGTCTGTATTCTACTGATTGAAGGAGTTGATCTCCTTGAAACTCTGATACAGTTGCTTCTCTGATTACCTCCACGTTTTCATCGTTCTCTACCTTGTTAATGGTGATTTCCTCGCCTTTGAGAACACCTGATCTTGAGAGGAGATAAACTTTATCTGCGACATCAGAAAGATAATCTGCTGCTTCCGTTCCTGCGTATCCTCCTCCAATAACAGCTACTTCTTCACCTTGGTATAAAGGGCCGTCACAAACTGCGCAGTAGGCAACTCCCTTGTTCCTGTATTCTTCCTCGCCAGGAACATTAAGTCTTCTTCTTGATCCGCCTGTAGCGATGATTACTGCGTGGCTCTGGAACTCCTCACCGGACTCTGTCTCAACCGTGAATATTTTATCTCTCTTTCTTACATCAACTGCTTTTTCACCGGTGTGCTCGTCTACATCATATTCTCTCATGTGTTCGGTAAATTCTTCGGCTAGCTTCGGGCCTGAGATAGACTTTGTTCCAAGCCAGTTCTCCACTACATCAGTATTGTTTATCTGTCCACCGTACTCATCAGTAATCACGAGAACATCCATCCCCGCTCTCACCGCATATATTGCAGCGGACTGTGCTGCAGAAGCCCCGCCAATAGCAATCAAATCTCTAATCTTGTCAGTCATCCTATGATTCCTTAGCCCACTCCTAAATTGAAAAATGGTTCGATTCACTGACCTCCATTCCATTTTTAATATTGCAAGTGACTACTCACAATAAACATGCACCCAACTGTTTGTTAGTAAGATTTGTTGCATGTCAGCCTAAAGTAGAGAGCTAGCGGTAGGGAATACTACAGAGAGTTTTTAACGATCGGCAAACTACGGTTTGCGGTGTTAGTCCAGTGGCCTAAGACCCCACCTTGCCAAGTAATCTCACATGAGTGAGTTGCGCAACCTGGTGGAGACCGGGGTTCAAATCCCCGACACCGCAATTAATAATTCTCCGATAGATGATGTATCTGAGATATTCTATCAAATCACTTCTCTTATTATGTTTAGAAGCAAATCATTTTCCTCTTCTGTTCTTATCCCTATCCTAACTTTGATAAATGGAAGACCTTTGTAGTCTTTTCCTTTAGTAAGATTAATTCCTTCCTCAATAAGTTTTTCTTGAATTTCTACCGGTAATTTAACAACCATATTTGTCGATTCGGAATCAGAATGTTTTATCGATAATTGACTTAGTTCCGACTTTATCTTCTCCCTTTCAGAAGAGACGTGTTCTCGGGATTTTAGGATATGTTCTCTGTCTTCTAATGCTGCCTTTGCTGCTTTTTGTGCTACATAATCGATTTCGAATGGAGATGTCAAAGACTTCAATTTCTGTATATTTTCTTCAGCCGAAATTATGTAGCCTATCCTCATTCCCGGCAGGCCAAAATACTTGGAGAATGATTTGATTACAAAGCTGTTTTTCTTGATCAGGCTTGGAATATCATATGTGCCGCCAGAAAGAGCCATATCTAGAATAACTGGTTTCTCTTTCTCTGAAACAAGTTTCTCTAACTCAGCCTGAGAGAATCTCAGACCTGTTGGGTTCGAGGGATTGTCCAAAATTATTGCATCTGAGTCTTGACCTGATTTGTGAAATCTCTCAATATTTCTTGACTCAAATACAGGAAATTCTACCGGCTTTTTCCTGCAATTCATTCTTTTGATATAAAACTCATATCTAGGAAATGAAGGTTTCGGATAAGCTATCCTAGCCTGATTATTGAATAATGCGGTAGAAATAAGTTGAAGGCATGTATCTGAACCCGCTGAAACAAGGATATTATCGGGTCTGACGCACTCAAATTCGGCTATTTTCTGTATTAATCTCTCGTCGACCGGTTGATACTCTATAATTTTAGACCTTTCGATATTCCTTATTGCATCAAGTACCTTTTGAGAGCATCCGAGAGGGTTTTCGTTTAGAGAAAAATCAGCCTGGAATTCTTTTCGTTCATCAGGTGCGTGACCTTCTATACTTTCGTGACATACTTGTCTATAAGAACATCTGCCTCCAAAAACATCCACCTTTAGTTGAAAGTTGAGATAGAAAGTTCATCATGCGACCAAAAGCGTCCACCTTCATTGATCATACTAGTTCTTAGCTTGGTGAGACTTAACAATTTTTTCCTTTGTTCCAACTCTTGAATTTGATTGGGAGTCAGAGAACATCCATATGATTTCTCGCTATCTGAGATTCAAATCCTGGACGCACCCTCTACTAATTGCTCAATGCGGGTATCTGAACCGAGGTTAGTTATGAGTCATCCAAAGTCGTGTTTCTCGCTCTTCTTTCGCTTGAGACCTCATACAAAGAGAGTAGAATAAGAAAACATCACGTTAATTGCGCCAACTGTTTATGTAACGCTTAAATAACGAAAAACGTTTTTATGATTTGATATAACGTTAGCGTTTTTCTCTGTTTCAGCTAAAATCACCTCTATTGGTACTTCTTCTATATATAATAGTTTTGGTGTAACGGTTCGTTTTCAAGACCAGCTTTTTGAATACTACCCTAGGAATCATTATATGTGAGGTCAAATAAATACGACGAATTTGATCCTATTGCTGAAGACATCCAACAAATTTCAAATGAAAATATTCAAGACAGAATGCACGTAGAAAGCGAAGCTTCAGATGATATAGTAGGAGCATATCTCAAAGGGCTTTATGGGGAGGAAAAAGGTTCCGACATATCTGAGGATCTAAAGTCAACTGACTATACATTTGAAGAGATCGAGAGTGTACTGAATGATTCTGTAGAAGTTGAGGATGATGAAAGTTCTGGTATGACAAGAAGAAGATTTATGGGTTGGGCTGGAGGAGGTACTGCCTGTTCTTACTCTGTAGACTCATTGTTCAACTGGGCTTATATAGAATCTTATCGTACTCATGAAGAGGGAATACCTAGTCGTGTAATGAATGAGGACGCGGTCAAAAGTGTTATTGACGGAGATGATGTTGATGTCTCTATTTACAATCTTGTAACGGAGGAAAATCCTTCAGGAAATGAGAAAATTAATCGAGAATATGTTCAGCAAGGATTGAACGAGCTAGACCCGAATTTCGAAGTCAATGTCGAGAATTTACGGTTAACGGATGATGAAAAACAGTTAGAGCAGATCGTAACAGACTATTCTATTGGCGATAAAGTCGATGAAGAGGACAGATTAGAGTCCAATCAAAACCCAGGTTTGATATCTCAGGTGCTGTCAGGAATTTATGACAACTACAATATTGAGCCTCAGGCTGCAGACGATATTCCGGTAGTTGTTGGAGATTTTGCAAGCGGTCCCGGAGGAATAAGCTATTTCAATTCTAAATGGTCTTTAGTCAGGAGGGAAAATGAATACGTAATGGATCACGGAACTGAAAGAATTATTTTGCATGAAATCGGACATAACAACGGATTGGCACACAATGTATACCCTAATCGGGAAACAGTCTTTCCTGATGTGATGAGTTATTCGACCGGTTTCAGTAATATTCCATATAGAATCTCCGATGCCATAGATCCCAGAAAGTTTGGCTCGAAGTCAGTGAAGGACTGGGAAAAGGTGAAGGAAACCGTCAAGAATAAGTAATCTTGATTAAATCTCTGTTTTCACAGTTATAGGAATCAACTAAAACCTGAAACTAGATCGTTAGGTTGTTGTATCTTACTCAGTACGACCATTTTCTCACCTCTCAGAGGGCATCTATTTTCTAGTGTAACGTTTACTTCTTCTCGTGGAAACTCATTATCTAGCTTATCCTCAGCGACTGATAGATTAACATCTAGAACCTCGATACGATCTGTGGAGACGAAAACCTTCTCAGTATCTGTTTCTAGAATTACGGGTGGCTTAGTCTTATTGGTGTATATACAGGCTCTGTAGTCGGGCTCTTTGATGAAGGTAGGGAAGTCGGAGTTTCTTTGAACAATGGCTTCTCCTAACTGATTTCCCTCTACGTAGTTGAGCTCGATTGAATCCACTAAGTTTGTATCTGGTTCTGTTTCTGGAAGAGCTAATGCGGATAGAATTAGAAGGAACAGAATAGCTATCGTTCCAATTGTTACCTGTCGCTCACTCAGGTTTCTCATACGCTCAAGGTACATACTGTAAATCTTCTATGGATGCCTATTAACAGTTTTCCCCGCCGAAATATCAATGACCAAAAATAATTCTTATAGGACAACCCAGGGCTTACAAAACTTTGATTAACTTAAAGAAGCGCTTAAAAACTTTTATTCTGCCAATTGAACAGTCAAAAAGATTGTTTAAGTAAAAAGACTTATATAAGAGCTTTTCTTAACACTTGGTCAGAGGTGAAACCTAAATTGAAAAGCATGATTATGGAACTGTCTCAAAGACAAGCTTCAACTAAAAAATTCGGAAAATGCGTTCTATGTGGGGAAAGAGTACATGGCGCACATGAATTTATAACGGCTGAAGAAGGTTACTGCCATCGCTCTTGCATCTGATCTCCGGCCTAAAGGATCTCAAATGATGAACACCAGCACACGATAGGTAAACATCAAACTAACCCGAAATTACTACAAAACAACAAGCCAGATAGGAGAATGAGCCCAAACAAGGATGCTGATAGGTAGTGGAACCAACAAGGTTACGAGATAGAGCAATATATTCGCTCCCTAAATTTGAGATTTAGGATCAAAAGCTCGCAGTGCTCTCATTCCCGAGCTGGCTAGACCTGTAGCTCTCGCATAAATAGTAAACAAGTAGACCAACCTACCTCCTTTTCCTCATTTTTTAAACCGTTTCTAACATAAGTTGATCTATGTACACGCCTGAAGACATTGCTGAGAGAGTCGGAAGACAGGAAAAGATATTGACAGTATCAGTATTTCTTCTCATGGTTGGGACAGGCTTCGTAATAGGAGACCAGCTTCAGAACAAAAAATATGAGAGACCGGAACTTTATAGCTCAAATTTCAACGTAACTCTGAACGCTGATAACAGAGAGGAATCTGTAGTTTTTGACAATAGTTCGGCAAGTATTTACTATGAAAACTGGAACGAATTCAAGGCGTATATTGAGACAGAGAATAGTGAAAGACAGATTAATACTACAAGCGATGGCCAGAAAAGAACTGTTTCGGAATTTGTTATAGCAGGTAATGATGCTTACCGATTTTACTTCCGGTACAGCGATAACTCTGAAGAAGTTGATGGAGACTTCATCAGACTATATAGAATACAGCAGATACAATGACTGAGATCTTTACAGCATCTTATGATTAGTCACAAATGGCTCAGTATCTGCCTGATATGTCATCAAGATACAGTCTAAACCATTATGGAAATCAGGTTTCCAGATTCAGATCATATATTTCACTATACTTGTCGCGGATATAATCCAGGAAACTATCTGCTCCAGGTTTCTCACCACTAGCTTTCTCTACCAACTTTTCGGTTCTGTAATGCTTTCCGTGTTGGTGAATGTTTTCCTTCAACCATTCCCTGACTTCTCCGAATTCCCCTGATTCTACTTTCTCATCTAAGTCTTTCACATCTTTCTCTATTGTTTCGTATAGCTGAGCTGATATAACGCTTCCCAGAGAGTAGGTTGTAAAGTAGCCTATACTGCCTTGATACCAGTGAATATCCTGTAAAACACCGGTTTTATCGTTTTCAGGTCTTATTCCCAGAAGGTTTTCCATTTTCTCGTTCCATTTTTCAGGGAGATCTGTTACTTCTATGTCGCCGTTAACAAGCTGTCTCTCAAGCTTGAACCGAAGGTAGATATGGAGATGATAGCTGAGTTCATCAGCTTCCACACGAATTAGATTGTCTTCCTTGACGCGGTTTATCGACCGATAAAGCTCTTTAGCGTCCGATTCTTCGAATTCTGTTATATTTTCCTGAATATACTTCCAGAAACTTTCAGACCTACCTACATGGTTCTCCCAAAGTCTGGACTGTGATTCATGAATGCTTAGATCTCGAGACTCTCCTACCGGAAAACCGTATTCATTTTCAGGTAGATTCTGTTCGTACAATGCGTGACCAAACTCATGTATCGTCGGCATCAATGTTTTTGAAACATCCTTCTCATCAACCCTAGTCGTTATTCGAGCATCAAACTGATTTCCTATAGTGAATGGATGCTCTGAGATATCAATCCTTCCCTTGCTCCAATCATATCCTAAACCGTTTAGAATTTCACGGTTAATTTCCATCTGCCTTTCCTCTTCAATTTCTCTTTCAAATATATTATCAGGATCCGTACTACTTTCTCTGATTTTTTCCAGAATATCCTTTAGCTCCGATTTGAGGGTTTCCATAATTTCTTCCATTGTTTCAAACCGGATATAAGGCTCATAGTCGTTGAAAAGGACTTTGTAGGGCTCTTCGTTTGTGTCTATCTGTTCTACATATTCTCTCTTTAATTTGATTAGCTCCTGTAGTTGTTCCTCAACCACTGAGAAGTCATCTTCCTCACGAGCTTCCTTCCATTTATCTACAGTCACTGAGGACTGAGCTGATATTTCCTCAATCAGTTCCTGGTCAACTTTTCGGGCTCGTTCATGTTCCCGATTGACCTCCCGGTATGTAGCATTATCCAGTTCCTCAAGATCTTCTGGATCAATACTTTCCAACAATTTATGCATTTCTTTAGAGACAATCATTTCATGTTTTATTCCGGACAGAACAGAAAGTTGCTGGGAACGGGCTTCAATTCCTTTTTCAGGCATTATAACCTCTTGGTCCCAGTGAAGTAAACCTGATGTCTGTTCTAAGTTGGTAATCTTTTTTGATTTCTCTTTCAGCCTTTCCACTTCAGAAGTCATACATCATAATATGGTTTCTCTAATAAATAAATAGCCAGGCTCCAATAGTTGCTGTATGGAAAACACCGAAGATACTCGTTTGAAAGAGTTTACCCAAGTACTGGTCAACCGAGCTACACATGTTGAAAAGGGAGATAACGTCTATCTTCTCTGCAAGTCGCTGGAATCGCTTTCTCTATTCAAAGAGGTTAGGAGACAGATAATCAAAAGAGGAGGTATGCCTCACGAACACCTACTCTATGACACCATGAACGGAGCCGGAGCAGCAGACTATGACTGGTTCAAACATGCGGATAGTAGCCAGCTTGAAACTCTTTCCGAGGCCAAAAAACAGGAAATGGAGAAAATGGATGCATATATCAGAATAGGTGGTGGAGACAACACTCAGGATCTATCCGGTACTGATCCGGAGAAAATTTCTGAATGGAAGTCAACCACCAGAGAAATTCTTAATGAAAGGCTCTCGAAAAAATGGGTTGCAACCAGATTCCCAACCAAGTCAATGGCCCAGAATGCAGGGATGTCAACTCAGGAGTTTGAGGAAATGGTGTTTGAAGCTGTAACTGCCGATTACTCTGATATAAGCGAACGGAACAAGAAAGTCAAAGAGTTGGTGGATGGAGCTGAAGAGGTCAGAATAAAGAGCAAGGATACAGATATAAGGATGAGCCTAGAAAACAGAGAAGGCGTTTCAGCTGACGGAAGAAACAATATTCCGGACGGTGAGGTTTTCTATGCACCTGTAAAGGATTCAGTTGAAGGCCATATTAGCTTTACGTATCCTGGAGTTGACAGCGGTACAGAAGTACACGGTATCAAGCTCTGGTTTGAAAACGGGAAAATCGTTGATTTCCAGGCTGAGAAAAATGAGGACTATCTTGAAAAGATGATCAACACTGATGAAGGATCAAGGTATATCGGAGAACTGGGTTTAGGTACTAACAAACAGATCACTGAGTTTACAAAAGATACTTTGTTTGATGAGAAAATAGCTGGGACAGTTCATATGGCAATAGGAAGAGCCTACGAGGAATGTGCTCCCGAATCCAAGAGAAACGAATCGGCGATCCACTGGGATATAGTCAATGATTTGAGGTCCCGAGCCGGTGGAGGAAAAATTATTGTTGACGGGGAAGTAGTTCAGGAGGACGGGAAATGGATTTTCGAGAATTAAAGCTGCTCTCTCATCTGTTCTATTCTCTTACTGTAGTGCTCAATAGCAGTTTCGACCGGCTCTTTGCTCTCCATGTCGACGCCGGCTTTCCTCAGTAGTTCTAATGGGGGTGCGCTCCCACCGCTTTTTAGAAACTTCAGATAGTTTTCTGGTTCTTCATCCTGAATAATTTCTGCGATCTGGTTCGCTGCCGAGATACCTGTAGCGTACTGGAATACGTAGAAGTTGTAGTAGAAATGCGGTATTCTCATCCATTCATTCCTGATATGCTCGTCCATCTCGACAGGCCTGTAGAAATCTGATTTCAGATCTGCATAGATTTCGCTGGCTCTCTCTGCTGTCATAGGCTCACCGGATTCGGCTTTATCATGTATTTTCTTCTCGAAGTCGGCGAACATTGTCTGGCGGAAAAGTGTTGATCTGAAATTCTCCAGTGCGTGACTGAGAACATGCTTCCCGAACTCCTGATCATCAATATTCTCCAGCAGATATTCTGTTAGTAGTACTTCGTTAACTGTTGAAGCGACCTCCGCTACAAATATTTTGTAGTTGCTGTGGAGGTATGGTTGGTTTTTGCTGGTTAACTCTGAGTGCATGGAGTGACCAAGTTCGTGCGCCAGTGTGTACATCGAGTCTATATCTTTCTGATAGTTCATCAGGATGAACGGCCGGGTATCGTATGAACCTCCTGAGTATGCTCCTGATCTCTTTCCATCTGTTTCGTATACATCAACCCATCGGTTTTCCAGTCCCTCTCTCAGTTTTTCAACGTATCTCTCTCCCAGTGGCTGGAGAGCCTCCAAAATATATTCTTTTGCTTTCTCGTAGCTGACTTCAGGGCTATTGCTTTCAGGGATTGGCAGGTAAAGGTCATGCATCTTCACAGAATCAAGGTTTCTGGCTTCCTGCTTCAGTTTCATGTGATCATGTAAAACATCCAAATTATCTTCCACTGTCTCAACCAGATTATCATAGACATCAAGAGGAATATTATCTGGTTTTAGCGCTGCCTCTCTTGCCGAGTTATAGTTCCTTATTTCCGCCATTTTAATATTGGTCCTTACTTCTTTGGAGAATGTGGTGCCAATAGTGTTCTCGTAGCCCTCAAGCGTTTCATAATAACTCTCATAGACTTCCTCCCTGAAGTTTTCGTCTCCATCCTTCAGCAGCCTGGTAAAATTTGCCTGTGTAATCCTGGTTTTTTCTCCGTCTCTATTGATTTCTGGAAACGTGAGATCGGCGTTGGAGAGCATAGAGTATGTCTCTGAAGATGCATCCAGCACTTCTGATAGAGAGGAAACTGTTTTCTCCACTTCAAGCGACCTAGTATACGGCTTAAGCCGGGTAAATTCCCGGAGGTAGTAATCACGCTCGGCGATTTTATCATTACTCTCGATCATATCTTCAACTTTTTCCTTCCCGATTCCTTGTATCTCCAGTTTGACAAAACTGGTTTCTTCCGATACTTTCGAACTAAGAGAGGAAACTTTGGATTTCAGTGCCCGCGCCTCTTGATCCCGAGTATCTTCATCACTTTTCATTGACGCATACCGGGAGAGCGTGGATAGCTTTCTTTCCATCCTGGAATACTTGTCAAGAAATTCCTCAAGATTTTCTTCCCGACTTAACCCTCCACTGAAATCTTTGACATCTTCCAGGAGGCTTCTAACATCGTCAATCTCCTGATCTAATTCCCCAATACTGTATACCTCATCAACTCCCCACTTATACCTTGAGTCGATCTCATCTCTGCTTCTAACCATACAAATATAGGAATCTCCCAGGTTTTTATCTCTACTTGGAGAGCAGTTTCTCCCATATCTTGAACCCTATGTAGTAGATAACAGTAATCAAGAATGACACTTTCACAGCTGAGTAACCATATTCAACTTGGAAATAAAGTGGTGTAGACAGCCAGAAAAGTATCACCATCGCCGCCAGAATATAAGTTTTGAGGTCTTTTCCTTCCATAAACATTAATATTTCTCTGCTAGAGGCTTTAAATTAAACATAGTATCCATTCTCAGCAAAGGTTTAAAGCCCCTTTCTGACTTCTGAATTTTATGTTTACCATTCTCTCGGGGTAAGGGAATTGAACCATCAGAGAATCGCAACAGGTACTATGAGGCCCTAGTTTTACACATATTTATTGCTTAGTATTTGCTAGGTATGTCGATTAGTCGCTCTGATTGGCAAAACTTGGTAAAAAGTTTAATGTAGAGGAATGATAGTGGTAATATGGGTTTCTGCTTAGGATGCGTCGAAAAAGTGAAGGATAATCAATCCTACTGTGGTACCTGCGGCCTACAAATATCACATGGAAACTTTAACTTAACGCTTTCTGCGGTAGAAAACACTCCTGAGACCAGTATAAGCCATATTTGTGAAGAAATAGGCGAGTTTATATCGACTATAGTTGATGGCGTTAGGAAAGAAACATTTGAAAGTGTTGAAAAATTTCTTGAAACTTCAACCGGTTCTTACGGTATTGAATTTCAGCTTTTCCCTAGTAGCGTTTCATACTCCCAGAAACAACTACTTGCCTGCTACTTCCTCTATCTAAAGAAACAGACAGGCGAGGATCTTGGAGAAATAATGATGGACGAGGAGCATGTAGACGGAAGCAAACCTGATGAACTCAAACAAATTGGATTCGAAGTTCTTAATGTCCAGAAAGGAACTAAGGAGCTATTTTCCGCAATTTTCGGACAAAGTGATGGAACACTTGGATCATACATGCGGGCAAACAACAAATTCAATATCTACTCAGCACCTCAAGAGGTAGTAGAGCAGATAAACTACAAAAAGCTTCCAAAAGAGCTGAGACCATTATATAAGGCTCTGGACCAGAGACAAGATCCTAAAGTATCTAAAGCTGTTCTCAGCCATGAAATGACACACGCCTACATACACAACGAGCTAAAAGCCGCAGGAACAGATCTCAGAAAAGCACCCAACAAAAAATACATAGATGAAGGGGCCGCATGGTCAGTAACATATCTTTGGACAGATGAATTATCGCCTAACTACGATGTATCACAGGAAAAACTGGTCAATTACATCAATGCATTCCTGAACCACGCAGACTCAAGAACCAGTGGAAAAGCACGTATAGACGCTATCAGAAGAAGAGCAGTTAAAATCGGACTTGCTGATATTGAGAATAATGGTCTTGAAAATTTAGCCAAAGATATTACCGATCGAAATGATTAGAATTGATAAGCTTCTTTTTAAATCTCTGAGGATAGTGGCTAATTGATTTTTCTTTCAGATGAAGAATCTGAGTTTTGAACCCAAAACAATAGAAGCCCCATCCGAGATTCGAACCCGGGGTCTCGTCCTGTTCGTGGGTTTTCTGAAAGTCAATTGTAATTTGTTTTGTGATGATGGAACTTCCAGAAGTTCCTACCAAGGACGCGCTCTACCGCTGAGCCAATGGGGCTTATTATTGTACTATCTCGGTAATTTCTTTAAATGGTTAGATTGCTATCAGTGTAATCCCAGCAATCAGTATTACCGCACCAACCATTTTCTCTCTAAGGTTTTTCTCGTCAAACAGCACGACTCCTGCTATAACTGATATCAGTACCTGGATCTGTAAAACAGGTATTACTCGTGAGGCCGGTGCCTGTGAGAATGCGTAAAATATGAGGTAGGATCCAAATGCGGCACCGATTCCTGTTCCAATGTATTTGTAGAGATGCTGTTTGAAGTCAGGGATGATCCGGGGAATTACATCTCTTCTTGTCGCTAGTATATAGGTTGTTAAACCGGTTGCCATGGAGAGATAGATTAGGAAGTTATAGATTTCTGGTTGGATTATCTGGGTTAAATATCTGTCTGCTACAGCGGTGAAAGAGTATATTAGAGCTGATAGGGCGGCTACTTTTGGCCCTCTTTCACGTATGAATGTTCTGAAGGGTTGTTTCCAGCCGGTGTTTTTCTCTTCAAGTATAACGTAGCTTCCGACTGTGACAAGTATTATTCCTGTTACTCTGGTTGGTGTCATCTGTTCTCCCAGAACCACTGCTGCGATTACAGCTGTGAAAACAGGGTTTAGTTTTGTGAATGGTATCACCCGGGAGAGTTCTCCAAGTTTTATCGAATAGTTGTAAGACATTATACCGAAGATATTGCCGATCCCAGATACCGCGAAGATACCTAGTGTAAGGAGTTCTAAGGATATCGCGGTTCGGGGTAGAAAGTAGAGGAAAACAGGTGTGTAGAAGATCAAAGCAAGAACAGTGTATAGAAAAGAGTATACAATGCTAGAATCCTGATCCATCAGTTCTTTCGCGATTATTCCTGTGAAGGACCAGATCAGTGCTGCTCCTACTGTTGCAACAAACCATTCCACGGTTCAGTCAGCCTGCGAACTCGTCGTTTTTCTTTCTCAAGCTTGAGTAACCGCATTTCCTGCAAGAAGTGTCTTCAGGGTTGCTTGTCCTGTTCTTGGCGTTACATCTCCTGCATACGTAGACATTTCCGAAAATTCTTTCCTTGGCTTCCTCAAATCTCTGTGCCATTTTTTAACTCACCTTATATAGAACAATTCAGTTGCATTATTTTTAAGTAAGTTGGATAAGTCTGCAAGAGTTTTTATATCCCGGTTTCAACAGTTCTAACATGGTTGATGTGGCTGCAATAGATACTCAGCTTTTCCTTTTCATCCAGCAGTTCACAAGTAACAAAATAATCGACTTTTTCTTCCTTGCAGCGGCGGAAATACTTATTTTGCTTGTGCCAGCAGTGTTAATCTATCTATGGTTTGAATCCCCTGAATCCCGCAATAACTCGGTTTTCACATTTGCTGCAACCGTTTCAGGTATCGCTCTCAGCTATATTCTCGGTCTACTTTATTTCCACCATCAACCGTTTTATCTCTACGAGACAACTGTTTCAGGAAGAGAACTTGATAATGCGTTTGCCAGTCAACATACTGCGGCGATGTTCTCGGTTTTCTGGAGCTTTGTCTACCTGAAAAGAAGAAGGCTTGCGGAACTGTTTGGGATCGCAGGAGCTCTGACCGGTCTTGGAAGAATCTTTGTAGGGCTTCACTACCCTCTGGATGTTTTGGGCGGAGTTTTCTCAGGTCTAATAGGAGTGGTTATTGCTGTAATGATATTTCGATTTGCCGGTACCGAGATAGAAAAGATGGTCGAGATCAGCTATCAGTTAGAGGACAGATTAAGAAGGACAGTGAATCAAAATATTTGAATAAGTACTGTCTCTATTTCTTTGTATGAAAACAGTTACTGTAATCGGAGGAGGAATAGCCGGTCTTCAGGCAGGGATTTTCACTGCGAAAGCAGATGAACAAACTCTTTTACTTGATACTGGTGAATCTCTAGTACACAACACTTCAAACATCCAAAACTTGATAGGTCATGACTCAGTATCAGGTCAGGAACTCTTGAGAAGCGGTAAAAACAAGTTGGAGGACTTTGATGGAGAAATCAAAGAGGAAGAAGTAAAGAAAGTAGAGAAAACGGAAGACGGCTTCAGGGTAAAGACGAGTAAGGACAAGTACGAATCAGAGTATGTAATAATTGCTTCGGCAGGAGACCTCAGCTATCTGGAAAACCTGGATCTGGAGTATGAGGAAGGGGTTGAAGGCCCTTACATGATGGATAGACACGTCAAAACTGATGATTCGAATGAGTCAACGGTGATGGAAAAACTGTATGCCGCCGGACTTTCTAACAGTTGGGAGTACCAGACATCAGTTGCTATAGGAGATGGCGCAAAAGCCGCTTTGAATCTTCTCACCGACAAATACGGGGAACCTTACGAGGATCACGACACCTGAACTAGAAAACGGGATCGTCTTACGGGCACTGTTTGTTCTCTATTAACACTGTGGAGCTATACTCTGGAATCGGTACTGTTTTGAAAAATACGTGTTATTGTTGATTTATGGTATTCAGAGTAGGCGCACATGTATCGATCTCAGGCGGAATGGAAAAAGCAGTTGAACTACAGGAAGAAATTGGAGGTGGCTGCGGCCAGATATTTGCAGGATCGCCGAGAACCTGGAGCGTCTCCGAATATACCGATGAAGACGGGGAAAGCTTTCAGGAAGCTAGAGATAGAGCAGATCAGAACCCTTACGTTATTCACTCAACTTATCTAGTCAACCTTGCTACACCTAAAGACGATCTATTCAAAAAATCTTTGAACTGTCTTCAAGCAGAGTTAGATGCAGCCGAAAAACTGGGAGTCGAGCACGTAGTTTTCCATCCCGGCGCTCATACAGGTTCTGGAGTTGAAAACGGGATTGAAAGAATAGCTGAAGGAATTAATGAACTGGAAATTCCGGATAACGTCACTCTTCTTCTAGAAAACACTGCTGGAAAAGGCACAACGCTCGGAAAATCAATGGGCCAGCTGCGACAGATGATAGAAAAATCGGATACCGATGACTCAAAGATTGGTGTATGCATAGATACATGTCACGCACATGCGGCAGGGTATGAACTGAGGGAGGAAGAAGGTTTCGAGGACTTTATTCAGGAAATTGAAGAAGATCTTGGTCTCGCAAGAGTAAAAATCCTACATCTGAACGATTCAAAAGATGAGAAAGGCAGTGAGAAGGATAACCATCAGCATATAGGTGAAGGAAATATTGGAGAGAAAGGATTTGAGAACGTAGTTAATTCTGAAAAACTGGAGAAGAAACCTATGGTTCTTGAGACTCCGACGAGTGACGGTAAAGGCTATGAAGAGAACTTGGAGAAGATTATGGAGTTAAGAGTTTAGTATCTATCAAACAGGGAGGATTCATCAGTCCCTTCGACCGTTGCCATATACTTTCCTTCCTTTTCTTCCAGCACCGAGAATATACTGGGATTCTCCAAACCTAGTTCCGTTATCACGTATTCAGGGATAATACCTAGTTTGGGGTATTCTTCCTCGCCCTCAAAATCTATTCTAACTTTACCTTTCCTCTCGGAATAATCAATCTCAGCATTAATCAAGAAATCTCCTTCATACTCACATTCTAGGTATTCAGCTGCAAAATCTTCTAGCGTCGAATCCCTCGTATCGACTGTCATTGTGGATGAAGTTAATACCAAACTGTTAAGTTATAAATTAATAAACCGGCTTCAACCATTTTTCATCATGCCATTTCATGGCCTGAAAACCGATCTGGAGCTCGCATTTCTTGTAGTCTCCGCTGGAGCCGTTTCCTACTTTATCTCGGGACAAGTACTCTCTAATGTTTTGTTTACGTTTTTACTGGCTTCCTTATTTTTCCTTGTCGGACTCCACCTAGATCTAGGCTTTTTCAAAGCGATTAGAAACAAAAGCAAACAGCTTTCACTTGCAATCTTATCTGTCTACGTTCTCGTACCGGCCATAGCATACATATTCTCGTACATTCCAAGCCACATAGGAGACGTTTTCCTGGTTCTAGGTGCTTCTGGAGCAGCTTTGGGCTCACCGGCTATATGGTCTAACTTGGCGAAGGCGGATGGAGATCTTGCTTCGTATGCCGGCAGTTTCAGTGTTTTTGGTTCATTGATTTTTGCTCCAGCTTTACTGTTGTTGTTCCCTCTTGAAGTTGATTACTCTCTAATGATAGACAATCTTGTGTTCGCAGTCATACCTTTCCTGATCGGTGTTGTTACCCAGAGCTATGAGAACTACCTGATTGAAGATATGAGAATTCATTTCTCAAAGCTATCTTTCTGGCTGATCACCGTTATTACATTTGTTCAAGCCCGGTTAATTCTCCAGGCTGACGGCGTAATTTATACATCTCAGCTATTCATAGCTGGATTGCTTTTCGGTGCTTTCAGCGTTCTGACTTTTGGCTATTCCCATATTCTAGGGATGCTTTCAGGCTTCTACGAGAAGGAAGCCCGCACGATAGGTTTCATTTCTTCCACACGTAATGTCGCTATTGCATTCTTTATAGGGGCTCATGTTTCGCCTGAAGTGGTTTTACTGGTTGGTCTGTATTACTTTGTCAGACAGTTAATGGGAGTTTTATTTGTGGATATGTATCTTCACGGCGAGCCAAAGTTCATAAAGCGATTAGGCTTTTAAATGTCTGATCGATCTATTTACTGTAACGAATCGATACTTAATCGATTTCTCGAATTAGAGGTAAACCAACAGAATGACGAATATACACAAAGATCAAAGAGTAGGCGTCTATGTAGACGTTCAAAATATGTACTATAGTGCAAAAAATCTTTACGAAGGAAAAGTAGATTTCGAAAAACTTCTTGATGCAGCGGTTATGGATAGAGACCTAATCAGGGCAGCAGCTTATGTTATCAGAGCTGACACTCCTGATGAAAGCGATTTCTTTGAGGCTTTGAGAAGAATAGGATACGAAGTCAAAGCAAAAGAGTTGAAGGAATTCTACGGCGGCCAGAAAAAGGGGGACTGGGATCTAGGGATGACGGTGGACATGGTTCAGCAGGCCAAGAAATTGGATACCGTGGTCCTAGTCACCGGGGACGGAGATTTTGCGGTTCTTGTAGATCATCTTAAATCTCTTGGATGCAGAGTGGAAGTCATGAGCTTTGGGAAAAGCAGCGCTAAGGAAATCAGAGAATCTGCCGATAACTTCATCGATATGGATGAAGATCCTGACAAGTTCCTAGTTGACAGGTGATTATGAATGTCTGTTGAGAATATTCCTTCAGAACAAGTAACAAATAAAGAGCCTTGCAAGGCTCGAAACGATCAGAGCATCGCCCAAATCAAGAACATGATGGAAGAGGAAGGGCTCAGATCTATCCCCATTGTCAACGAGGAAAATAATCTTGAAGGAGCTATCGGGTACAGGGAGTTAATCCGTTCCATCCAGTTCAATCCGGAGAGAACCGGAATCGAAAAGGTTATGCATCAGCCTCCTGAGATTGAGGAAGGATCAAACCTGGTTGATCTAGCCTTACTGAGAATCAATTCCGGAAGAAAGATGCTTGTAAGAACAGAGGGCGGGAAACTGAAAGAGGTTGTCAGTGATAAGGAGTTCAGGGACGCTCTAGTTGATGTAGAGGAACTTGAAAATATCTCTGCAAGAGATATAGATTCCGCTGAGCTCGTGAAAGTCTCCGAGAATGATAAACTTGATGAGGCCAGACATCTGATACTCGACAATAATATCTCCCGTTTGCCTGTAGTGGATGAGGAAACCGGGGATCTGACAGGGATTCTTAGAAGCACTGATTTTCTTCAAGCCATGGTTCCACGGGAGTCTGTTGACTCGGGCGGTACATCTGGAGGAAGATCTGGTACGAAAGAGGTAAATATAGCCGGAGGAACTGAGAAAGATGAGATATCGGATATCCCGGTAAAAGAGTTGATGTCACGTGATCCGTTCAGTCTCAACAATGACATGAATGCCCGGGAAGCCGCTGAAAAGATTTTCCAGAATGATGCAACCGAGATAGTTTTCACCCATGCCGGAAAACCCGAATCAATTCTAACAGTCAAGGACTTTATTGATTATTTATCCGGCTTCGCGCCAGGTCGGACAGTAATGGTATCTCTTACAGGACTGGAAGTCCCTGAGGAGAAGTCAGCTGTTCATAACAAAATCAGGAACCAGCTGAAAGGTTCTCTTGGAAGGAAGCTGGAGAAACCTGAGGAGATCACCGCAAGATTCAGGAAGGCGGAGAAAGACGGCAAAAAACACCGTTGGGAGATAGAGGTCAAGCTTTACTCCGAACTGGGGAACATAAACATAGAAGAAGATGGTTGGGAGATGCTTGATGTAGTCGATGAAGCATTGGATAAGCTTAACACTGTGGTTAGAAGGAGAAAAGACAAGAAGAAGCCTTAAAGCTGTTCTTGGTCCTTCATTTTATCCATTTTACTGCTGTGTGAAATGCCGTATTCTTTCGCTATCTTCTCGAAAGCTGTAGCTGCATAAATCATGCACAGGAATACTACTACCAAGATAAGGTATAGAGGATATCGGGCCATCTCATATCCCTGGAAGAAGGTGTTAAACACCATCAAGTACGAAACATACAGTAATAGAACCGCTATAGCCATTAGAAACCTCTTCGAGAACTCTTGGATCTTGTCGTCCTCAATACCTCGAAATGTTGTATAAACGATGAAGAAACATATACTTCCTATAGTAAGTGTTCCAGCGGTATTTAAAGCAAGAATAATCTGATCCAAAGATGACATAAGTCTAATTTAGATTTCTTTTTTAAATAACTAGTCGGTTTCCTCCAAACCTGTAACTTGGATATTCGATCCTTCCGGTTTCCTATCCTCAAACTCGGATTGACTATAATCCCCAACTACATAGAAATGGGCGTTTTGACCGTCAATGTCCGCTGAAAGAAGCTTTTGGCCGAAGAATTCTTCTCCAAATCCTCTTATCTCCTCCTCTACAGTGTAGTCCTGATAGCTTTGATAAGATGTGTGAGCAATGGGGACTGCTAGTAAAGATAGAGCTATCAAGCTTAACGGTATTATGTACCTTATTTTTTCTGCCTGTTTCTTCCTGTAGTAGGTGGAAGGTCTTATACCGATTAAATGGAAACATAGAAACCCTGATGCCACAATCGAGAAAGCGTTCATACCTGCGACCGCAACCGAGTTCAGGACTATTTGAATATCTGCCAGTTTCAGACCTATACCTATACTTGCAATAGGAGGAATCAACGCAATTGCAACAGCTACACCGGCCATCTCATCTCCCATCCCTGTTACGAATGTCAGGGTTGCTGCAGCTCCCACAAATACAGAAAGAAGGACACTGACAATTGAAGGCTGTGAAACAAGTGTGAGTGTAGGGTTCCCGGTTACGGGCAATGGGGCTGCGGCGATTGCAGATGCTAGAACAGCCAGTAAGAAGCTTGTAGAACCTGTCTTAACTGATTGTTTCAACAGTTTCTGATCTCCCACGTTCAGAGATAATGCTCCGGATACAAAAGGTGAAAGAATCGGTGCAACCATCATCGCTCCTATAACAACGATTATATTATCTGCAATCAGTCCGTACGTCGCTATTACCGAGGAAAGTGCAACAAGGCTCCATTCCGCCCGGTTGAAAACTGCGGCTTCCTGTGCCTGGCTATAGATCTCTGCCTGGGAGAGAATAGAGCTCCCGCCTTTAGTTTTCTGACCTTTCCTGATCTGTGATTCCTGTTTCATCACGTTTATAGTCAGGTCACCGGATTTCAGGTCGCTAATATCTTTTAACTCTTCTGAAAGTTCGTCTATCTGATCTGACTCAGCTGTTACATGGAACTCGACAATTTCTTCATCATTTTTTTCTGCCTCGGAGACCGAGACATCGCTGGAGTAATTCTCCAGAATCTCCTTTAGTTCCTCTTTGAACTCTCCTGGTACCGTAACTTGTAACTGCTTCACACAGAAAATTAGATAACTTGATTAAAAATAGCTATGCCTTCACATTCAATGCGCCGGATTCATAGCTGCCAAGTATTCTGCCTGAAAGATCGGAGTTCTTGGTAAGAGAAATTTCTCCGTTTTTCCCTACTGTAGCAGTGAATAGGAATTCGTCGCCGTCATACACATCTATATCCTCTCCTGACCGGTTGTTCCCTACATCTATTATCAGTGATTTGCCTCGTTCCTCGACCTGGAAATCTATACCGTTCTTCAAGGTCTTACTTCTCGGCTCGACCGTTATATCCAAACCGAGTTCGTCTTCAAGCCTGTCAATATTCTCTCCGCCGGAACCGATTACATGTGATATCTCGTCCTCCTCAACTATCAACCGGATATGATCGTTGGAGATGAACTCTATCTCAGGGTTTTCAACTCTCCCTGAAAGCTCGTGCATCAACTGTTTTTTGGCTAATTTCTGCGCACTTGACTCTCTTTCCTGATCATCTACCGGGATCACAACCGTCTCCTCGCCATAGGTATAGATTTCGTAAACCGGCTTGCTGTTCTCCAGTTTCAGTATCTGTACGACCGGTCTTGCCAGATCTTCTTCAGTCATTCCTTCAGGCACTTTAACGGTTAGTTCCAGTTTATAGACTTCTGCTACCTCTGCGTTTTCTATATGTAGTACAGTATCCACTACCTGCGGAATCATTCCTAGCTCCACTCTGCCTATAAGTCTCTGGACTGCGTCAACTGCTTCGGATGCGTGGACTACTCCCACCATTCCAACTCCCGCCATCCTCATATCGCTGTATACTTCGAAGTCCCGGGTCTTCCTTACCTCATCATAAACTGTGTAATCCGGTCTGACAAGAAGCAGGAAGTCTCCGGTATTCTCCATGCTGTCCTCAAGTTCAGCGTACTGAGTGATATCCGGTCCAACATCCAGATCTCGAGGCTTCTCCATAGTTTTCAGTATCCGTTCCTCCTGTTCGTAGTGTTCGGCAAGGGCTTGAGCGAACGTCGATTTTCCATGTCCCGGTGCTCCAGCGATCAGTATTCCTTCCGCTGTCTCATCCAGTCTGTCAATCAATTTTTCTGATAGGTCATAATCCTCAAGCGAGACCTTTGATACAGGTCTTACAGCTGTAATCTCCGGTGCCTCTGAGAATGGAGGTCTTGAGATTGCGATCCTGTATCTGCCGATCTGGAGAACTGTCGCACCTTCCTTCTGCATCTCAATTAATCCGTCATCGCTCATTTCGGCTTTCTCAATGGTCTCTTGGATAAGCTCGTTAATACCGTCTTTCTCCAGTACTTCATTTCCGGTCTCTTCCAGTTTGAACTCTCCAGGCATCCCTCTCTTCGCTTTAGGTTTACTTCCCTGTTTCAGGTGGATGCTCATAGTCTTTTCATCAAAGTATTCTTTCAGCGAGAAGGTCTCAATTCTCTCCTTATCGAACAGTCTGTGATCAATTCCTTTGGCATCTGCTATCTTTGCCTGAACTTTATCACCTGTGTAAAGTGTTGCCTCCATCTCCTCGGCTACATCTCTTATCAGCGCATCAATTCTTCCGCTGGATGCCATCTTGATCTCTTCGTCTGTCGGTTTCCTACCTGTGAAAGATACCTCGAAACCTTTCTCTTCACCGAGTTCCCGGATCTGTTTGATCTCTTCAATTCCTGCGAATCCTATTTCCAGTCCTTTATTCGCCTGATTCTCGATTTCATCCACTACAAACTCAGGTATCACTACTTCCTCCTCTACTTCTCCTTTTTCCGCGAGTTCGGAGAGTTTTCCATCAATTATTATCGAGGTATCAGGTACAATTTTCATTATATTATACATCTCATGTTTAGTGTTAAGTTTGAAAAGCAAACGGGTTTCTTTGGATTGACTTACTCAAAGATTGTTTCTCCACAAATCCTTTTTTCTTTAGATTTAGTCCTGTCTATCTCCTGTGAGCCATTCCAAAAAAAGCGGTTTTGTCACTTTTTGATGAATATTCGTTTTGGATCAACACGAAAGGGTTTATAAGAGAGTTGAAAGTAAATAGTTTGTAGAAGCACGACATGTTGTGGGGGAGGGGACAAGGTTCTCCACAACATCTAGTATGTTGATCCAAGTTAGACGAGGCTATATCGATGCATTGCCCATACTGTGACAGTCAATCAAGTAAAGTAATTGACTCCAGAGATACCGGCGGAAACGTTAGGAGAAGAAGGGAATGCAGCGAGTGCGAAAGACGTTTCACAACCTACGAGACAGCGGAAAAACTGGACATAAAAATAATCAAGTCCGATGGAACAGAGGAACAGTTCGACGAAAACAAGATTATAGAAGGAGTGACACGAGCTGCAGAAAAAACTTCGCTTACTGACTCCGAGATAGAGGAAGTAGTGGACGAAGCAAAGAAATCTGTCCGAGGCGAAAAAGAAATCCGGTCAAAGGAGATAGGCGAAGCAGTGAAAAAATCTCTGAAAAAACGGGATGAAGTCGCCTACATGAGGTTCGCATCAGTATATGACTCGTTTGACAACGCAGAAAGCTTCCTCCGAGAAGCCGAACAGCTTCAGAAAAACTGAATCACATCATCCTTACATACTCACACGTATTTCACATTAGAATCATACTCACAAAAGGTGTTACACTCTTTATGACAAACGCTAAACAAAAAACTGACTTTAAACTACCTGTAAAAAGGGTAACAGGCGAAACCGTAGAAGAAAGACTGACAGAAAATGCACACGACCGCATTCTTCCAGCAAGATACCTACTCAAGGATGAAAACGGGGAAACAGTAGAGACCCCGAAAGAATTATTTGAACGTGTCGCAAAAAACGTCGCACAGCCAGATAAGGAATATGACGACGTAGATTATGAGGACAGCTGGCAGGAATTCTACGAAATGATGAGCAATCTGGAGTTCATGCCAAACTCCCCAACCCTGATGAACGCGGGAGCAGACCTCCAACAACTATCAGCATGCTTCGTCGTACATCCAGAAGACGATATGGACTCAATATTCAATAAAGTACACGATGCGGCCAAGATTTTCCAGTGCCTGACAGATGATACCAAGGTCTATGTTGAGGACAGAGGCATGGTTTCTATTGATGAGGTAGAACCTGGTCAAAGAATCCAGCAGAGAAGCTCAGAGGGCTATGAGACAAAGAAAGTCGAGGAAAAACACGTGTACAGCGATGCTCCAATCAAAACAGTTGTTACAGAGGCAGGCATAGAGCTTACCGGTACACCTAACCACAAACTACTCGTAAACAACGAATGGAAACAGATAGATGATATGGAAGAAGGTGACACGGTCTCAGTCAGACTCAACTGGATCAGAGATACGGACAACACAGAAGAACTAGAATCAGTTGAGAAAGGAGCCCAATGGAAAAAACAGAGGAAGATCTCAAATCAGAAAGTAAAGGAACTTCATGCCACCGGGTTGAGCGATTATGAGATAGCGGAGGAACTGGATTCTTCACCTTCTACTGTACAGAGACGTAGATCGGATGAGCTAGATCTCAAGGCCAATGGATCCGGAGGAAGAAAGAAAAACCGGAGCTTGGATGAAGAAGAGCTCATGGAACTATACAACCAAGGTCACTCAGATTTAGAGATTGCCGAAGAACTAGGGGTTCACAAGACAACCGTCAGAGGCTTCAGAATGGCGGAATCATTGGATGCCAATGGAAAAGCTGTGAAAACCGTCAAACAGCCTGAAAGAATGTCAGAGGACCTATCCGAACTGCTTGGAATGTGGGTTGGAGACGGATCTGTTCACGAGGACGGGATTCGTTTCCATCTATCAAGAGACCAGATGGTGGAAAAAGTGGACAGAATCTCAAGAAGGCTTTTCAACGCGGCTGCTGACTACAACAGAAGCGATGGATGCTACGAAGTCGTAATTAACAGCCATGAGATCAAGAGATGGTGGATGTCAAACTTCAGACAGGCCAAACCTGAATCCTCGGAAGCATCCGTGCCAGATCAGATTTGGAAAGCAGACCATGATGAAATCCATTCGTTCCTGAAAGGTCTTTTCTCCACTGACGGAACACTGAACGAGGGAAAACATCCAAGACTATACAGCTCCTCCGAACAGCTGATAAATGAAGTTCAGCAGTTAATGCTCGGTACAGGAATTCCGGCCTCTAAATGGAGCTGGGACAGGGATGACAGAGAGTACTTCACAGTCTCTCCTACAGACAAGTTAGGTATCCAGAGATACCTGAACAAGATCGGATTCTCCGATGATGAAAGAACCGAAAAGATGAAGCAAACATACAACCGGGCAGAAAACCGAAACACCTTTACGGGAGAGGTAAAAGACGAAAAATGGTTACAGCAAGTCAAATCAATTGAAGACGCAGGAAAAGACACCGTCTACGATATAACCGTTGCAGATAACCACGAATACATAGCAAGCTCTATTGTATCCCACAACAGCGGTGGAGGCATGGGATATCCGTTCCATCTTATGAGACCGAAAGGAGACATCGTAGGATCTACAGGAGGAGTATCTTCAGGTCCGATGTCCTTCCAGCAAGTATTTGACACGATGTGTGGAACTATCAAGCAGGGAGGATGTCTAAGTCAAGACTCTCGTGTGATGACATCTGAGGGATATATTCCTTTAGGAGAAATCCATAATGGTCGTCCTAACTCTGAGACTCCTGCAGAAGCATTAGTTAAAACTAGAGAAGGCTTCAACCAAGCTGTTCAGACGCATGAGTCAGGTAAAATGGATGTACATACGGTTATTACCGAAGACGGCTACAAGTTGAGAGCTGTGTATGAACATCCTGTTCTCTCCGTTAATGATGAAGGAGAATTGGAATTTACAAGAGTTGATCGTTTGGAGGAAGGCGATACAGTAGTCTACGATCAAAGTGACAAACTGTTTGATGTAAGACAATCCCTGGATAAAGTTGATGATAATAATTACCATCATAACGTCCAGAAAGCTGAAAACCTGCCAGAAGAAGTCAACGATGATCTGGCAAGAATGCTTGGCCTTCTGTGGGCGGACGGTACGTTTGATGAATCAAATGACCGGCTTGTCTTTTCACTCGCCAAGAACAGAGATGAGAAAGATTGGTTGAAGAACACAGCAGAATCTTGGGGTCTCAATGTCAGAGTAATTGATCAAAAAGAGAAGGATAAAGGAGATTACTGGCGTTTGGTAATCCAATCTCAACACCTCGTTGATTGGATGAATCATAATGAATTGAAGAAAGACCTACGTAAGGTACCTGAAGCGATTTACAGGTCTCCTAAAGCCATTCCAGCATTCCTCGGAGGATTTACCGCTGACGGAACTGTAGCAGAGGATGCAGACACAGTCAGCTATTCAGTATCACAGATCGAGACTGCTGAAAACATACAGGAACTCCTATTGCTCTGTGGAATATCTTCCAAAATTTCCCGCATAGAGCCACAAGAGAACAGGATAAGTGATAAAGAAAGCTTCAGAGTCAGAGTTAATCCTGGTAAGTCAGCACAGAAATTTGAAGAAGAAATACCGCATTTCTTCAACAAAGAATTTGGAGGAAAAGGCGGTCAACGCCAGAATAAAATCCACTTTGCCGATAAACTGGTTGATAGACTTCTAGACGAGGAATTTGAGAAAGGCAATAAACTTCCAGAAGACGTAGACAGGAAAGCAATGAAAGAACTTCGAAGGTATGAAAGAGGAGACCGAATACCTTCAAGAGAAAGACTTGTACAACAGTTAGAGAAAGTAGGAATTGAGGAAGTACCTGTTCTAGATGAAGACCACCTATTCCAGAGAGTAGCTTACAATGAGGAAGATGATCAAGCGAAAATAGCCGACATAGAGATAATGAACGGTGCACATGAGTTTGTAGCCTCTAACGCCGTAGTACACAACAAGAGACGTGGAGCTCAGATGGGAATTATGAAGGTAGATCATCCTGACATCCTCAGATTTATTACGGCTAAGAGAAAAGAGGGTAATCTCTCTAACTTCAACATCTCGGTAGGACTCACAGATGAGTTCATGGACGCAGTCAAGAATGATGAAGAGTACACACTGATGAATCCGAGAACAGAGGAACCGTTCGAAGTCAAGGAAATGACCGCTCAGTTCTACAACCGGGATGAGGAATGGTATCCGGAAGCCGCAGGAAGTGACCAAGGGAAAGACGATAACTTCTGGAGAGACTTTGCCTCAACGTTCTCAGAGGAAGTCAAAGAGTTTGATATCGACCTAGAGGTAGGTGAGGAAATGACGCTCCCGGCCAGATTCATCTGGGAAACGCTTGTCGACGGAGCATGGAGGAATGGAGAGCCAGGTTTGTTCATGTACGACGAAACAAACAAGGAGCACTCTTTTGACACCGAAAAACACCCAGAGCATCGGATAGAGGCCACAAATCCTTGCGGTGAGCAGCCGTTGGAGAATTACGAGGCTTGTAACCTCGGACACATTAATCTAAGCCTTATGGTCGAAGATCAGGGAGATGGAATAGGTCTTGACTGGATGGAATGGAAGGCCAACCATCCGGACTACGATTACTCAACGCAGGAAGGGTTAGAAGCAGCAATGGAGGATTACATGCAGGATGCGCTTCGAATGGAGAAGTTTGAGGAAGTAGCGAAGAAAGGCACAAGATTCCTGGATAACGTAGTTACAATGTCTGATTTCCCGCTTGAAGGGATTGAGGACATGGTTTCCTCAATGAGGAAAGTCGGTCTCGGGCTTATGGGATTCGCACAGATGCTGATCCAGTTAGGAATCGAGTACGGAAGCGATGAATCAATTGTGGCTGCGAAAGAAATCCAGAGACTGATCACCCGTTGGAGCATCGAAGAATCTAACCGGCTCGCAGATGTAAGAGGTGAGTTCGATGAATGGGAGAAATCCAAGTGGGCTGATCCAACCGAGTACGAGGACTGGTTTGAAAGATACACAGGTGGAATGGATCCACAGAAATGGGAGGACGGAATCAAGATGAGAAACCACAACACCGTTACAATCGCTCCAACCGGAACCACTTCAATGATCGGAAATACTTCCGGAGGATGTGAACCGGTCTACTCTCTGGCCTACTTCAAAAACGTTGCCAAGGATATCCAGGGAGAGGACATGCTTGTGGAGTTCGATGATTACTTCATCAGAGCACTGACAGCAAACAACGTAGATGTTGAGAAGGTGAAGAAGGATGCGGAGGAGAAGATGCGTAACAACGAATGGGAGGGAATTGAAAGCATTTCAGACGAGATTCTACCCCGACACATCAAGAAAATCTTCAAGACCTCCGACCAGGTCAAAGCCGAGGAACACGTCAGGATCCAGGCAGCATTCCAGACACATAACCATTCCGGTATCTCAAAGACCTGTAACTTCCCTAACGAGGCAACCCGAGAGGATGTCAGAGAGGCTTACATGCTTGCCTACGATCTCGGGATCAAAGGCATGACAGTCTACAGAGATGGTACCCGGGATGTCCAGGTAATGCAGACCAACCAGGAAAACACTGTCACAGATATGGATACAGTGGATGCAATCTCTGAAATGGTTGAAGAAAAAGGTGGAATCGAGGAGTTTGTCTCATCCGAAGAGTTCGCGGAAGCAACCGGCATACAGGAAGAAGCAGGGCTCAAGGTCATCAACAGAGGCGATGAAATTGAGGCAGAAACAGTCGATACGGAGGATCTGCAAAAGGAAGTAACACAGGAGAATGTCGAAGCAGATAACTCCGGGAACGGCGATCACACCAACATGGGAACCAGTCACGGCGTCAAGGAAAGACCGAAAGTGGTTTCAGGGACAACACAGGAGATAGAAACAGCCTACGGAGACCTGTTCGTCACAATCAACGATGCAGAAGACAACGGACCGTTCGAAGTATTCGCCAACCTCGGTAAATCAGGAGGTTACACCCAGAGCTTTACACAGTCACTTGGAAGAATGACCTCGCTGGCGCTTCGAACAGGAGCAGACGCAGAAGAAGTAGTAAAACAACTGGATGATATCCGGTCACCGCAGATCGCATGGGACCAGGGAACACAGATCCACAGCGTTCCTGATGCAATCGCCGAAGCCATGAAAAGACATATGGGACACAACACACAGCAAACAGTAGAAAACTTCGGCCCAGCACAGACAGAGAACAAAGGACAGACACAGCCAAAAACCGAGGAAGAACAGACAGCGGATGCAGCCAAGATCATCCAGAACGGCGGAAACCCGGAATGCCCGGAATGTGGAGGAATGCTCCAACTCGTTGAGGGATGTAACAAGTGCCCTGAGTGCGGATTTTCGAAGTGCTGAGAGGGTTCGTTCCTCTTATTTCTTTCTTTAATTCTTCACATAGTACTTACTCATTAAACTCCCTCATAGGATACTTTTAGCTTCCACACATCTCTACTCAGACATACCGTTTGATTTATTGGGTCGTATAACCGATGGCCTTATCAAGACTGTCTACCCTGGAATAGAGAGGGTTCATCTTTATAAATCTGTAGGTACAGTGTACATACAGACATGAGTAATACTAGGGTGAACTTTCGGCTTCCAGAAGACTTGATTGAGAAGGCGGATGTGGCCGCCAAAATCTCGCACAAGAACCGGACGGAGATCATCAAGCAGGCTCTTCAAGAATATCTTCAAACGGTTGAAGATCAGGAAGAGTTCAAGGAGGCGGTCGTCGAACTCTACCTTGACGATGAAATCGGGTTCGATACGTTGAAACAGTTTGTTGGGCGGCAGGACGCCGAATCCGTCAAGGCATCTAAAACATTGCTGGAGCAGGGAGACGACCTGGCCGACGAACTCGCCCAATTATAGGAGAGGTCTGGAGAAAGAAAAATGATTGTAGCGGATACCAGCGCCCTCATCACTCTAGCCTCTGCCGACATTCTCACGTTAGTCTTGAAGGAATATGACGTCCACACATCTGAGACGGTGATACAGGAACTCGAAGATACTACTGAGTACGATGATATTCACGGGGAAGCCGCAGAACAAGCGTTACAGCACCAAGATCGGTTTACAGTCCACGAAGCCGGGGATACCGAGTTTCAGTCATCCCGGATCGACAAAGGAGAGGGGACCTGTGCCGACATCGCCCGCAAACAGGACGCAGACTTCCTCATCACCGATGATCTCAGAGCACTTACCGAATTACAAACACTCGCCAACACCCAAGTAGCGATCTCACCCATCCTTCTCAAAGCACTTGTCAAGAAAAGCCGGCTTACTAAAGAACAAGCCTTGGAGAAACTCGACAAAGCAGCCAAGAACCGCGACTGGCTCGAATCACCTATCTACAGGAAAGCAAAAGAGTTATTCAAATAAAACACCGGCTCTTCTAAAGTCCAGCTAGATTTTTAATTACTGATTTTTCAATTCTCTTGGCTATCAGGGTGATGACAGAACATAAAAAATAATTATATTGAGGACTTTAGTCCGAGACAGAGCGAGAGATTAAAAGATTTGGAAAACCCGCATCATAAAATTAAATCCTGAAAGATGAAGACATCGCCACGAGATCTATATCTCATGAGTTCTTAGATCCAACCCTATATATCAGGGGAAAATATAAATAACTAGATGGAGTTACCATTACATAATGACGAATGATGGTGATGGAGTCCATAGACAACCAATAACTCGGAGAGATGTATTGAAAGGATTGGGAGCAGGTGGAGCGGTCGGATTAGCCGGATGCAGCGAAATACTGGGAGATGATTCAGATTCCAACTCTACGCCAGAACCGACTTCTACCCCGGAACCAATAGCAAAAACATCAATTCAGGAAGAAGCACTGGAACATGGAGAAGAATACTATGCTGTGACCGGATCTGGGAAAGATGCAAGGCCTCACGTTGTAGAACATATGGAAGACTTTCTAGATGATGAGAATTATTCTGAACAATTCAAGGATACACAGCTGGAGTACTGGCTTGATCTACCAGGGAACTTGGACGATCCTAACAGGACAGTGAATGAGAATGGGGAAATAGATTGGAAAGCTCTCGGCCGTGATATCAAACATTATGTACTCAGGAAGAAGCTGCTTGGAGCCGATGACTGGACGAAAACTGGGCAACCACATATTTTTGCGGATGGAACCGAGGGCAAAGGACATCACTACAATCATACAGAAGAACCAAACTGGGATCCAGACGCATTCATGCCCCGTTGGTATAATGAAAAAGGCAAAGTATTTGACATTTCAGAATCCGGAGACACACCCAGTGAATGGGAATACCTGGGACCAGACCCTGATCAGGGCGACAGGGTAGGGAAACTAGGAGAAAATCCTGAATACGCAGAACAGGAAAACCAGGCAAACTTCTCCATCGCCAACCAATTAGAAGGACCAGAGCCAGAAGACCTGGTCGGAGAACCCATCACAGTCTGTAGAGTCGACTGGACAGCACAAGGACCAGAAGACTACAGCCCTGAACCAACACCAGAAACACTTGAAATAGCAGAAGATGTTCTCAAAGATATCGGCATACAATCATACATGTTCAAAGGAAAAGAACTCGAATACAACGAAGTAGAGACTAGAACGGGACTCGAGCCAGCGTGGGAACAACATGTGCCAAGGAAACTAAAAGGACCAATGGAGTACGCCATCTATAACCATGGTTTGGGTGGTGCGTGGGGCGATACCGAGGCCGCTTTAGGAATTATAGGAGCTAAAGGATCTCAAGAGTCACTTGCCGGTATTCTATTACATGAATGCTACGGCCATCCATTCTTAGGAGGTCACGCCGATCAAAAAGAAGAAACCTTGATGACACCGGTAGTAAAGCCCGAACCGGTACTACAGTATACTGATGGAGGAGAGGAAGCACTCCGTAGAGGGATAGATATCAGATCTCCCTCAAGAAGGGGCATAGATTCTATGCATACTAAGGCCTTGCCCGGATTCTATTCGGGTCCAATGGCCGCATACAAGGATTATGAGTATTACGATATTGTAAACAACTACCACTGAAACACTTACTAAACTGATAAATAGGTCTGAGGAACGAGGCTCGAAATTAGATTTCCTTTACCAGAGATCTTATCAAAAATCTCATGCCAAAAAATTGTAATACAGGAGGACTCCGATTAGATATTCATGGGCGGAAACCTCTGAATACCTCATCGAGCATATGATCTTTCCGCCACACGCTAGCTGATGATTTAAATACAAGCTGGGACCATTTGCAACCAAGGATGAGATATAGATATCTACTTTTTGCACTACTATTTCTCGCCACAATTGCAGTAGTTTACGTTCATTATTACACCCCAGAAAGGAATTACAAGGATTTCAAGCAGTTTGAAGAGAATTCGACCGATAAATTCGAGAACAAGGTGGAGCATAAACTGGAGGTTGCTGGATGTCAGAAACCTAAGTACTATACAGAATTTAAGGAGGATCAAAAAGCCGTTTGTTTCGACTGCAACAGCTATGACATGTGTATGGAATACGATGATTTCTCGGAGACCCCATACAATAAAATCAAAGAATTCAAGAAAGACAGGGTCTACTTCAAGGGAGATGTAGACCAAGAAAAAACACATGCAATTAGAAGCAATAACCTAACTAGAAAATTAAACTGCGGATGCACAGGTCGCACATGCAAATGCGAAAACAAGATAACGGCGACAAGACTTAATGATGGCTATGTTTACACATACGAGGGTTCTGAAGTTATAGGTGGAGGAAGAGACAGGAGTGTTCTCGCAGCATACAAAATAGACGAAGAACTGGGAGGGGGTCAGTGCTCAACAACAACCACTCAAATCAAATGCCAAAACTTTAATGCCGATAAAGTAAGAGTTAATGATACACGCCATATGAGGCCAATTTATCCGTGAAAACCAGAATAATACTTGCTTTAGCGATAGTGATTATATCTCTTACAAGCATCGCAACCGCATACCACGATGAGGATTGGTATGGGACTCAGTACTGTGGTATCAATAATGGTGCTTTCGACACCTGTTATTATGATGAAACAGGTCATTATTGCCGTGAGTACGGTAATTGTGACGAAACCTATGGTAGGCAAACTTGTGACCCTGGACCCAAAGAATATTCGGAAAAAGACTCGCCTAGACCCGAGTGTTCCAGTTACTGTAAAGACCGTACTACAAAAGCAGAGCAGTCAGCCACCTGTGATACAAGCTCCAATGGCGGTTGGGAGTGTGAGGATTCTAGTACGAAAGATTGTACTGAAAAGGATGGTTGTGAGAACTTTAGGGATGGATGTGAGGATTATGATAATGATGGAAGAGAAGATGACTTGGTTGAAAGAGGAGATAGGGTGTTTCATACTTGTTCTAATGGCGGCTGCAAGGAAAGCACCAGAAGAAACGATGCCTCTAAATGTGAAAGCGTGCAATATGACCACGAAGAATGTACTGGCAAATGTACATGTACTGAGTGGAAAGATCAAGGCTGTGGAGGACATGATGGAGATTTTGATGGCGACAATTGTAAAGACACTGAAATGTCTCAGAGAAAAGAGTGCACCGATAAGTTCGGCTATTACTGTGGATCACAAGTAAGCTGGAGATGTGTGGAAAGAACTCAGTGTGGAGGTGACAAGAATGAGACCGGTGGATCTGGAACGGGTTCAGGCTCAGGCTCCGGGTCAGGTGTATCCGGTGATTGTGACTCCGACTCTGACTGTGGCGGAGGTACTAAATGTAGTTACTCTGACCAATGCGATGAAGTAGCAGATAAGAAAGTGGCCAGATGCAACAATCCTTCCACTAACAGCTCAACCTGTACAACATATACAACGACCAAAGGATGTCCAACAAGAAAGACAGATCCGACAGCAGACTACAGCTATGGCAAAAATGCAGAATACATAGATTATGACGCTTCCTCTTCAAGCAGCAACGACGGACCGCCAATCTACAGCTACTCATGGAGCCACGGAGACGGAGGCAGCAGCTCAGGACAGATCGCCTCCCACAAATACGGATCAAGAGGCAACTACGATACAAAACTAACCGTAACGAACGCGTGTGCAAGCGACTCGGAAACGAAGTACTACGTCTGGATAGACAGCAGAGGCACAGAAATGGTAGAAAGCCAGATCTCCTCACCCAACGCAAGATGGGGTTTGGACAAAAACACTGGAAGCAGTGACAAATGTGTCTACAGAGGCAAACTGAGATCAGAATCAACAACTATAGACATAGGGAGGAACAATGAGAACCTGGAAAAAGGCGGTCACTCGCTTGACGAGGAGGCTTGTGTCAGTGACTCGAATTCAGGAGCAGGAGGAAGATGGTGGGATAAAGATACAGAAGAAGCAGTTGAAGAGATAGGAGGCAAGGAATTTAATTATTACAAAGGCACCTGGGGTGGCAGATCGCTGCCAGCAACCGAAGAAGCCGGTATAGGATTCGGAAACGAAACACCTATCTGGGGTCCATACCTCGAGGGACAGAGAGATGATGATTATGATGAAACAGGAAACGAGCCAGACAACGGAAAAAGCAACCAAAACGATGTAAGATGGAATTTCTGGGGGATCCATAACCGCGTACAAGACCAATCCGATCAAAGAGAATTCGGTCCAGACAAGTACAGCTCGGAACCACACTCAAACAAAATCAAGAGATGGGCGTATTCACCAAACCTGAAACAATCAGTAGATAATACAGGAGAACCATACCCCCCAAGTAACTGTTACCCTAGAGACCAAGACACCAGACTAAGAACAGATGTAGGCGACAACTCGAAGAACAAAACCGATAAAGCATTCGCAAACAGTTACGCTGGATTGATTTCAGGTGATGGTACATGGAAAGATCCTGACGACCTAACCAAAGACCAGTTAGAATTCAACTGTGATATCGGTGGCAGCGACCTAGGTATCGGCCACAACACAGGAAGCCCCGACACAATGGATAACTCAGGTCTCGGAAAAACCTTTACAGCAGACATCAACTTCGACAAACTAAGTTACTCCAACCCTGACATGGAAAAACCGGTTTGTGGAGACGACGAAGACGAACACCTAATCGGAGAACTAGGTGAATCCGAGAAAGGAGAATGGGAAGACGGACAAATATACTGCACACCGGAAAGCATGAAAAACCAGTGTATAACCGATGAAAACGGTAACCTGAACTTCGAACCTAAAGGAAGTATACAGCAAAGAGATGAGAAAGGAGAAAGCTCCGGAAGACTCAAAAAAGACCAAGAAGTATGTGGAACCCACTCCAAAGGACTATCAATGTGGCTAGACCAAGACTACAGAGCCGACCTATGTCAAACCAATATACTGTACGGAAACGATGGTGCAAGATGGTTCACAAAAACTTACATCAAAGACCATCCAAAGGCTGTTACAGGAGGAATCGATGACTCCTGGAACCAACCACTGCAGACAGACAACCAAATCAGCCTTACCTCTGATCCCGAAAACGGAGAATACAACTCCAGTTACAGTCCTGTAGATACCGGTACCAGTTATTCAAACGTAGCTATACCGTCTAGAGGTACATCCGATTATGGTTTCTGCGGTGGAGATGATGCCTCAGAGTACCTGGTTACACAGGACTGTAGTTCACAGTACTGTGATACAGTTAGAAAGGTGATCGGTGTGAAGGAGAATCCTAATGCCTGTATCTTCGATGAGAATTATACTCGTTATGATACGAATGCTGATGTAAGAAAACTATATGATCCAGGTGAATCAGTGAATATTACACAGGTACAAGGAGATCCCAAGATCACGTGTTTCGACGGCACATGGTACTCAGACTTCCCAATCAACTTCAGAAACTCCAACCTAACGGTGCAATTAGGGGACTTCAAGACCACTAGTTTTGACATAGTTAATCCACGTGATAGTGCAACCACTTACGAGGTTACGATGGAGGATCCGGGGGGTAGTCCTTCGGCTTATCAGTTTGCTGATTTTCAGTCGACGGAGGGAACAAGTTTCAAGACCACTGTAAGCCCTGAATCCTCTCAGACACACCAAGTCAGGTTCTACGGCGGGAACACAAAGCTAGATAAGAGTGATCCTGAAAGCGAGCTTTACATTAGAGCCGATGCTGTTAACTCCAAAACATTTGGAAGTGACTCAACAATGGTAGATATAGTTAATGAAACAAGTGATCAGGGCCAGGGAACAAGACAAGTACCGGGAATACAGGGAATCCAGGTAATTGCATTACTGACCACAACAACACTTATCATCCTAAAACTGAGTTGAAGTGACGTCTTAGAGACTAGATCTATTTAGCGCAAAAAAATTTCTTTCAGTAATTGTTCACCGTATTTGTTCTCGAATATATTTGAGAATGGTTTCTATATCTTCAAGAATTTGTTGTGCATCTTCCTGTGTGAACTGCTTGTGAGGTATGTTGATTTCGTCTCCACGGATGTCGACATATTGTGTGTTGCTGCGGAGCTGCAGCCAGTGAAGAAGTAATTCCTCTATATCTTCTTCAGGACCATAGAGTTCTATAAATGTATTGATCATACTTGGATGGTCGCGAGGAATGACCTCATCTTCTTTTGCTATCCCTGCCGATATGGCTTGTTCTATGGCATCATACCCGTTTTTCACGACCTGTGCCCATAACTTTTCACCTGATTTTTCCGAAGACCTATAGATTGCTTTCGCGGATTCCAATGTAAGCTCTGCTTCTCGCAAGTATGCCTTGGCTTGTCTTTCATTGCTCATTGATCATGCACCTTCTCGGAATTTTGGAAGATTCTTCCCGGATCGTATACAATATGGAGTTCGTCTTTAATACTGTTGAGGAAGTCACTGTTGTTTTCTAGACTCTTTCTGTATTCCTCAATTGAGTATGCTTCCGTCATACATATTTTGCTGCCTTCCTCTGATTCTAACCGGATCGAGCCGAATTCTTCTGAGACCAATTTCTTTGTTTTCTTATCTTCTGTTATTACAAGGATATCAATATCGCCGTCCTCGTCTGCTTCTCCTCTTGCAACTGAACCGTAGATTGCGACTGATTTGATGTCTTTACGGTAATCTAGTTTGTTTTTGAGTTTCCACCAGTACCTTTCAACGTATGGTTGGAATTCTTTCTGGGGTAAACTCCATATTCTAAGGACGGTCTGTTTTTCGGGTGTAAGCTTGACGTTCTTTTGTGCGTATTGATCCGGTAATACGGTAATATATTGAATTAATCCGTCTTCGATACTATATTCGGTTTTGGGCCGGGTTTTCGCCTTTACTTTTTTCTTTGTTAAAACTTCTTGATCGTAGAGGTCTTCTAAGTGGTTGTAGACGGTATTTCTTGACTTACCGAGTTCATCTGCTAGTTCTGTGGGTGTCCAGGCCTGTTCGGATAGCTTTTGTAAGATTTCTTTCCTAGCCGTGCTGATCTCGAATACCATGGTTAGATATTCACATGAACATTTAACAATCTTACTTAGATACTCATATGAATAACTAACAAACTCGGCTTTAGTGTTTTGCTCAAAAAGTATATCAATAGTACAAAGCGACGCTAGTTCTCCTGCAACCTGAGTAGAATTAAACTTTAATTTCCGTATATTTCGTCTACTTTCTTCCAGTATTCTTCTGTACCGAATGCGATTTCATCTTTGGAATTGTCGTTTTCCATTGAGTACAGGTTTTTGAGACTGAAGGCTCCGTCTATATGTCCTACTGTAAGTGCTTCGTCAAGAACTTTTTCTTTGGTAGGTGAAAGATCCGTGAAGTAAAACTTGGCCTCATCAGTTCCATATTTGTATTTGATAACGGTCTCGGTATCGGAGTTGGCAAGTTTAATCTCAGATGTCTGGTTTCCATTTCCCTCATCCTTGTGCTCATAGTCTTGCTGTAGAAGTGATTGTTCTATGTCGGCAAAACTGAAGTCGGTATGATCTTCAGACAACTGTTTAATTAGATAGAGTCCGTTTCCTTCATCTCTTATCTGGTTGTGAAGCATAATTTAACACGTTAAATTGCTGTTTCTCGGTTTATAAATTTATTCTGTGACTTCTCTAACATTCCAGTCCGTTATATCGTCTTTTTCAATCACTGCATTGACTTGGTACTCATGACCGGAGTTTTTATCCATCACATAGAATCGGTAGATCATTTTGCCTTCGTCTTTTATGTTGAGTTCTGTTGTTTCGCAGAACCATCTGGCTCCATCCCTGTCCATTTTCAGGGTTTTAGCCGTTTCCCGGCAGATTGATGTTAGTTTGTTGCGGAAATCTTTCTTCATGATTAAAACCTCTAGTTGTGTCCAATAGGTAGTAAACCTGTAATAATTTTTATATAGATGACCGTAGGTATGTGAAGAGTTTCCTAAGAACAGCTAAGTATTACTAAAGATATCTTCTTCTGCGTTTCCTAATTCTATTATTATGCTGTGTTCTGACTAGGACAGATCATCTGCAATTTTACGGTAGTTCCGATTCCAAATATCTAATCTAAACTCTCCACTCGACTCAGCAAAAGTTTCATTTTCACCTTCTAACATCATAACTCGATCCCAGTTCCCTTCCTCGCCTTTGATCTCTTCAGATATCTCGATAGGAACTCTGAATTCATACTCCTCTATTTCGCCGTTAGGAAATCCTAGCACAGTCCCAATCTCAAAGCAACCGGTACGTTTTTCACCTTCAAGAATTTCTAACAATCTTTCTGCTGGAATATTTTTATCGAAATAGCTCAAGTACGGTCCTGGGAACCCAGGAACTGCATCAAGATAGAGGCTATGATCTTCTCTAATAACTGGTTTATCATATTCCTGTATGGCTTTTTCGACTGGGTGTCTTGCAACTTTCAAACTACTTGATGCCTGGGTCTCCGGGCTATCCTCATCAATTTGTTTTAGATCCACGCTTGTTCCTTCAAAAGCCTTTTCAGCTGACTTGAGTTTGTCAGGGTTACCTGTTAGAAGAAGTACTTCTCTTGTCATGCTGTTATCTGTATAAAGGTTGATTTGGTTTGTTGTTTAAATTGCCGTGTAGAACTTTACCTTTTTCTCTTGAACTTTTCGTTTAGTCTGTTGATGCGGCTTGCGTGTTCTTCGTGTCCTAGCATCCGGAATATCGGAGGTTCGGGTGAGTATGTTTTCCTTGTTTCATCCGACTCTGTATTTTCTCTGGCCAACTTTTCATTCGATGCAATTCTTTCGTATAGGTCATTGATTCTACCATCAACGTTCAGGATCCGGTTTTTCTCCGCTACCATCCTGGTTGGAGCACCTGTATCCAGATGAGGTTGGAGATATCTTTCATCTGCTTCTGTACCAATGTCGTTCAGGTAATGGGAAACAGTAACAAGATCATCAAAATTATTGATACTATGGCTTATACCATGGGATTTTTGGCTGAAGAGTTTATCTAGATTAATTTTGTTTTTCTTATCCTCTTTTTCGATGTATGCGACCAATGTTTCTTCTTCAATTAATTCATCTACAGAATCAAGAGCATCATATAATATTTCCAGAGATCCCTCAACGTCTTGGATCTTGTTTTTCAGTCTGTGCTCGCTTGTCTCATCGTTGTCGTAATTATTCAGGGCGCTAGTGTATTGATCCGTCCTATTTTCAAGTGTCATCGCAGCCCCGACAAGCTCATCCATTTCATCCAGGAACTCATCTCCTGTATACTCTGTATCCAACTTACAAACCATAAATTCAAAATAAAGCATCAATTCTTAATAGGGTCAATAAGGACTAGTCGGTATCAAGCTCAAGAATAGAACGATCACTGACATTCCAGTCAACTTTATCATCTACCTCAAGTTCCATCATCGCCGCCAGAGTCTTAGGTATCTGAACAGACAGAAAATCCTCTTCATCAGAATCCTTAACCTTGGCTTGACCTCTATCAACGGATCCTGTCTTCAGGCTGTAAAGATCCAGTTTATCCGAATTCATTTTCTCCGTCGAGCCTTCGTTGCTATCGGTGAACCAGATTTCAGAGTTCAGATCTTTGAAATCCTTGAACCATTTCATCTGAGAATGCCTTAATCCGTCGCCACCTCCTTTTACCTCAATAAACCGGTAACTGCCATCCTCATTAAAACCCAGAAAGTCCGGTACACCTGGCCGAAAAACATTTCCCAGGTCATTAATTCCTTCCTCCTGTACTTTCTGGTTGACCAGTTCACATATGTCCGGGTGTTTTTCCTCAAACTTTTCGATAGCTCTCGGAGTAGTCCTAAGAACATGGTCGAAGTTACTTTCTATTTTACTCCGGGCAACTTCCTCAGTATCAGTTATTTTTCTATCTGCCATGAATACTTCTCCTTTTCAAAACCTATATTTACAGTGGTTGGCCGAGATATTATATAGGAGTGGAACTCGCTGTTTGTTCCAACATTCTTCACTTCAACGTCTACATCATAACTTTCTTCGATACATTCTTCAACAGTAACTAGTTCCAGACCGTTTTCATCATAAGCTGTTCCATAGCAGACATCAATACATGTGAAATCACCACCTATACCAGGCAAATCTACTCTTTGATTGTATTTACTAGCGGCGGCTGATTCGTAGAAACCTACTTAGGAAAACGAGTTTTAATTTTTATCTGCAGAACTGGAGAGCTCCTACTATATAACGCACTGAACTTAATTTAAATTATGGAGATTCTGGATAGATTCCTATCGGCAAACTCAGAGGAAGAAAAATCAAAGAGATATTATTCCGCTTTTCATAGACGCATGCTGACCTATGGCAATATACTTGTATTTGCGGGAGTTACTTCAATAGCTATCTCAGCAGTTTTTGTAGATACTTTAGGAGACAAGTTATTTGTCCAGCTATCATCTCTGAGCAGTCTCATAGTTCTGTCCTCTGTCAGGTACTATAATAAGGCCAGGAAAGTCGAGGAAAAACTTTGAAGAAAAAATAAGGGAGACGGCGGGGAGAGAAGGGGTCAGTTGCAATCAGATCGTACTGTATAGATAATGAATTGTGAAGATAACATAGGGTCTTTTATATCCGTTCTAATGCTATGTTCCTGAGGTCGGAGAGAACGTCATTTAAGGTATTCTATGAGCTCTTGATTTCTTTCTATTAGCTCTTCTACTTCTTCATCTGACAGTCTGGAGTTTTTATGAGCTGTATTTTGTTTCATCTATTTCACCTGTTTTGAAGTAGTGGGCGATTTCCTCCACAGAGTATAGTCCGTGGTTATTCGCTACCTTACCTGTTAATTTATGATCGTTAGGCTTAAATTCTTTGTTGTTTCTTTCCAAGAATTTTTTAGCTATTAGGATTGCTGTTGTTGTGTTTCCGTCCTCGAAGACATGTTCTGAGGCTATTCGTTTAAGCAGGACTGCTGCACTTTTGTAGTGTCCTGGCGTGTTTCTAGCTTCTGTAATCACTTCTGGGATTCTTGTCAGCGGACTCACTCGTGTTCCAGGATATTTCTCCGGGTTTTGTTCCAGGACATCATCATGGACTTTTTCTATGTCTTCTACCGCTGGATACCAGTTTTTCTCCTTCATATTGAGTAGTTATAATGCAATCTTTATCTCTTTGCTGAAAAGATTAATTATCGATAGCGGTGGTATGATTATAGTGGGAAGCCCTCTAGTATTTGAGGGCCCATGCCTGAGGCGCCACCCTTTAAAAAGGGCTCACCATTCAGGACTCCCACATCCCTGTACTAGTCCCGTGACGCTAATAAGCCTATAGATTATCTGAAGGGCTATAGCTTTCCGATCAGATCCGCCAATTCCTTTACATCTTTGAGATCGTAGCCTTTCTCTTCAAATTTTTCCAGTGCTTCACCAACTGGTGCTTGTTCCTTTCTGAACATCTACTTTACTGGATATGCGTGTTTAATTTGTGAGATGATGGGGCCGGCAGGACTTGAACTTGCAACCTTCCGCTAGCTCCGTGAACTTTTGAAAGCTCGATTATCGTAGGCCATGTCTTTGCATCGCATGCTAGAGATTTAATCACTGACCGGTAACCGGTCTCATTCCTCCAAAAACAGTTTCTGGAGGCGGACGCTCTGCCAATTGAGCTACGACCCCTACAGTAACTCCTTCAAACCTCAGCTTTAAATGAGATTTTGACCGGAAGAAAGAAGAGAAAAAGAAGGTTTGATAACTAGACCATCGAAAGAGTAGCTGAGATGTAGGCTCCTGCAAGAAGCGCTCCAAGCAGACTTACCACGGCAATAATCCGAAGTACTCGCTGCCAGTCCTCGTCTACCGTATTCGAGAGACCTACCGAAACAAAACAAATTGAGGCCATAACTGCTACCCCAAGAAGGGTTCCGGCATAGGCTGGTGAAATACTCAAAGTAAACGCAGCTAGGACAGTAAAACCGTAGAACAACGGTTTGGAGATCTCTATAAGCTTATCATTCTCAGCTAAATCTATGTTTGTATCAATCATTGTTTCAAACTTTAAAACAAATTAGTAGAAGTTGGTATTAAAACTAACACAATGACAGAGATAAAACACAGGAACGGTATCAGAGTGGAAGGCGATACAAGTTTCGCTTTAGACAGTTACAAAGGCGATCAGGACTACAGTATAGTTTCACACGCACACGCAGATCATGCATTGAAAAAGGATTCAGGCACTGTCATATGTTCCCAGGTTACCAGAGAAATTACAGAGACAAGGTTTGACGTATCCATCGATACTGTTGAGTCTGAAAACGTTGAACTGATGTCTTCCGGCCATATAATAGGTTCTTCAGCTGCATTAATCAATGATGAAGTTCTTTACACAGGTGATGTGGCAACTAGGGACCGGGCCTATATTGACGGATTTGACCCTGTAAAAGCGGAGGAGCTCATAATAGAATCAACATATGGTATTCCAAGCTACCGTTTCCCGGATCAAAAAGAGATCGAGAAAGAGATTAAAGACTGGGTAAAGGACACTGAAAGACCTCTATTACTATTCGTTTACTCCCTTGGAAAAGCGCAGAAGATCCAGCATCTTGTCCAACAGGTAACTGATAAACCGATCATCGCCCACGGCGCTGTGAAGAAGATGAACGATGTCATAGAGAAAAACTCTGACCTGGATTTCCGTGCCATGAAATACAGTGAGAACAAATCGGTTCTAGAAGATAACGGCATAATGGTGGCCCCAACCCGTTGCTCACAGGCAAATTATATCGAAAACCTGGTCGAAAAACACGGCGGGGTAAAAGCAGGTTTCTCAGGATGGGCGGTGAATGATTCCTTCAAATACAGAGGAGAATACGACAAAGGATTCCCTTTCTCCGATCACTGTGACTTCGATGAATTAGTAGAAGTTGTAGAGAAAGTTGATCCGGAAAAAGTATACACCCACCACGGTTTCGACGAAGCATTTGCCTCATATCTCTCCCGGGAAAAAGACATTAACGCAAGGGCGCTAAAGAATAATCAGTCAAGTCTTACCGATTTCTGATGAATTCACTTGGATTTTAGGAAAGCCATGAATACCGTTTGATAACCTGATTTAGTACAACTAGCTCCCTGTTCCGATGTACAGCTGGTCCAGTGCTGCGTCTACAAATTTTTCTTCTTTGGAGTGGAGAAGTGGTTCAATATCTTCTACAGTTCTTCTCCCGGTTGATGTCAATTGGGTGCCAAACTCTTCACGTGCAGAGTTTAATACGTCAACTTTGTCCTTAAGTTGCTGCCTAATTTTACGGTTCTGTTCTTTTCCGTGGGAGTCAAAATCAGTTAGAACTGCGACTTTTTCCGCTCCCCTCTCAACATCCTCAGCGAGCAGTTCCGTTTTTCTCTCGGCGGAGAGAAATATTTTACCTTCGAACCCCAGTTTCCGCATTACTTGTTTGTCGCAGAAACCTTCAACTATCAGAGCATCTAGATCCCTATCTAGCCTATAAGTTACTTCAATCAGTTTTTGTTTCTGGCGGTATTTCTCTGTTCGCATAAAATTAATTTAGGTTGAACTAGAAAATTATAAGTTTGGAATGTGAAATCCTTGTGAACAGGCTGAAGGCCCGGGTCAATATCAACTACAAAAAAGTGGTTACAGGGAGTTCCTTGCCGATACTTTTTTGCCGAGCACAGGGTTAACTGAAGATCCAAATATGCTTTTAACCGAGTCTTTAAAGTCTTTGAAGCTTTTCTCCTGATCCGTACGGATACCGAAATCCTCTGTGACTTCAAACTCCAGAACAAACCTGTTGTCAACAACTTTACCCAGATCTGTATGTGAGTTCATGAAACTGTTCTTTATCTCATTTGCTGCCTTCTCCGGAAGGACTGCCTCTACCCTGTGTCTGATATCGTTTCGAGACGATACAGCCATCCTGAAATCT